>JANRLC010000087.1:0-46942 GCA_033762955.1 Verrucomicrobiota bacterium | reverse complement strand
GCGCCGTCAGTTCATTGAGAACGTGATCCGCCCCCGTCTTGTTGAGTACCGCGCGCTGATCAAGGGGCTCTATCCGCGCAACCATGAGTTTGTGCTGAGTCTGCCCCGCGCCAATCCGTTGCCTGGCTCCACACCCGCTGGTGTGACATTGACCGGTGGCTGGAACGCGCTTGAGCAGAAGGCATCGCTCTCATGGACTGAGTGTGAACACCCGGACCTTGATGCCTACGAAGTTCGCGCCTGCATTGACGGTGCGTACCGCGCCGATGAGGACACCGTGGTGGCCCGCCTGCCAAAGACCGCCCTCACCTACACCACGGCTCACGGCCTCGCCGTTGCCGGAAATGAAGTGCGCTTCCGCATCTACGCCATCACCAGCGTAGGGCGCGAGCGCGGCAGCAACACCCTGCACATCGTCCGCCCCATGCCCATCGGCTTGAACGCGGCGGCGTAGGACCGAAGTAAAACCGAAATAGGACCTATTGGGCCTATAGGTCCTATAGGACGATATAGGTCGCCTAAACGACACAGCCCAGCACAGGCATCCTGGAGACAGGGTGCCTGTGCTTCTGTTTGGGTTATCCTAAAGAGAGGAAATGGTGACCAAACCAGGTCTTTTCTAGCTCACCCGTAGGGATAGCGTCTTTAACCCCACCGTCGTCTCTATGCGTTCTCAATGAGCGTTTTACACGATTCCACGCCTCTATTCTATTATCGTACCTTTCAGGCTTATCTGTCAGCACCAGCAACAGGTTCGGGGACTATGTTTCCACCGTTTCCACCATTCGCAGGTATGCCAACGGGCAAGTGTTTGGCAAGTAGCTCTTCGAGATGCGCGAGTTTGAGCGGTTTCGCGAGGAAACCATCCATACCGGCGACTTCGCAAGCTTCGCGACTGCCCTGCATGGCGTTCGCAGTCAGGGCGATTATGAGGGTTCGGGGGCGATTGATTACCTGCTCTTCTTGACGGATACGCTTTGCGGCTTCGAAGCCATCCATCACAGGGAGCTGGCAATCCATAAGAATAAGATCGTAGGAGGCGGCTTTCCACCGGTTAAGTGCTTCAAGCCCATTCGCTGCCACATCCACTATACAGCCAAGCTTGTGGAGCATAAGGGAGGCCACCTTCTGGCCAACAGGGTTATCCTCTACAAGCAAGACACGCGAAGCGTAGTTGGCCACTGTAGGCTGGGGCTCCATGGCTGATGATGGCTCAACGACGGCAATCTCGCGCTGCTTCGCGATGGTTTCGAGTATGCCAGTGAATTCTCCGACACGAACCGGTTTTTGAACGTACCCGGCATAGCCCCAGCTTGCGAGTTCAGCCGTTGAGGGCACTTGTGTGAAATGCGTAAGTAGTAGAAGCTTGGGTGCGGGGACGAGTTTCTCCGCGACTATACGATACGCTGCATCTTTCCCGCCCAAGCGGTTATCGACAAATACCCAGCCAAATCCATCGCCTGCCGCCCTGGCATGCCGCATGAGCTGGAGGGCTTCGTTAACCCCTGGCGTGGCCTGCGCAGGGATGCCCATCGCCTGCAGGTACCCGAGCAATGTGTCACGCGTGGGGCGATTCGCGGCGATAACCAGAACTGGACCCTGCTGCCACTGGATGGGTTGTACGGCTGCAGTATCCTCTACAACCGGAAACTCGAGCCGTACGTAGAAAGTGCTCCCCTGCCCTTCGCGCGAAGTGACTGCTACGCTCCCGTTCATCAACTTGCTCAACGACTTCACAATAGCGAGTCCCAACCCTGTCCCCTGAATTCGCCTTTGAACTTCACCCACTTGTGAAAACTGCTCGAAGATGCGGTCCTGATCCGCTTGGGCTATGCCCACACCGGTATCTTCCACCTGTATCTGTATGAGTGCGTTCTTACCAATGCGTTTCTCGCAGTGGACCTCTATGTAAACATAACCAGAGTCTGTAAACTTCACCGCGTTGCCGATCAGGTTGACAAATACCTGCTGCACTCGAACCGCATCTCCCAGAAACCTACATGGCGTGGCCGGCTTATAGTTCAGGATAATCTCCACATCCTTCTCTTTCGCACGGAATGACATAAGCCGCCCGCTCTCTTCCATGGTCTCCCGCAAGTCAAAGGGCTCATGGCTGAGTTTGTGCTTACCGGACTCAATTTTGGAGAGGTCAAGGATGTCGTTAATGATTAGAAGCAGCGTTTCCGAAGAAGAGTAAACGGTCTGAGCAAAGTTCTTTTGCTCACGGGTTAGCGGAGTTTCCATGAGCAGTTCCGTCATCCCCATCACGCCATTCATCGGGGTGCGTATCTCATGAGACATGTTGGCAAGAAACTCACTCTTGGCCTGATTCGCGGCGACTGCCTCATCTTTCGCCAGTCGCAAGGCACTCCGCGCACTACGCAGCCGGATGTTTAGTACGACCAGCACTATCGAAATACATAACAATGTCCCCCCCAACACGCTTAGAATTGTCACTTCTCTTCTTCCCATGGTGAGAGAGAAATAGGGGCTGTTAATTACTCTAGAATCAGAAGGCAGCAACCCGGGGTCCAAGCCGAAGTACTTCAACTTGTCATAATCAAACCAATAGCTTGTGCTATTCTTTTGCAACGGTTCCAGTTGATCGGGATTCTCTCCATGTAGAATCTTTACCAGCAGACTGGCAACCGCCTCCCCTTTTACTGCTTCATCATAGACTTTACCGCCCACAGCTCCTTCCCAAGGCCAGAGCGTATACAGCGGTCGCCTGGCTGCCGGGGGCGTCTCCTGAAAGTATGTCAACACACTGAGATTTGCATTCCGCTGGCGCATGCCTGCAAGGTAGAGGATAAAACTATCCTTGGGTAGCTGCTCGAGACTCTTATTCAGCTCATTCATCTGTGCGTCTGCAAATAGATGAAAATGTAACCGGGGCTCGTAGCGCTTGCGCAATTCGTTGAACAGTTCGATCTTGCGAATACCTTCCGCCGTGCGAGTACCGTAAACGACCGCTACATCGGTCGCATGCGGCTGTAAGGTCATGGCCACTTCCAGAGTCTCCTGAATGGCTGCCGTATCGATTACCCCCGTAACCTTGCTCTGCCCTGCTGTGATGAGTGTAGCATTGTCGCTGACCATCCCGTAAACAATCGGTTTATTCGGTGCCACAATGCTGCGATAAGCCAGGGCAAACTGGAGCGCTTCCAGCCCCGTGGTTACTATGACATCATTGCGTCTCAAGGAGAACTTCCTCAGAATCACATCGCGCACCAGGGCACGGGTCTCGTCGTCCCTGTACGACGAGTAGTCGAGATACTCGGTTTGCCACTCCACATAGCCGTAGCTTTTCAGCACACTCGTCTGAAGTCCACGGATAAACTCACGATCATATTGGACGTCCGGGTTGTCACTCGTGAGAATTGTAACCTTGGACGGTGGGGTCCAAGCCTGGGGTAACCTCTCCGTCGCTGCGTGTGTGTACAGGGATGCGCACAACAGCCACCCCGCAAGGTGCAGGGTGACTTTCCTTGTATAAGAGAGAGTATAGTAACAGACCTTCACAGCCAGAGTAGCCCCAAAAAGCTGCATGGATAACAGCAATACAGCGACAAGCGCAAACTAATAGTGCATTGAAATCAGGAGATAACAATGCGCAGGGCAAATCCGGCGCTTTAAAATTCACACACTAACAACCAGTGTGCTGCGACAGTGTTCCCATCCGTTATAGGGTTTCTACTTATCCAAAGCAGGGATCATCGCTTCCGTAACAGCATACTTGCGTGACTTATTTGCAAGTAATGCTTCATAGTCCTCGATCAACCAATCCAGGTTGCGCTGCACGGAACTGATGAGCCCACCGGCACGGTGCGGGGTGAGGTAGGTATTGGGCAGCGTACGTAGAACGGAGTCAGCAGGCAGCGGCTCAACATCAAACACATCCAGTGCAGCGATGAGGTCACCCTGTTGCAGACGCTCTGCGAGTGCTGCGTAATCAACCAAGGCGGCACGAGCTACATTGACTAAAATGCTATTCGGGCGGAACCGGGCAATGCGATCGGCATTGATGAGCCGCGTTGTCCCTTCATTACTCGCGGCACAGAGCACCACTACATCACAGCACTCGATCATAGGCTCAAGCCCCATGCGCTCGCCATTGTATTGCGTAATCACGGATTCCGGCACGAAGGGATCAACGACCTTTAGCTTCACTTCGAATGCTTTTAGAAAGTGCGCCAGCCTGCGCCCTACCTGCCCCAGGCCGACGATGCCAACCGTGAGTCCGGTCAACTGGCGCTCCAGTGGATTGATATCCTTGGGAAACGCCTTCACCCACGATTCCGTAGCGCTTCGCATCGCAGCATGGTAATCGGAAATACGGCGAAGGCTGTTGAGGATTAATCCAAGGGCCATCTCTGCTACTGCGGGAGAGAATCCGGCACGCGATGTCGAAATGGGAATCCCCTTGGCCAACTCCGCTTGGGCTCCGCGCTGGGAGATGTCTATATGGCCCACGTAATCGAGCGTACCCGCGCGATTGAGGAGCGCCTCATCCAGAACGGGCCAGGACCACATAAAGACAACATCGGCCCACTTCAAGTCGGCTGCGATCTCGTCGGGTGTATTACTCGAAGTCTGTCTGACCGTGCCGTGGCTGGCAATGCGGGCGAAAGCAGCCTTCAGTTCGGGCTGGATGAAGAAGTCTCCGGGTAGATTGATTAGTATATTTTTGCTCATGGGGTGAATGATAATAGGTTAAAAGCTACTGATGATTGGCTGCGTCTGCAATAAGTGCCTCGACGAGGAGAATCGCTTCAAGACCCACGCGCGCGGGTGTGGATGCGGCTCTGCCTTCTTGAATGGCAGAGATAAACTCAATGGATTCCAACAGGTAGGGATCTTCGTCTTCAACAACAGACTCCACCGCGCCACTGGTACTATAGAGTCGAGCGGAGTCAGGCGTGACCCAGTGCTGGCCCGTGCATTGATAGTCCAGGGTGACTTTTTCGCACACTACTTTGAAGTCGCCAATAAAGTGGACAGGAATCGCGCAGTTGCTCCCGGTAATGACGCCCACAGAGCCATTCTTAAACGCAAGCGTTCCAATGCTCGTATCCTCAATGGTGTAGTCCGCCCTGCCTTGGTGACAAACATTGCGCATCAGCCCGTGAACGGATTTGATCTCACCCATAAAGAAGCGCGCCAAATCGTAGATATGGATGACCTGCTCATAGATTTGTCCGCCAGACATATCCTGCTTTCTCCACCAGAGGGCGCCGTCCATATTCGTCCAATAGCGCCCGGAGAATAGAGACACTTTCCCGGCTTCGCCCGAGTCGATGAGGCGCTTCAAGGCACGCACAGACTTGCGGAAACGGTAATGGAAGCCGACCTGGCTGATGACTCCAGCTTTCTCGATGGCATCGACCATCGCGGTTGCCTTGACCGAGTCCATGGCGATCGGCTTCTCCAGGAAACAATGAATACCGCGCGCAGCGGCCTGCTCGACTTCACCCTGGTGGGCAAAGGGTGGGATGCAGAAGTAGATCGCGTCGAAGCGATGCGCATCGAGCATGGCTTGGAACGATGCATAGTGGGCGGCGATGCCATGCTTCTTCGCAAACTCTGCGGCGCGGACAACATCCGTATCAACCACCGCGGTGATGGTCACGTCGGCAATTTTCTTTAGTGATGAAGCGTGAACTCCAGCGATGAATCCGCTTCCAACAATGCCAATACTCAGGGGTTTATTCATGCACTGAAGTATAACAGAACTTAGCCTGGGGATAAATGGCTGGATTTATTGACTTGTTGGCATATCTTCTGATTCATGACAGGGCTTATCTACCGCTACGCCTGGGATGCACCGCGAAAGCATGATGTAGAGTTCGCCGTTTACTCCCACGCAGTCGAGGAGAAGATGCCCGCGGGGCTGCTGCACTATACAGCGCATGTGGATGACTGGCTGCTTATCTATTTCCATGATGTAGCACGCTTCGAAGCCCACGGTGAATGGAAATCTGTCCCACCGGGGCATCTCGTGGTCTGGGCTCCCGGCCAAGCCCGCAGCTACGGCAACGCGGATGGTGAGTGGACGCATAGCTGGATACAAGTCACCGGGCGCCGCGTCCTCCCCTTGCTGAAATCCGTGTCCATCAGTGCTGGCACTCCCTGGCGCGCAGGCGGGCCGCAACTCATCGAGCACGGCATCCGCCAGATGCATACAGAGCTGACTACGCCCGCGAATCCCAGCACACGCATCCTTGGCAATTGTTTCGAGAACTGGCTGCTCATGCTTGCCCGTGATGCAAACGACCCTGAACTCGTGCCCAACCGCAGACTGCGCTCACTCAAGAGCCTGCTCGATATGCAGACTGGCACCCCATTGACACTTCAAGCGATGGCCAGTATCGCGGGGATTTCCCCCTCACACCTCAGTGCGCTGTTTCGGAAAACCTATGGGCACGCGCCGGTCACTTATCATATACTACGGCGTATAGATGCCGCCCGCTATCTGCTGGTGAACCGCTCCATCTCAATCTCAGAAGTGGCAGACCGTACGGGGTATCCCGACCTGCAAGCCTTTTCACGGATGTTTAAGCGCGTTGTAGGTGTGAGTCCACGCGCATACCGGGAACAAACAAGCCAAGTGCGAATGCAGCAATTACCTCTGCAAGATAAGCTCCTGCCAGAGCGCAGAGTTACGAATAGTCCGCGTAATAGAATCCGCCATCTGATGCATACCCAGAGGTGAAGGATGTAAGAGATCAGCGCAAAGTCCGCTAATATCGGGTAAATCTTGTACCGGGATATACTGTGTCTTGGGGCCACCAAGCTCGGTTACTGCATCCAACACCACTTGTCTTTTCTGAATGACACGTACCGAATTAATCCCTGGAAGATCATTGAAATGCCGAAACTGATCCATGGCAAAGACAGGTCTGGTGGACACTTTACCACCCACTATGGCTACAAAAGAGCGTATTCGTGAGGTAAATACATCCGGAAGCAGGCCGTCCATATTAATTCCCATCTCAAACAGACCTATATCCCAGTCATCTCTTGTATGTATCCAATCGGCTATGGATTCTTCACACAAAGCACTGCCAGCAAATCCAAGATTAAGACAGTCACACCCGAGTTGTTCAGCAACCAAGGATAAATAGGCATCGTTCATGCGGATGGCTTCTACCCCCATGGTGATGGATGACCCATAGCCGAGGAGAGTGTACTGGGGCACATCTCCTGGCAACGCAGGGAAAATGTCTCCGGTGCAATCGAGCAGGCCCACTCTCGCCTTGTTTGGGAATACCACCCGTACAAGCTCCGGGTTGTATCGACGACGCGGAAGTGTGCCAAGTATTCCTCTTAAATCCCTGCCTACTTCGCGCCAGCTTAGCCAAGGATAACTTATCCCTCTGGACAGTGGCACCTCATGTTTACCCGGGCCAATGGGGAACGTCCACAGTAGATAGTCCCCAAAGTAAAGTTCCACCGGGACTGCTTCTTTGCCATCAACCCAAAGATGCAGCACACCGCCATTCTCCCCCACGCGGCACCGAATCTCGACGCCAGCCGCAGACAAGGCTTGAGAGGCCGCGCCGTCATTGATCTGCCCTCGTATCGAATCTGGAATTCGACTAAACAGGGGATTGCCATCTTTGCCAAGGGGGACCTGCTCTACTACATTGTGCAACACACTGGCAACAGTGGCATGCATGTATTCGCCTGCGACTAGTTATTAAGCAAATCCTTCGGGGGATTCAGGCGGGTGATTTCCTTGGCGGCAAGCTCTGTAAGCAGAACCCACCCATCAGCAGTGGATAGCTCCTCATTCATGCTCTTCAATTCGGCTACCAAGTCCGGTGAGTCCTTGCTAATCTCTGGAATGGATTTCGACTTGAGATACACAAAGAGTCCCTGGGTTTCCTTGAAGACCATGGGAGAAACCTGTCCCTCTTGAAGTCCGAGAAGCTGCTCGAAACCGCCATTATTCTTCAGTTCGGCTGGTATCTCTGCACCCTTGAAGCTTTCGAATACCTGGGTGGTAAGCCCGGCAGCCTTCGCGGCCTCTTCGAAGGATTTACCAGTGCTCATTTCCAGTTCGATGGTTGCTTTGAGCTTATTGCCGTTCTCGATGAACTGCTTGCGCCGTTCCTCTTCCTTGGCATCGGTCAGAACGCGTTCCTTAACTTCATCATAGCCGGGTACATAAGGAGTAATCTTCTCTTCAAAAATGATCAAAGCAGCTCCAGTGCGCGTACGAATCGGATCGGTGTGATAGTTCTCTGCATCAAGGTTGAAAGCGTTGAGGACCTGCATGTAAGATTGATAGTCGGTGAACCCGATCTGGAACGGGGGCTGGTTCTTCGCGTAGGCGGGATAGTCTGTCAGGGTAAGGCCTTGGGCTTCCACGAGCTTCTTAAAAGCATCAGACTTATAAGTGATGCCATCACGGAATAGTTTCACGGAGAATGCGTCCGCTGCATTCTCCGCAAGCTTGCGTGCCTCGGCTTCTTTGAAGGCAACCACTACTTCTGGTTGGACTTCCTCAAATACAGGAGGTGCGGGAGGAGCAGGCGTTTCTCCTTCGGCTGGCTTGGCCGGGGGCTTGGTGAAGCGGGGGGTATTGGCAGCAAAATAGGTACGCAGCGCTGGTTCCGCAGGCTCTGGAACGAGCGGTAAATAAGTGGAAAAAGGGAATTCGAGGGCCTTTATCTTCACCTTCTCGGGTTCTTCATAGCGAACCGGGCTGGCATCATAGAAAGCACGTGCGGCGACATCATCCACGGTAACTTCCGGCTTGAATGCATTAAAGTCGGCGCTTGCCTGCACAGCCGACCAGACTGATTGCTTCTCGGTGAGGCGGAGGCGGGCTTCGTAAGGCAGCACAAAGCCGGGCCCAGCGATGGTCTTTGCAATTTGCTCCACGCGCCAGTCTTCAATTAAGGTACGCATGATACTATCCTCCGTAAACCGTCCGCCACTGGCCTTGATATTATCCATGAACCGTGAATAGAGGTTCTGATCAAATTCACCCTTCTCGTTCTGAAAGGCAGAGCGGGTCTCAATATAGCTCTTAATCTGCGCAACTGTAGGGGTGGGTACTCCGTACTCGTTCGCCATCCCAAGACCAGCCGTGCGAGCAAGCATGTAATCTTCGCGGTTCTGGCGCAGAATACGGGTATCCTTGGGATTGAGTGCTCCACTTAACATGGCCCCATTCTGTAGCTGCTCTACTTCTTTCCGTGAAGTGAGATTGTAGCCATAAAACAGCGCCTTCTGGACCTCCATCTCGCTTCTGGCCATACTGGCACCAGATGGGCCAAAGGTTAATACAAAGGTAAGTATGATCACTCCGAGCAATAGCCCGAAGACGGTCTTGTGATGCTTCCCAAAAGTAGTTTGCAGCCAGGTAATCATTGCACTATTGTTAGTTTGAGGGGTCTAAAAACGGTGCATACTGAGGAACGGAATCGCCGCTGTCAACGATAGCTTGGTCAGGAATTTGAGCTGAGGCGCATCTCGAATTTGTTGATTATAGGAATTGGTGGGTGCTTTATTTTCCTAGGCGCGCCGACGCCCTCGTCGACAAGGGGTGGATAAAAGCCGAAGCCGGCAAGGCCGTCGGCGCGCCCAGGGTTCATTATTGGGTATGGGAATCTCCCTGCTGCCGATGGCGCGTCTTTTTCAGTTAAAGGAATGGTCCCACAACCCTCAGGTGCGCGCCATTCTCGGGCGGGACCAGTCCTTCTGGGTACAGGAAGGGTCCCGCGACCTGCTGCAATGTTCCCATGTCATTCCGGAATGGTATTTTTTCATCCCAGAATAGTCCTACAACAGACAGTAGTACTCGTACAACACGCGGGAATGCTCCTTTGTCACGCAGGAACGCTCCTTTTTCATCAGGAAATGCTTCTACGACATGCCGAAATGCTTTTTATCCATCACGGAATGGTATTTTTATATGCGGAAATGGTATTTTCTCCTGCCGAAATGCTTTTTTCTCATCACGGAATGGTATTTTCTCCTGCGGATACGGTCCTACGAGCTGCCGTTTACCTTTTATTTACAGCCGATATGCTATTTTCTCCACCCGCGACGGTCCTACGTCCGCACGTTGACCTTTTTTTAACAACGGAAACACTATTTTCTCCCCCAGATGCACTATTTTCTCCCCCGGATGCCATCCTTTCGGGGTCATTTCCAGTTATTTTTGAACCAACGCGGGACCGTCGTGAGAACTTCTCACTTCCCACGACTTCAGTATAGGCGGACAAGAATGTCCGCCCTCCGTTGGTATAACAGCGGACAAGAATGTCCGCCCTCCGTTGGTATAACAGCGGACAAGAATTTCCGCCCTCCGTTGGGTGTTTGAAGCAAACGGAGCGCGGGTTTTCTAACCGGATCCACAGGTTAAAACCTGGGGCTAAGATGCATACTGTCCCTCCGGGACGGTGGGATGCCTACGGCATCCCGGGAAAAGCACTGATCGGTCACATTCCATTTTCCTATTTAGGTTATGCGATTGTTACTCCCACTGCGCGACTTCGTTCAACGCCAGCGTTTGTTGAGCTTTGCTGTGCTCGCAACACACCGTGTTAAGTCTCGTTATACACCTTAACATCCAGTTCCTTTTCGCTCCTGGCCACGATACACGAGAAGACGCAATCTCCGGTCACGTTCACACAGGTTCTGGTCATGTCGAGGAGTCTGTCTATACCCATGATCATGGCGATGCCTTCTACTGGCAGCCCTACGGAGGTTAGCACCATGGCGAGCATGACCAGCCCAACTCCGGGCACTCCCGCCGTGCCAATCGATGCCAGGGTGGCAGAGATGATTACGGTCAAACACTGCTGCCAGTGCAGCTCCACACCGAAAACCTGGGCAATAAATACAGTGGCCACCCCTTGCATTATGGCGGTCCCATCCATGTTTACCGTCGCACCCAGGGGGATGGTGAAGGAAGCGATGCGGTTGGGCACACCGAGCTTAAACTCGGTGACAGCCAGCGTCACAGGCAGTGTGGCGTTGCTACTGGACGTACCAAAGGCAACCAGCCAGACTTCTCGCATCTTCTTAAAAAAGATAATCGGGTTCAACCCACCGAGCAGCTTTAAGCACAGCCCATAAAACACAAACCCATGAATGAAGAGTGCCACCAACACCAAGCCAAAGTACAGCGCCAATGGCTTGATGGCAGCATACCCCGTACTGGCAAAGGTTTTCGCCACGAGGAAGAACACTCCGTAGGGGGCTGCCAGCATGACCATGCCGATTAGCTTTAATATCACTTCGTTCAGGTCTTGAAACACGGAGAGAACGCGTTTCCCCGCAGCACCACTCAGGGTCAGAGCCATGCCAAATAGGAGCGCAAATAGGATAATTTGCAGCATGTTTCCCTCAGCCAGTGATGCCACTGGATTGGTGGGGATGATGTTGAGCAAGACACTCACAAAGGAAGGCGCTTCCCTGGCAACATAGGCCAGATCAGAGGGTCTTTGTATTCCTTCTCCGGGGCGCAGGAGCATCGCCAAAATCACTGCCAGTGTGATGGCTGCGACAGTGCTGAGCACATAGTATATGAATATTTTCGTGCCCACTCGACCGAGTCGTTTCACGTCTTCCAGCGCTCCAGTACCGCATACCAGCGAAACAAAGACAATCGGTACGACCAGTAACATTAGTCCACGCATGAAAACCTGTCCACCGACCTGAAACAGCCCGTTGATTACCCATTTATCCAACAACTCCCGGGCACTTGCATCGAGTGCTGATGCAGCAAACTGGTTAATCGCCACTCCGACAATAATCCCCAGTGTCATGCCGATTAATATCCGGGTGGTCAGTCCAAAGTGGTGTTTACCCTTCTCAGTGGATGCGGATTCTTCGGTAGCCATTATGGTTCCCTACCTTGCCACCCGTGTCGTCGATGGCAAGCTTTCGAAGTTCTGTTTCAAGTAGCACGGGCATCTTGCCGGCATCTTGCCCGTGCGTCTTCCCGCGACATCACAGAACCCGAGCATGGGCGAGATGCCCAATCGCCCCCCGGGTAAACGTTTATCTTCATAGCCACAATGATTTCGGGATGCACCACCATCTGCCTTCAACCTTCTGCCTTGTGCCTCCTTCCTTCCTTGACGAAGCCCCGCTGCATTGGCTTTCATCATCGGTGTGAATCCCTGTGATCCGGAAATGGTGGCTCGTGTAATTGGTCAAGTGCTGGAAGAGCGGCTTGGTGGACTGCCCAGCGGGGCGACTGGCCCGCGTGCTGCTGTGCCGACACAGGCCAGAGCTGCGGTACTCGTCGACAAAGAGCGACTGGAGCTGCGGAGTTTCCCCATTCGGGAGATCACGGACGATGAGATTCTCGTGCGTGTGGAGGGCTGCGGGATATGTGGCACCGATCTGCACGAGTTTAAGAAGGACCCGTTTAACCTCATTCCTGTGGTGCTAGGTCACGAGGGCACGGGGGAGATCGTGCGGCTGGGGCGCAATGTACAGCGGGACAGCTCTGGAAAGATTGTAAAAGTCGGCGACAAGATTGTGACCAGTGTGTTGACCTGCGGACAGTGCGAGGCCTGCCTGTACACTCCGGGGCGGAAAAATCTGTGCGATAACCTCGGCGTCTATGGCCTGATGAAAGATGAGCCGGAGAATCATCTGAATGGATGGTTCGCGGAGTACCTGATCATTCGCAAGGGCTCTACCTTCTTTACTGTCAACGACATGAACCTAAACCTGCGGATGCTGATTGAGCCCGCCGCAGTAGTCGTACACGCGCTGGAGCGCGCCAAGTCCACGGGGTTGCTGAACTTCCGCAGTCGTGTGCTGGTACAGGGCTGCGGCCCCATAGGACTTCTCATGCTCGCGGCAGTGCGTGCGTTTGGTGTGCAGCATATTGTGGCTGTTGACGGCGATGATAACCGCCTGAACATGGCGGCGAAATTAGGTGCAGAGCATGTTATTAACATCAAGCACTACCCGAGTCTGGATGAGCTGGTCGGCGCCGTTAAGAAGGCTACCAAGGATCGCGGCGCGCACTTTGCCTTTCAGTGTACCGGGAGCCCACTCGCCGCCAGCAATGTCTGGAAATTCGTGAAACGCGGTGGCGGTATCTGCGAGGTCGGCTTCTTCGTGGACAATGGGCCCGCCCAAATCAACCCGCATTTCGACATTTGCCAGAAGGAGATTACCCTCGTGGGCTCCTGGGTCTATGCAGTGGAAGAGTACCCTGTGGCCTATAACTTTCTGCGCCGCGCCCAAGGCATTGGTCTCCCCGTTGAGGAACTCATCACCCACCGTTTCCCGCTCGATCAAATCAGCAACGCATTTGCCATGAACCTGCGCCAAGAAGGATTGAAGATCGTAGTGCTCGCACCAGGGATGTGAGCGGATGAAGGAAGGCAAAAGGCAGAAGGCGGATTGCAGATTGAAGATTCAAGATTGAAGATTGAAGATTGAAGATTCAAGATGGCAGGATACTCATTTCCGGTGGTTTTCACCACTGGCTAATAGTCGATGGCCCTCCGGGCCAATCTGGACTTTGGCCATTTTTTGTGTGTTGTGAGCATTATCTTGCGCCATGCTCCATGAGAAGAATGCAGTCCCGCAGGGACGACCTGCATCTTAGCCCCGGGTTTCAACCCGGGGTAAACATACATACACGGACCAAGTCCCGGAGGGACGCCTGGATGGAGGGCATCAAAGCAGTCGAAACGAACGTTCTATTTCCTTCGTCCTAAAGGCGAATTTTAAAGCCCTTCAGCCGTCCCTTCGGGACTTGTGTTACTAATTACACCGTTTACCCCAGGTTAAAACCTGAGGCTAAGATGCATACCGTCCCCTTCGGACGGGGATGGCCCTCCGGGCCAATAAATTAATGGCCACCGTCCTATTCAGAAACGTTTGCTCTTCTGCCTTCTACCATCTGCATTCTGCCTTTCCTACTATCTACTAACTACTGACTACTAACTACTCTGCCTTCCCCCCCCTCCCCTTCCCCTACGGCAAAACAACCCGCAACCGGATAAAGCGCGCGGTGGTGGATACGTTCGGAATATCGCTTACGGTCACCATACCGGCAACATTCGCGGCTCCCGTACTGGTGTAGAGGACCGTGGGCCAGGTTGCCAGGCTTAGGTCATCGGTTGCCTCCACTATATAGGTGAGCTTGGGATCCGCTATGCGCACAAAGGTGAATTGCATGGGCTCCGAGGCAGCGACGGCACCGAGAAAGCGAGTATCCGTGGAGCTGGCAAGAAGCGGATTCGTGCCAAGCGCATACTCCAAGAGGTTGCTCAGCCCATCGCCATCGGCGTCATCGGCGCTGGCATTGCTGGCGCCATTCCAGGGAAGCGCTTGTTGCCAGAGAACAAATGGGTCTGGCAGGGTGGTGGTTGATGCCTCCGTAAGCTTGAAGCCAGTGAGTGTTGCCTTGTGCGCATACTGACTGCCATAGGGATAGAAGCGCAGTTCCACAGGCGTGGTAAGGTTTTGATAGTCCACGGTGTCGGGCAACTGGAAAACATACTCCACAGATTCTCCCATGGATGTGGTACGGGGTGCTGTATAGACAGCCGCAGCCGCACTGTAGCCGCCAATACTGGTAAATACGGCCCAATTGCGCACGGTGTGGTACTCGTCGCGAAGGTGGGTGAAGCGTACTTCTGCCTTGCGCAGACTTAGCGGAGTGCCCGCCACCGGAGTAACTGTCAACTTCCAGTATTCGTCATCCGCAAGCGCACTGGCCAGCGTAGAGTCCGACTCATTTTGCGATCCTTGGTCTACACTGAACTTGATCCCATTATTCGCAGCATAGACATTCACTCCGCGACCGCCGACGGTACCTCCGCTCCCAGTGTACGCCAGTCCGCGCTGCCATCCAGAAAAGCCCAAGCCCTCGCGTTTGGTCAGCGTCTTCGTCCAGGGAAGATTCAGTGCTGGATTGGTGCCAGTGAAATCACTTTCCACCAACGTACCCGCTCCGCCCGCTACATAGAAACTAAACACCCGCCACGCCGGGTCGCCATCGCCATCCGTTACACGGATATAAAGATAGTTCGGCCCACCCTGTGTGGGCACGCCGCGCACACGCAAACGGAAGTCATCGCCCGTCACGGGAGCCACTGTCAAACCGGTGCTGAGCAGACTACTCACCAGAGTGAAGTTTGGCTTCTGCCAGATGCCATACTCACCGCCGGTAACGACAATATCCGCGGAGTACGTTTGCAAATATGTGGCCGTGGGTAGTACAGGTGCCGTGGTAAACTGCGGGCGCGTACCGAGCAGATCGTCCACATGGCGGATCGTCTTCATGTCTGCCTCGTGGGCGAGCATCGCCTGCCACTTAACTGAATCTAGCGGGTTCTGGTCCGGGTACTCCAGATGCCCCCACTGACCGTATTTGCCCCAGAGCGATACATCGACAAAGAGGGAATGCGAGCGCAGCCCCTTGGCAGCGGCCATGTTCATCTGCACGCGGTAAATTTCGGCAAACTCGGAGCGGCGATTCATCGCTTCCATAAAGGTGGTTATCCCATCATCGCGCGCGTCGCCCCCATCGAGATAGTCCGAGTACAGCGAGGGTCCGCCTTCGTAACTGACGAGTGGGACAGGCCGCCCAAAGATGGTCTGAATCATGGTCCGCACGGAATCGTCGTACCCGCCTCCCATTCCAGTGGTATCAAACCCGCCGCCCTGGCTGTTGGAGCCGGAAAAAATGCGGCGTTTCCACTCGTTGAAACCAGTAGCCTGATCGCTGGCAAACTTGGTCGAGGTCCAGTAGGCATCATTCGCAGCAACCGAGACCGGACGCGTGGTCGAGCCTGCAGTAAAGTCCGCCGAGGTAAGAAACCATTGGTTAGCGGTCCCACGCCAGGTAATCGCGGTCTGGTAGGCCCAGTCTTGAATCCCGTTACCAAAGTAAGTGGTGGGCGACACCACATCAACCGCCACCGCCGGAGTAAGGGTCGGCCCATAATTCTTAATCTCCTGCAGGAACGGATCGGAGTAACTGGAACTGCCAGTGAAGATCGCTGCGACGCGCACTATCCGCTCAGACCCGCCAAAGATCGCTTGGAACTTGCTCCAAATCTGACAGAACCGCCGGGCATTAAACCGCGGCTTGGTGATGCCCAGGGCGTTGGCTTGATCCTGCGCCCAATTGCCCTGGGGAAACGAGTTCCCGCTCGACCAGATTTCGTTCGAGTACTCCACATATACGCGCAGGTTTGGGTTGAGCGGAGCGAAGACCGGGCTGGCTTGGGCTGAGGTGTACGGGTTGACGCCATCGGAGCCATAGCGCACGAGATTAGCGAGATTGGTGACGTAGTCATCCGTCGCCAGATGGGGCACACAGAGCCAGACATCGCGGTTCAGCGTATTGGCGAGGCTGATCATGTACTCCCAGCAAATACCAGTGGGGCGATTGCCAGTAAATCCGTTGGCAGGAGCGCGAGTATTGAGCAACCCATGCTGCGAGCGATGCACAGGCAGGCGGCGATCCGACCAGTCCTGTTGCGGACTCTGGTTGGTATCACCCCAGTCCATCATGCGAATATGGTTGAGATCGAAGTCCTGAAGACGCTGGATAAATGTCGGGTGCCAGAACTTGCCTTCCAGCGATTTATTCTGCGGGTCGGCTGGATCGGGTAACCATACTGCAATGTTGGTCACTGGATTGGCTGCATTGATTTCCTCAACCGTCAGGTTGCTCATCGAGTTCGCGGTGTAGCGGTAAACGCGTCTTCCGTTAACCAGCCTGCCTGTGGAAGCTCCGCTGGACTCCGCACCGAGGTACGTGCCACCAGCCAAGCGGATATCGGCGTCGCCCTGCCAGGTGAGCACCACCTTGCCGAAGCCCTGCCCATCGCGCCTCGGCCAGGTGGCTGGACGGTTCCCATAGCCACCGCCGTAGGGCCACATGAGCATGCGGAGTTTCTTATTGGTATTAAGGTATTTCGGGTAACCATTGCTGTCGAACTGCGGATTATTCCACGCAATCACGGAGGAGCCCCACTCACTGGGACCAAACTCCAGCCAGTCACCACCGGTCATCATGGTATTCGCAAACGGGCCCGCTGTGTAGTAGTTAAACCCACCCAGGCCAATGCCGAGGGATTTGAACTGGGCTGGAGCATCAGCACGAAGGCTGGCAGCGATGAGAAAACCGAGCAGCGTCAGACGCATCAGCGAATAAACGAATTTCATGGGGATGAAGACTGGGTATAAGTAATAGAAGTGCTGGGGCAGAATCATGCAGAACCCTGCAGAACTGATACAGGAGCGTAACATCTTGACAATTTTAAGCAAGCTGCGGTTTGCTAGTCTCACTTCGTGGACCTGGCGCAAGAATCACTGTTGATCGCGTTCCTGCCACTTAAAATCGTCACCGCATGCCTGCAAAACGTGTAACCCTGGCAGACATCGCCTCGCATCTGGGCGTGAATAAGTCCACCGTCAGCCGGGCATTACAGAACGACCCCAGCGTAAACCCAGGTACAGTGGACAAAGTGCGCGCGATGGCAGCAGCGCTGGGCTACGTGCCGGACCCGGCTCTCTCTGCACTCAGCCAGGAGCGCTGGCGGCGGGAAGATAGACAATGCTCCTTAAACTGGGCCTACCTCTGCGAACAGCCTGACAGTGTGAACAAGCGAGAAGAGCTTGTCTTGCTCGGTTCACTCGCTGGAAAGCTGGGCTACAGCATCACCCCGGTTGGCCTGAGGCAGCAGGGAGGCGCGCGCACGATCAACCGCATCCTCCGTGCCCGTGGTGTTTGCGGCGTGTTGCTGGACCGGGTGTATGACACCGCCCTCGCCCACCGTTTCGATTGGGACCATCTGGACTGGCCCGCCTATTCCTGGGTGGCCGCGATAGAGAGTCGGTACGCGCCAGCCGTTCATCGAGTAATCAACAATAGTTTCGACACCACCCGCGAAGCCTTTGCTCGGATGGTGAATCACGGGTACAAGCGAATTGGATTCATCCAGGAAGCCCCCGATCTAAGTCGTGAAAATGAGCGGCAACAAGCTGCATTCCTCCAGTATAAGGAAATGCATCCTACCATAAGCATGGTGCAAGCTTTCGTAGGTGAGAGAATCGCCAGCATGGCTACCGCCGATATCGACCGCTTAAGGAGCGCCAGACCTACAGCCATCCTTTACGGCTACACTGCAATCCGTGACCGATTACCCCATGACCTCGCCGCTCTTCCCTGGGCCACACTCACCTCTCAAGCCGATGACAAATCGGTGGCCGGCATTCACATGAGCATGGAAGCCATGTTCCGCGCCGCGGTGGACTTGCTCGATTTCCAGTATCGAAGACGCGAACGCGGCTTGCCACAGCACCGCCACACGCTCCTCGTCGATGCCATCTGGCAGGATGGAGAGAGCCTCCCGCGATTAGGGTAGGTACGGGTTGGTGCGCAGTTACGCTCCTGCCACAGGGAACAAGAGCTTGCGCCCCGAGCTTTCTTTGGCCACCACGCCGTCGAGATACCCTTGGTAGATCGGCTGGAGATGCGCCGGGTCTCCACAATCGCAGACCACGCCTGGCTTTCCAGCAAGGACAAGCGGACCACGCATGAAGACCTTATACTCTTTCCCTGGCTTCGCCGATTTCTCGATGTATGCCGTGGTTGAGGCCAGTAGCGCTCGTGAGGTTTCAACCAAAGTGCCTTCGAGTGTGAGGGTCAAGGGGCTGATCACATCGACTTCCAGCCACTCGCCCGTACGGGTGCCGTTTTCGCAGAGGCAATCTTTAATCCAGACGGGTAGATATATCCGTAGTTTCCGAATGCCTTCGAGATTCCCATCCACCTTAATCGTGGCCTTCGCCGTGAGTGGGTATCCGGACTCTATACTTATCCGCAACCCATCCGCATCGGCATAATCACCGGATAGTAGGAAAGGCAACGTGAGCGTACTGCCCTCGCGAGCGACCTGATACTGTGTCATCCGGGCTAGGCCTTCCCCGCCCCGCATGGTGCAGCACCAGTGGGATTCGTAAACGGAGAACGACAGACTCTCACTCCCATCGGCACCGGGGCAGTTGTCACACCCAAACCCACCATTCGC
This sequence comes from Verrucomicrobiota bacterium, assembly GCA_033762955.1. Classification (GTDB taxonomy): domain Bacteria; phylum Verrucomicrobiota; class Verrucomicrobiia; order Opitutales; family Oceanipulchritudinaceae; genus JANRLC01. The sequence continues at coordinate 27,902 of JANRLC010000087.1, read as the reverse complement.
ACGCTGGCCGTGGCCCAGCGCGTTAAACCAGATGAGATGGGCATGCTCGAGATAGCGCGACTCGCCGGTGTGCTGCCAGAGTGCCATAACCACCATCAGCGAATCCACCATGGCGCACGGTTCAGTCCAGAGGGGGCGATTGAACCAATTGTAGTTCGCGTAATGCTCCGTCCATGCCAAATCCGTGTAGAGCGCGTAACGTTTCACCGCCGCTGCGATCAGTTCCGGTCTTCCTTGAATCTCTGCCCAGCGGATTAGCCCGCGCAGCGCCGTAAGTGTGGCGTGAGTCTGCGCCTCAATCGGAGCCAGATCTATCTCTAGAAAGCGTGCAAGCATCGCGTCGATCATGGGCACGAGACGCTCATCGCGGAAGACATCATAGGCATCGATCAGACCGTCCATGCCTATCACAAAGCACCCCACATCCGTGGAGAGTATCCAGTCCCCGATCTGTTTCGAATGTGTACCGGAGTACTGCCCCGCCGTTACCCGAGCGGCTGGGTCTATCGGGTACGCGCCATACATTCCAGCAGTGGGCAGAAATAGGTTTTCAATGATCGGCAGCGCCAGCGCGCGGGCGCCTTGATTGGGTCGCCACCGCTCCAGCTCGGCCAGGGCCCGCAGCACCCATCCGTGCGAGGAGAGCTGCTGCTCGCTGATCCCGTCCTGGTAAATCTTGCCAAAATACCCGCGTTCATTCACCTCTTTGGGCCAGAGTTTCAGGACCTGGTCCAAATACCGGGGAGCGTGCCCTGTTGCCTGAGCCAGCAGCACCCAAGCCAGAATTGTCCGGCCCTCGGTATCTCCAGGCCAGTTGGTAAATTCCTTTTCCCGCTGGAACAGATTCGCTGGCCAGTACTTCTCCTCCTCCATTCGGGCAAGGTTCCGGCATAGCCGTGTCCATAAATCGCCAGTCGCGGAGAAGCTCCCCAAGGGGGCAAAGGTATTCATTGATAATTATGCGTTGGCGCCGGTCTCCAGATATTCTTTCAAAGCGATATACACGCCAGCAGTCCAGCCGATCATCGGTGCGGCCTTGTACTCACCGCCAGCGACCTGCACTACCTCTGCATCCGTCTTTTCCCAGAGCTGACCAGTCTTGGCAAAGAGCTGTCTTGTCGTCTCCAAGTACTTGCTGGCAATCCGGCGCGCATCCGTCTCGTACCCGTACTTGCGCAACCCATCGACTGTCATATAGACCATGGGAGGCCAGACGTTGGGGAACGCCCATTGATACTGCCTGCACCCCGGCACCTCCGACGTGTACGCCACTCCATGGGCACGCTCGAAGAGCGGGAGATTGGCCACAATCCGCGCGGCCTGCTCCTTGGTGGCCACGCCATTCGCCATCACCTGCACACCCGTAAGCGCGGGGACCTTGCCGGGTTTCTCGTTCACAAAATCATAATCCAGAAAGAGCCCCTGCTCCTCGTTCCATAAGTAGCGCGTCATCCGCACAATCCGTAGTGCGGCTCGCTTCGCCCAGAGCGCGTCTTCCTTCCAGCCCAGCTTCGCGCTGCATTCCCCAAGGAAAAGCTCATACTCATAGAGCAGCGAGTTCAAGTCCACAGGGATGAAATCCATACAGCGGGAATCAAACCGGTTGCTAAAGTCGCAAGTCGCCTCCGCATTCGCCATGAAGTGCCCACCAACTATCGCCTTTTCGGCGAATGGCACATCCTTCGGCAGTCCAAGACGACCAACCAGTGCCCCGTCGTAAAAGTGTGCACACCCTTCGGCGGTGTCGTGGTGCCCATGGCGACTCAACCCCGTGGGCGTGTTTCGCGCGGTGAACCAGAAGTTATACTCCTGGCGCAGCCCCTGTGCACACTCGGGCAGAAACGCCTCGTCCCCTGTTGCGGCGAGATACTCCTTAACCATGCGGCATAAGTACGGCGACTGCGACCGGTTATAAATCCCCACATGGTTGGGCATATAGCCATTCGCCTGAATCAGCCACAGCATGTTCCGGATGTTATCCTTCGCCTGCTGATGACGCCCATGGCGCAAGAGCCCCAGATTCGTGAAATAAGTGTCCCAGTAAAAGAAGAAGTAGAAATGCCCCTCCCCCTTAATACACGGCGAGGTGTAGGGATACGGGATATCCAACCCCATAAACCCGGAGCCATTCGCATCCCGGTAAATAGAGCGGTCCCAATTCGCCTTGATGTAGTCTATAACGATGTCGTTCTTCATTGCTGGGGATTTCTAGTTAATTGAATTAAAAGAGTCCTTACAGCCTTTAGCTTTCATCTGCCTACTGCAAATTGTTTTCTACGCAACCAGTTGTTTTCTTGTAGGCACAGAGAACGAGGTTCGGAAGGTAGGCACAAAGGGACAAAGTCGGATGGATGGATATGTGCTGGTTTGATAGACGGAACCGGCCTGCAAAAAACAGGGTACCTGTTAAGCGTAGATTCATGGCATTCTGTCGCACCGAAGGTGCATCAACTCATGAGCCCAGGGCATCGCCCTGGGAATGGTTACCCCCTTTATCTATAAGCCCTGTAAGGGCGAAACAGCGATTGCTGAAAGACGGGTATCGCCCCTTCAGGGCTCATTGAATAAAATATAATCGATACCCAGGGCGATGCCCTGGGCTCAAGAGTGGTTGCGCCTTCGGCGCGGAATGTGTCCCGTAGGGCCTTGGCATACGCTAAACAAAAACATGCCATAGGCATCCTCGGAAAAGCATGGATTGATCACCCACCATTTTCCTTTCCAGGATTACTCTTTAGGTAATTAGTGTACCTATTTGAATAACCTAGACCGACCGCTCAATCCCACGCAACCCGGGGAGGAGTTTTTCCACGTACTTGCCCAGCAGATCGAACTCCAGATTGACCAAATCGCCAGCTACGCGTTCGGAGAGGTTCGTCACCGCAAGCGTATGCGGAATGAGCCACACCGCGAACCCGGTGGCATCCACTTCAGCCACTGTAAGGGAGATGCCGTCTATTGCGATACTGCCCTTATGAATGATGTAGCGAAGCAGTTCAGGCTGGGGTGTAACGCGCAAGTAGTGATCCTTCCCCCGTGCCTCGAATACCTCGACGGGACTGGCGATGTCGATGTGCCCCGTGACAAAGTGCCCGCCAATTTTGCCATCGAATTTCAAGCTGCGCTCAAGATTCACCTTGGCCCCGGGACGAAGGTGCTTGAAGGAGGTCAGGCGGACAGTCTCACCGAGGAGATCAAAGGAAATAGTGGTGTCAGTAAAGGCTATCGCTGTGAGACAGCAGCCATTGACCGCTATACTGTCACCCTGGGCGATACCCTCAAGGACAGTATTGGCCGCGATGGTGAGCCGCCAACTCTGAGGGCCTTCCTGAAATGTTACAACTCTGCCTGCTTCTTCGACGATACCTGAAAACATGGGTTCCTTTTACGCTTATTTGAGTTTGATGCGGTTAACTTTCGCTTCGTTGCCACTCGCTACGAGACAATCGCTCTCGTTGCGGTAGACGTCCGCCAAGGCCGCATCGACTTCCTTGGCAGTATTATCCAAAAGGGACATCGGCTTGTCGTCAATTTCCTTTCATACTAAAGGGGAAAATGGAAACATGCCAAGGACCGTGAAAAATGACTAATTATCGGAGTGTAGAAATGATGTGGTAAGGATGTGAAAGATACATCAACCCCAACGGGGTTGCGTCGTCCGTCTTTGCGGCGTATATCCCGCAGACAGCAATACGGACGCAACCCCGTTGGGGTTGTCCGGTTTTCTTACATTTACCCGGGCTGCGGCCAACCCCGGGCTTTGGGACAGAATCCCTTTGGGATTCCGATGCCCCGATGGTGCGACAGAATGCCATGAATTCTACGCTAACAGATACTACGGCATCCACCGATAAAGGCTGGATTGGTCACTCGCCATTTTCCTCGATCGCAGGAAGACACACGGGCAAGATGCCCGTGCCACTTCAAACAACTCACTAACTCCCCTTCTCTCCCCCTACCCTCTCCCCTCGCCTGTCTCCCATAATGCACTCGGGGTGTATCCCAGTTGTCGCTTGAACATACGGGAGAAATGGAGCGGATCCGAGAACCCCACCGCGCCGGCAGCGGCCTGGACATTCCATGGGCCATTGCGCAGGAGGCGCTCCGCGTGGTTGAGTTTGCGGCGCAGAAGGAGCTGGTAAGGTGAGATGGACTGTTGGCGCTTAAAGAGTCGGCAGAGGTATTCGGGAGTGACTCCGATACGGTCTGCTATCTCTTGTTGCGTGACAATTTGGGTAAACTCGCGGTCAATAATATCCAGTGCAGCGTGATAGAGTCGTGCAGAATCGCTGTGTGGCATTGAGGTCGTTTCCGAGGCTCCAATCTTCAGCAATAGCACGTGATGGAGTGCGGCAACAATGGCTGGTGTTTCACTGCCTCCTTGTTCTCCCTCCTCCAGTATCTGTTCAAAGAGTGCACGTACGGCGGTGGTATGCCGAAGCTGCCGATGCTGCCCGGGGAGTAACCCGGCTTGCGTCCATAGTTTGGGAGGCTTTCCGGAGCGGATCGCAATAAAGTACTTGTGCAGTGGGTTTGCAGCGTCGCTGCAGAGGCGGTGTGGGAGTCGTGGTCCATAAAAGAAACAAGAGCCGGCGCCAATGGCGTAGTTGTTTCCCAAGCAGTGAAAGGTACCCGCGCCCTCCGTAATAAGCTCCAGTACCCAAAAGGGGTAATCGTCGCGCTCAATAAGATAACAGGGCTGTGTAATCTCCCGTCCGGCGCAGAGTAGTGGGAGCTTTTCCTGTGCATTTGCGGGAACGACACTATAGCGTCCCTTGCTGATTTGTTTGGAGAGTTCCAGCGGGGCTGGAGTTCCCGGACTTAGTCGCATGCGGAGGTATTAACGGTCAACTTTATCCATGCCAAGACAAGAATGCCCATGGCGCGGTCATGCGAGTTACACTATACTTATGGGTATTATGTCACTCCTCAAAAAATATCCCAAAGTGGGCATCCGCCCGACTATTGATGGCCGCCTCGGTGGTGTGCGCGAATCGCTTGACGCACAGACGATGCAGCAAGCCCAGTCCGTAGTGGAGCTGATTCGCTCCGCTGTGCGTTATCCGAATGGCGAACCGGTGGATTGCGTGATTGCCGATACGTGTATCGGTGGTGTCGTTGAGGCAGCAGCTTGTGCCGAGAAGTTTCGTCTGCATGATGTAGGCGTCTCCCTTACAGTTACTCCTTGCTGGTGTTATGGCTCGGAAACCATGGACATGGATCCGCTGACTGCTAAGGCGATCTGGGGATTTAACGGCACCGAGCGCCCGGGCGCAGTGTATTTGGCAGCGGCACTTGCTGGACATACCCAGAAGGGCTTGCCTGCATTTGGCATCTACGGGAAGGATGTACAGGATGCCGGAGACCTGAGCATCCCTGTGGATGTTGCGGAGAAGATTATCAGCTTTGTGCGTTGCGGACTCGCCGTGGCCATCATGCGCGGCAAGGCCTACCTGGCGATGGGTGGCACCAGCATGGGGATTGCGGGGAGTGTGGTGGACCCGGGCTTCTGGGAAAGCCAGTTGGGCATGAGGGTCGAGTCTGTGGATATGACGGAGTTTGTAGGGCGCATGCAGCACGGTATCTACGATGTAGAAGAGTACGAGCGTGCGCTGGCTTGGGTGAAGAAAAACTGCAAAGAGGGCAAGGACTACAATAGTCCGGCCAAGACCCGCAGCCGTGCAAAACTCGATGAAGAGTGGTCGCAGTCCGTAAAAATGGCACTAATCGCTCGCGATCTCATGGTGGGCAACCCAAAGCTGGCCGCAATGGGCTTCGGCGAGCAAGCACTGGGCCATCACGCCATAGCATCCGGGTTTCAGGGGCAGCGTCAGTGGACGGACTATTTTCCGAATGGTGATTTCCTTGAGGCAATCCTCAACAGTTCCTTTGATTGGAATGGTCGCCGCGCACCCTACATCGTAGCAACGGAGAATGATGCGCTTAATGGCGCAGGCATGCTCTTTGGATGGCTCTTGACGAACTCTGCCCAGCTATTTGCGGATTTGCGCACTTACTGGAGTGCAGCAGCAGTTGAGCGCATTACGGGGCATAAGTTAACGGGTGAGGCAGCCAGTGGGTTATTACATCTTATAAACTCGGGACCTGCCGCACTGGATGGCACAGGTCTGCAAACCGGCACCGATGGCAAACCTACTTTCAAGCCATTCTGGGAGATATCTGAGACGGAGGTCCAAGCCTGCCTGGATGCTACAACCTGGCATCCCTCAATTACGGAGTACTTCCCCGGCGGTGGCTGGAGCACACGCTTCAAGACACAGGGCGACATGCCCTCGACTATGATCCGCCTGAACCTCGTCGCGGGGCTTGGGCCAGCCTTGCAGATCGCCGAAGGCACAACAATCGCCCTCCCGGACGCGGTTCACGATATATTGGACCAGCGCACCAATCCCACCTGGCCCACTACGTGGTTCGCCCCTCGACTCACAGGAAAGGGTGCTTTCAGCAGCACCTATGAAGTGATGAACCAGTGGGGCGCGAATCACTGCGTCCTGACCACCGGACACGTCGGGCACCTTTATATTACCCTGGCCTCCATGCTGCGTATTCCTGTCTATATGCACAATGTAGAGGAATCCCGGATCTTCCGCCCCAGCGCATGGAGAGCATTCGGGACTGCGGATCTCGAGGGGGCAGACTTCCGTGCGTGTCAGAACTACGGGCCACTGTACAAGTAGGGATGGACCACTCGGCACCTAGGTAATACAAGCACCAAACGTCCACGGACTGAAGGTAAGCTCGCATGGAGTCGCGGTAAACTCGCATGGAGTGACGGCAAGGTCGCATGGCGTCGTGGCAAGGGTTCCTGGAGTCGTGGCAAGCTCGCATGGAGTCGTGGCAAGTTCGCATGGAGTCGTGGCAAGGGTTCCTGGAGTCGCGGCAAGCTCGCATGGAGTCGCGGCAAGCTCGCATGGAGTCGTGGCAAGGGTTCCTGGAGTCGCGGCAAGCTCGCATGGAGTCGCGGCAAGGGTTCATGGAGTCGTGGCAAGGGTTCCTGGAGTCGTGGCAAGGGTTCCTGGAGTCGTGGCAAGGGTTCCTGGAGTGGCGGCAAGCTCGCATGGAGTCGTGGCGAGGGTTCCTGGAGTGGCGGCAAGGGTTCCTGGAGTTGTGGCAAGGGTTAATAGACTGCCATCCACTGTGATTGAACCCCATTACAGATTGTACGGAACACCGGACAGTACTCACAGACCCGCATTCGGCGCACGCGGAGTAGCAGACTGTGGTTTTCGGCGTATTCTTCCGTTGAAAGGAGCCTGTGGCACGCCAGCGCGACCGACAGGAATATCCCGGCTACCTGATAAAATAGGTGGATGCGTACTAAAGCCCCTGCGCACTATTGATGGCGGTCGCAATCACCAGCATCTATCGGACCCATGGCACTTAAGGTACTTGTGAGATGGCCACATTTGCCTTGCTTGATTTCCCGTAGTTAAGGTACATAACACGGGTCATTTACCACGTCTATAAACATACTATGAAAACTGTCAAAAATCTTACCATAGCCTCGGTGCTGCTCCTCGCGGCACTACCTGTTTGTGCATCAATCACCGGTAACACCTATTTTACTGATGTAGTGGGCGGAAGCCCGATTGCGGAGGCCTATGCTCTGTCAAAGGATGCCTTCTCCAGTCATTCATTCGCCGATCCAGATGCGGCTGCGGGTGAGTACAATGATGAGATGGGCGCTGAAAGCACCGGGCAACAACTGGGCGCTGAATATACTTACGGTTGGTATGATGCCAATGGCTCGGACGGCACAGTCCACTCAATCGGAGTGCCCTACAAGCACAAGTTCACACCGCGTGTTTCAGGCAGCATCAAGGCGCGCTTTCTTTACAGTGACTTCGCGGATATGAATGTTACCCTGAAGGGCTATGGGCTGACACTCGGCGTGCCCTATGGTGTTTATATCAAGGAAGATGGCACCGATTATCGCTGGACTTTGACACCATCGGTGGGTCTTGGTATCCGCACCTCGGACTATCTACGAGGCGCGTTTCTCATGTCTCCCGGGCTCTCCAGCAATTACCTGTATAAGATTAGCGATAACTTGATTCTGAACGTGGGTAACTCTGTCACCTACCACTTCACCTTCAAGTGGGATGATTACGCAGAACCCACCAACGATCAGGTCGTGTTTGCGAATGGGGTACAGGCGATTGTTCCCGTAGATCGCTGGGTTTTTAGCGGTTACTACATCTTCAACTACTTAACCAAGGGGAATTTGGACAGCAATAAGTACCACACGATGGGTGTAAGCGGGGGCTACCGCATTTCCAAGAAGATATCACTCCGCCTGAATTATTATTATGAAAAGGGTAAGGACTGGGCGGGCCACAATATAGCCCTTTCCTCTGCCTGGGACTTCTAGTCTGAACGATCAACGGATCGGGTACCTGTAGCCAGTCTCATTAATTTCAAAGGACACCTCTTGGCGAGGTGTCCTTTTTCGTTTAGTTGACACGACGGTGACGTGATTGACTCGCCAGCGATTGTCCTGCTTCAAACTGCGCGGAGAATGCAGTAGGCGTTCCATGAACGAGGCAGCTCGCTCATGGGGCTGAGCCATTCACAGTTCGCGATGACTTCAAACCCTGACTGTCGGGCAAAGTGAGGCCACTCGGGGACGAAGAAATAGCGCATGGCGTGGACTTCCTCGAAGCTATGCCGGAGAATGCCTTGCTCAACGGTGAAGGTGTAGTGCACATCCACGCGGTTCTCAGCGGGGCGCAATGTCGGTGAGGCCAGCCGGGTGACTGTTGCGCCTTCGTGTTCTACAGAACGGATGCGAATTACAGGCGGGTCCTGTAACACAGCCGGACCAGACCAGTAATCGAAGGCAAAAAGACCACCGGGCTGAAGGTGTGCCCTTGCAGTGGCCAGCATGGCAAGAACATCCTCATTCCCGGGCATGTAGCTGATGACGTGGAAGAGCGATACCACTGCATCGAAGGTGCAGCACAGGCGCACGGTTCGTGCATCCCCTTCCATACAAAGCATGGCCCCCGCCGCCTCTGCCGACAGGCTCTTGCTGACCTCATTTGCACGCGCAATCATCCCTGCGCTGCGATCCACGCCGGTTATCGTGCAACCAAGACGCGCGAAAGGGAGCGCATGGCCTCCCTGCCCGCAGCCAAGCTCCAGCAGTGAGTGCCCGGCGAGGCCGCACTGTCGGAGTGTGTCGAGGACATAAGCAGCTTCACTAGCGTAGTCTTTATCCCTGTAGAAGGCTTGGTAGATGGTGGCGTAGTCTTCAAATACACTCATGAAAAAAGCTCTCTGACTCGTTGTATAACTGTGTCAATCTGTCCGTCCGTCATGCCCAGACCGCTGGGTAGATAGAACCCGCGCCGTGCAAGGCGTTCGGCTACGGGGTGAGACTGCCCGATAAAGAGTCCCTGGCGTAGGAATACAGGTTGTTCGTGCATCGGCCAGAAGAAGGGTCGGGTGCCCACACCGTGCAGTCGAAGGCGCTCCATGGCATCGAGCGCGTCGCCCGGCACCTCTTGTGTGAGGACAAGCGCATAGACCCAGTAGATGTTATCCGCGAAACTCGTTTGCGCGACTGGGTACTCAAAGGATTTCAGCCCTGAAAGGCCCTCCTGATAGCGACGCCCAATCGCACGCTTTCGTGGAATGGCTTCATCCAGGTGCTCAAGCTGTGCGAGGCCGACGGCAGCCTGTAGATTGGTCAATCGGAAATTCCAGCCCATCTCCTCATGCAAGAAACGACGTTGCGGTTCGAAGCAGAGATTACGAAATCTCCTGGCCCGCGATGCAAACTCGTCATCGTCGGTGACCACCATGCCTCCCTCGCCAGTGGTGATGAGTTTATTTGGGTAAAAGCTGAATGTGGAGAGTGCGCCAAAGGTACCACAGTTGCGGTTCTTGTAAGTCTGCCCAAGCATCTCCGCTGCGTCCTCAATTATTATAAGCCCATGTTTATCTGCGAGGGCTTGCAGTGGGTCCATATCAGCAGGGAGCCCATAGAGGTGGGCAACAAGGATGGCACGGGTTCGCGGGGTGATATTCTTCTCGATATCGGCGATTGCCATGTTCCACGTGTCAGCCTCGGCATCCACCAGCACCGGGCAGAGCCCATTGCGCATAATCGCCTCTACACACGAGATAATCATGAGTGTCGGCACGATGACCTCGCTGCCTGGCTCGAGCCTCAGTGCGGCTATCGCTACGCTGAGGGCCGCAGTCCCACTGGAAACAGCGATGGCATGCTTGCGCCCTATGCGGTCCGCAAACCTCCGCTCAAACTCCGCGACGAATGGTCCTTCCGAGGAGATCCAGCCTGTCTCAATGCACTGGGTTAAGTACTGCAGCTCGTTGCCGTAAAGCTTTGGCAGGTTGACGGGTATGAATGGGTCCATGGCGTTTGATACGGATAGCATCGGGTTCGACTGCGGGTAGTAGTGTTTTGTCCTGATCGCCTGCAAATGGTCCTTGTTTGACTTCTATCATTTCAACTTCATTGAGGCACTCGAATCCATGCCCACCGGAAACGAGGAGGATCGTGTCCCCGGCATGCATGATGTAGCTCTCCAGGTATTTACCGCCGGACTCGTAGAAATCCACGCGCAGGTCCCCTTTGCGAATAAAGAGTACCTCCAGCGTTTTCAAGACCTCACGCTTCACCTCATTATGAGTATGAGCCTTGATCTTTTGCCCCACGGGATGATGCATGTAGGCGAGCTGTTGTGAGAAGTTATTGGGGGTGAAGAAGTGTACGCCAGGTTGGTTGTAGCCAGCAGGTATTATTATCGCGAGTGTCTTTTCCTTATGGGTGACAGTGTACATAATGAGGGTAATTCGGTGGTGATGAGTTCATTTTAACGACAGGAACACGATGCCGCAAGTAACAAGCAGTGTGCCCACGATTTTCTGAGCGGTGAGCACTTCTCCGAACAGAAGCAAGCCCGCCGCGAGGGTAAACAGGTAAGTCAGACTGGAAAGGGGTACCGCAATGGAGAGATCGGTGCGAGCAAGGACGACAAGCCACAGCACAGCGCCCAAGCCAAAGGACGCAAAGCCACCCATTATGGTTGGCGAGAGGAGTATTTGCCCGAATAAAGTAGGAAGTGTTGCAATACTTAGCTCGAATAGGGCATGGGTCTTCATGCCAACCTTGAACAGAATCTGGCCGAGTGCTGTAAGGATGCAGGAGAGGAGAATTAGTGAGAGGGTATTCATGTCAGGGTGTTATTGCGTGGATGCACCAAAGCGCACACGCCAAAGCGTAGAGAGGTAGTGCCGGCCACGGCGGACAAAACCCCAAAGATTGGTCGCTGTCTTCGATTCGCCATGGATTCGCGGGGTCAGGGTGTAGGGTACTTCCACGATGCGCGCTCCGCGCTTGCGAACGAGATGAAAAATAAGGTCGATAAAGTACTCCCCGTAATCGCCGCGAAGAGTGTAACCATCGAGTAGCTCGCGGCGCAACACGATGAACCCGCTGGACCAGTCCCTGAACTGGCACCCGAGCATCAGGCTGCCCAGGGTGCTGAGTACTTTGCTTAGAAGCTTCTGCACGGAGAGGTGTGTGCTAACCGAGCGGGCATCGCCCCCACCTTCTACATAGCGGGAGCCAACCGCCACATCCGCACCGGCATCAATTGCAGCAAGCAGAGCCGGAATGCGGTCCGGTGGCATGGACAGGTCGGCATCCATCCAAAGCACCAATGGAGCCTTGGCTGCAGCGAGGCCCGCGTTGATGGCTTTCACGAGTCCCCGGTCTTCGGTACGCCTCAGGACTCTGACTGCGGGATGAGTTTTCGCATACTCCAGTGCGATTTGCCATGTGAGGTCAGGCGAGTCGTCATCCACTACAATAATATCCAAGCAGGGGACGACCACGTGGCGCTCGAGTTCTGCCAACAAAGTGAGGATGTTTCCCGCTTCATTGTAGGTAGGCAGTATTATCGAAAGCGTCGGTGTCATTGTGGTACCTCCGCCTGGTTTTCCGAACTTTCTGAAGGCAGGGAGAACGTCCCGACAGAACTACTGACTCCAAAGGGAATCCGGTGACACCAATCATGCTCCATATAACTGTAATAGAGTGATAGACCACCGCGCTGCCCCGTGTAGCTGACATGCAACTCAAAATAATGAACCCCTGGTTCAAGTGTCATGGGATAACTGGCTAGTTGGAAATAGTTGCCAGCGAAATCAGCAAATACCTGCGCTCCGTTGTGGAACAAGGTCACCGGATAGCCCGAGCAAAACTCGAGGGTAATAGAACGTGTCTGATCGACGGTCAGTGTTGTGTTAAAGCGCATCTCACACGGCTGACTCAAAGGTACATGCTCCACATCCCAATGCCGCAGTACACCCGTCTCCTGATACCGAAAATGTATCCAGCCAGCAGTGAAAGTCTGTGGTGGGGATGCTACGCTCTCCGTAAGCGGTTGTCCTGAGCCCACCGAGCATACCACTGTCGGTGGATAATGGGGGAGCAATTGATGCACGGTTGCGGCTGTAGCGCCGATACCCGAGGCTAGGATTATCCCGTAGAGGCCTAGTATGCGCCATGCCCTCCGCCCCTGCCCAAACAGCCATTCCACGGTCTTTAACCCGAGTAGATAAAATGCGAACATTATGGCATAGGTGTAGCGTGGCTCGCCTGTAAACCAGTACGAGAGAAACATCGTCAACCCAATCATGGCGAGCAGCAGTATCGCTGTGGGTTGTCGCTCACCCAGACGCTTCCAGAGCCAAAAATAGAGCCCCAGTGAAGCGAGGAGCGCTATCTTTAACCAGCGAAACACGGGCATGATCTGTTTGAAGCCGGGTGCATCATTGCGACTGGGTAACATCCGGGCCAGAAAGAGATTCTTTACGTGCTCCACATTTTGTAAAAGGCGAATCGGATTATGTCGTAGATGCTGCCAACCCATCCGGAAATACTCATCCTGCTTGTAGAAAGGAGTCGTAGTCGAATAGAAGCCATTTCTAGGTTTCAGTGAGTAGGCTGGCACAACTACAAAGAAGTGCCAGCCGTCGTAGTTCAAGTCCACCCGATGGTAGTGCGACTGCGCGATAAAGAAATCCAGTCCCCCATTCGCCGACAGCCCGATTACCTTCCCTTTGGATATCCGGACGACTTCGGCCATGCCAATAAACACGACGATAAAGAAGACACCGGTAAAGACCGCTGCTCTGCCGATAAATGGCCAGCTCCATCTGTACCGCAGCAGAAATAAACCGATGAATGCCAGACCGAATGGGGCAAATGCAGGCCGTAGTATCCCTGCCAAACCAAAGGCAACCGCCCCAACGCAAACCGAAGCCCATCCGCGCCCGCACACAACACAAGCCACTGCCACCAACACCAAGGGTACGGTCAGATTCTCCGAAAGTAGAAATGCGTGGAAATAGAACGAGGGGAACCCGAATGCATACAAGGCGGTTCCCAGGTGTACAAAAAGCCTGCGGTCAAACCACGTGGATGCTATATGATAGAACGCATAAACTGACACTCCGAATGCAGCGATGTTTATCCCAAGAACTGATTCCAACCTCACCCATGATTCATGCCCCATTGCTCTAAACAGCTCGAAGAGCTTCGCTAAAAACACGTGATAGAGTGGCGGCCATGCGACAAACTGCGATTCAATGAACTCTTTGCCATTGTAGCGATCCATCGCACGCCGCCAGAATCCCTGCATATCGCTGAAGAGGAAATTCTCGTAAGGTGTGAACTTGAAGACATAAATAGCCACCGCAGCCACCGCTACCAGCGCGTAAGCCAGTGCAATCGTGTGTCTTAAGAACACAGTGCGACCGCAATCGCGGTTCACCGTAACAGATAAATTTGGAGTAGTGGCAGACAATTTGCCCAGTCGATTTCGGAGTTAAAGAACACCAGCCAGCAAGAAGTAAAGCAGTAGAAGTAGAGCAAAGAAATACACCCGCATACTTCACTGACAAGCCTATTGTTTAATACTTTTTTTACATACAATCAGGGTGTTTATATGTAAAAATAGTAGTTCTACGGCCAATCGTCACACGCTCTTGAGCGATATCGGTTATCTGGCACGTCAAAACAACACCGTTTCACGCGCTGCCACCAAGCCACAAACAGGCTCGCGCACGAGTGCTACGGCACCTACCAGTTCGTACTTAGGTAACCAACAACTACAGCGCGCCCACTTGCTTGAGCAAGATGTTCTGGGCCAGGGTGAGTTCCATTACACCCTTCTTCGCGAGTTTGATCATCCCGGTGAGATCGTCATCGCCGAAGGTGGACTCCTCTCCACTGGCTTGCAGTTCCACAAAGCGACCCTTGCCAGTCATGACAATATTCGCATCCACTGCGGCGTCCTTATCTTCGTAATAGTTCAGGTCGAGCACTCGCTTCTGGTTCCACACACCCACACTTATCGCAGCAACGGAGTCACTAAACGGAATCTCAGGCAGGCGCCCTTCATGGACATACTTCGCAATCGCCATCCGAGCCGCCACATACGCACCGGTAATTGATGCCGTACGCGTCCCGCCATCCGCTTGCAACACATCACAGTCGATCCACAATGTATGCCCCGGGAGCCGCGACAGGTCGCAGACCGACCGCAACGCACGACCGATCAATCGCTGGATTTCGATGGTCCGTCCATCCACCTTTCCACGCGTACCATCGCGCTCCTTTCGGTCCAGGGTGCTGTAAGGAAGCATCGAATACTCCGCAGTTAACCACCCGCCCTGTACTTTCTGCTCGATCATCCAACGCGGCACCTTCGGCTCCAGCGTTGCCGCGCAAATCACTTGCGTATTCCCAAAACTCACCAGTACGGACCCCGCAGCGTGCGGTGCAATTCCTGGCTGAAAATGCACCGGGCGCATCTCCTCTAGTTGACGTCCATCAAAGCGTTGATTTTCCAAATCCATGCAACCATCAAGTCACTTTTGTGCAACCCGGCAACCTTTAGTTTAACACATCCTGAAGTCAGCACGAAAACAAAGGGATTCCATTCGAGTCCAATGGTATAGAATGATCCAAATTGGCTGTGGTCATCCTCAGATCATAAAAAGACCTTCTGCCGTGAAGCAGAAGGTCTTTTGGAAATAGGCAAAGCAGAGGATTAAGCGCGACGGCGGGTAAACTTCTGATTGAACTTCTCAACGCGACCAGCGGTGTCCACGAAGCGCTTCTCACCGGTATAAGCCGGGTGTGAGTCGCTCGTTACATCGCGCAGTATTAGGTGGTATTCCACCCCATCAATGGTTTCCTTCTTATCAGACCGGGCGGTCGAATTCGTCAGGAAACGGCGGTTCGTGGATACGTCCACGTAACACACTGGATGGGTTTTTGGATGAATATTGCTCTTCATGGTGAGACAAAAGGTTGATTAACCCTGGCGCGCTTTGAAGCGGGGGTTGGATTTGCAAATGACGTAAACACGGCCCTTGCGGCGCACCACCTGGCAATCAGGATGGCGGTTCTTCAGGGATTTGAGTGATGCAACTACTTTCATGGCGTAAAAGTGTAGAAAACAGAGGTTTCGGCTCACTCTGTCAAATGTATTTAAGTGAATGATTGAAACTTTCTCGCATTTACTACCGTGTGCTCGCACCCGTTGCGTCGTTTCTACCCTCCCAGTTCCCCTCCACCCACAGAGACTGCTGCCACATTCCGGCTTCTCCACGAACTCCGTGTGTATGCAGGCCCTGCAAAATAGTTTCCATCGTCGGACCACGGGCACACGTGGCGTCATCCTCCAATGCCGGCAGTTCCATCGCTGCCAGATACCATACCCCCCAGCACCTCCATTGCCGAATCGCCTGTCGTGGCCCACGAACGCGCAGCGCCTGATGCTGAAAGCTCACGCGAGGGTTCCCCATAAAGGCATCCCCCGGGTGATTGCGGAAAAGCCACCGCAGTGCCTGGTAAGGGATGGGCCACTCATTGAGCAGCTGACAATCTCCCGGCAAATCGCCATGTAAACAGCGCGTCACAGCGAGAATCGCCCTCGCCGTGTATCCCTGCAGCCACAGATACTGCCCATAGCGCAGCGCCGCCAGGTGTAACTCCGCACCATCCCCACCGCGCAGACTACTCAGCACACGAAAATCCATCAGCGCGTCAGCCGCCGGTAGAAAGGGACATGGGCAACGCGCAATTAGAGCCATAAGTTGATAGCAATTACAGTGGGTTCCAGTACTCCTCAGGCTGCATCAACTCACCGTTAAATGCAACCAACTCGACCGCAATTGTTCAGGCGAGTACCCTTCGTCACGTAGCGTACGCAGCGCCAGACTATGGTTCCTCTTGGCAAGCCGCTCTCCGCTGGCATCCCGCACCAGAGGTACATGGTAAAACAACGGCGGTGCCCACCCAAGCGCACGGTAGAGGAGATACTGTCGCGCGGTGGACAACAGTAAATCATCGCCCCGCACCACTTCACTGATACACATCGCATGATCGTCCGTTACACAAGCCAGCTCATACGAGGCAGAGTCATCCTTTCTCCATACGAGGAAATCTCCAAAGTCCACCCCCGCCACGTAGGTGCGCTCTCCGGCACACCCATCATGAAAAGTGATTCGCTCCCCATCGCGTACCCGGAAACGCCAGTTCATCAGACCCGGAGTCGCCGTAGGCACCCACGACCCCAGTTCGGGACGCAGCTCCGGCGGGAACACTGGCTCGCATTCGCCCTCATGCGGAGCCCGCAACGCACACTCCACATCCCGCCTCGAATGAGGCGACGGGTAGATGCAGCCGTTCTCTGCTAATTGCGCCCATATATGCAGATAAAAGTACCTGCGCTCACTCTGATTATACGGCCCATAATGCCCCACCCTGTCCGGACCCTCAGCCCACTCGAAACCAAACCACTGCAAGTCCTCAATCATCCCCTGAACGAACTCCCGCCGCACCCGCTGCACATCCAGATCATCATTGCGCAGGATAATCTCGCCACCCCCTTGACGAGCACGCTCTTGCGCCACCCAGAACGTCCGCGCATGCCCCAGATGCAGGTAACCCGAAGGAGTCGGAGCGAGTCGCCCCCGGTAAAAGCTGGGAATACTCATGTCAATTGCAGGAAACCACCACTGATGCCCTAAATCACGCAATCGTCAACAGCTACTCACCGCTGGGTATGCAGGCACCCGGTTCCGTTCTGCTGCAATTCTGTATCTGTATTGAGCCTATCTATTGGGGATATTTGTTGCCATTAAGGGGAATCGGTGTCCCAGAGAGACACAAGAATCCCAAAGGTCTTCAACGCATACCTGCTACTGCGGAAAATGGCCATACGGTTGCGCCTTCGGTGCGGAAATCCACGCGTCCTATCGCGACGCAACCCCGGGACTGGGAACGCGCCTTGCTGCCGGTCCGAGAAAAGGCAATTAGACAAATGGGCCGAACACTACGAAGGCTGC
The DNA here is from genome assembly GCA_033762955.1 of Verrucomicrobiota bacterium. GTDB lineage: Bacteria > Verrucomicrobiota > Verrucomicrobiia > Opitutales > Oceanipulchritudinaceae > JANRLC01. The sequence continues at coordinate 10,487 of JANRLC010000087.1, read as the reverse complement.
GTAATTAGGGTTGCGAATCCCGGGCGAGCGCATTCCCTGATTGTGTTTATGGAATCGCCCGGCAAGTGGGATGTAGTGATCATTGGCGGCGGTCCGGCTGGTAGCTGTGCCGGGGCCTATCTCGCGAGGCAGGGCTGGAGGGTGTGTATCCTTGAGAAGTGCGCGTTTCCGCGGTTCCGGATTGGGGAGTCTCTCCTTCCGCAGGGAAACACAATCCTGCAACGCATTGGCGTGTGGGAGAAGTTTGAACAGGGTGGCTTTCTGCAAAAGCATGGAGCGGAGTTTACCACACCCGATCGCAGCCATACCGTCCACAATCGCTTCGCCGTCAATGGCTTTGTGCCGGGAAATCCGTACACCTATCAAGTGGAACGGGCGAGGTTTGACGCGCTTCTACTCGACCACGCGCGTGCGTGTGGTTGTGAGGTGCGTATGGAAACTGCGGTGACCTCCGTACTGCGAATAGGCGAAGGCTGGAAGGTGGATTGCCGCTCAACCGGTGTCGATGCGATTCTTAGTTGTAACTGGCTGCTCGATGCCAGCGGGCGGGAGGCTTGCCTCGCGCGACTAATGAAGCACGAAAGAGAGCCCCTGCCCTACCCCAAACGTATCGCGGTGTATGCGCATTACCGGGGCATACCACTACAGGCGGGGACGCTGTCTGGTAATATTGTCATCACCCGGTTGCCAGGCGGCTGGTCGTGGAATATCCCGCTCTCTGCCGGGAAGACTTCCATTGGCATGGTAACTCTCTTGAGTGATTTCCAGCAGCATTCCTTGGAGCCTGAAGTCTATTTTCACAAAATCAGGGATGGCTCACCTTATCTACGGGACCTCATGGGTAATGCTGAGCGCGTCGGGGAAGTCCACACCACGGCGGATTATTCCACCATGCACCGCGAGTTCACGGGTGAAAAGCATGTGCTCATCGGCGATGCGGCTGCGTTCATCGACCCCATATTCTCCTCTGGATTGTATCTGGCTATGACATCGGCACTGGAAGCGGCAGACCTATTGCTGCGGGCTGGGAAACAGGGGACGCTAAAGCCGTCCACCCAGCGCCAATACACTGCCAGGATGAAGCGCCGCATCCGCGTGATGCGCGATCTTATCGAAGCGTTCTACGATGACGATGGCTTCGCCGTGTTCATGCGGCCTACGAACCGCTTCGGTCTCTTTGCCGGAGTGGGAACCGTGGTGGCAGGCAATACCGACCTAACCTGGAATCTTCGCTGGCGCTTCGAGCTGTTTAAGCTCATTTGCAGACTGAACCGGCGTTTTCATTTCGTGCCAAGGCTGGATGGGAGGAAAGGAGTAGTCAGTAGACAGTAGTCAGTAGTTAGTAGGCAGTAGGCAGTAGGTAGACCACGGCAGGGGAAGGCGGAAGGTAGTTTGCAGCTAGTGTTCGGTGTTAATGGTGGTTGTGGACGGTGGTTTGTTTGTCATCACATTTGGGTTGCCATAACCAGATTGGATTAATAAGAAGGATTCCATCCCAACCCGAATTATCATTATGCTAAACAAAATCATTGCTCTGTGTTGCCTCGTCATGTCGTTGTCACTGACTTCGCTCCAAGCTGAAGACAAGAGTATCGGCTATTTTGATGCTATAAAGGCCGAAGCCGCTCCTGTCAGCGGTGAGACCTACTATCTCCGCCACTGTCTAATGTTTGAGAAAGACATTCATAAAACCACCAACTATTGGAGGGGCACTTTATTGCCCATCAATACTCAGGTTAAGGTTTTGTCTCTTAAGAAAGACATGGTCTTAAAAGTAGAGAAGACCGGGCAGGTCTTCACCGTGAAAAATGTCGAGAACTTTTCCCGCCGGAGCATGGTCGAGATTGCCCATGCCATGCTGACACGCACGCCCGTGCCAATTGAGAAATTCGAGGAAGACATGGCGAAACAGATCGCGTCGGGCAACCCAAAGCTGGGCATGACACGCGAACAACTCGTGATGACTCGCGGCTATCCGCCCGGGCACAAGACGCCCTCGCTAGACAGTGATAAGTGGATATACTGGACGAGCAAGCTGGTCTATATTACCTATGTTTTTGAGAACGGCGTCATTGTGGCGGGTCGTGGACTATAACTAGAACCATCGACAACTTGCGAAACCCGCCGATGACAAAGAATTCATGCGAATAACCCTGGTTCATCCGGCGGGTTTCAACTTTGTACCCGGTCAGCCTGACTTTGCAGTGCTTGCAAATAGAATGGCTCCGCTAGGTATATTATCCCTGGCTGCGTGGCTGGAGAAGTATGGGCATCCCACTGCGGTACACGATTGCCTCGGCCCGAATGCCCCCAGAGGACTCGAGGCCAACGCAGAACAAATCCTTCAGACCAACCCCGAGTTGGTAGGGATATCCGCGACTACGTGTGCATTTCTGGAGGGGGCCGATCTTGCAGCCATTCTCAGGGCTCGGAGACCCGGACTAAAGCTAGTATTCGGGAACGCCCATGTTTCAGCTCTGGGCGGAGTACTGCTCCGGCATTTCCCGGAAATCGACTACCTGTGCATGGGCGAAGGGGAAGGCCCATTACTCGACCTTGCGGAAGGAAAGGCCCCGGCAGAGATACCCAATCTCGTCTGGAGAGACGGGGACCGTATCCGTACAAATCCGCGTCGACCGAGAATCCAGAATCTTGATGATTTACCATTGCCGGCCTATGAGAAGCTGGAGGGGTTCCCACAGGGGTACCATTTGCCTTTGTTCTCTTACGAGAAACGCTGGGGCGCTACGATGGTCACTTCGCGCGGGTGCCCATTTACCTGCTCATTTTGTGACCGCACTGTGTTCGAGCGGCAGTACAAGACCAATTCCGCGGCCTACATTTATGAGAACATGAAGCTGCTGCGTAACCGGTTTGGCGTGCAGCATATTAACTTCTACGACGACCTGTTTACGGCGAACGAGAAGCGGGTGACAGAACTGTGCGAGCGGTTAATCCGCGAGCCACTGGGCATGAACTTTAACTGCGCTGTGCGCACCGGACAAACCTCCAGTGAAGTGCTGAAACTCCTCAAACGTGCAGGGGCTTTCATGTTATCCATAGGAGTGGAATCCGCAGATCCGGGCATGATGAAACGCCATAAGGCGGGAGTGTCGCTCGAAGGCGTTCGCGACACGGTGGATAAAATCCACGCCGCTGGCCTGCGTTCAAAGGGCTTATTTATCTTCGGACTCCCCGGTGAAACCCCGGAGACCGTACGCACTACGAGTGATTTCATCCTATCCCTGAATCTGGATGACATGAATATGACGAAGTTCAGCCCACTCTATGGGGCGCCGCTCTGGGACGAGTGCGCGTGTGGCCAGGAAGGCGAGATGGATGAGGACTGGCGGTTGATGAACTGTCTCAATTTCGTGTACCTGCCCAAGGGGTTCGAGTCGCGTGCCCAGATGGATGAACTGTACAACCAGCATGTGCGGCGTTTCTACGGCGGGAAGGAGTACCAGCGTCGTTTCGCTAAACGCCTGTGGCAGCACCGCTGGAGCCTCTGGCACATGCTCAGGAACGCTCCTCGCACAATACAAGCAGCACGCTACTTCAGCGCCAACCGCAAGCTACTTGAGCAGGCTGGCAAAAGCTTCCCGCCGCACCCGAGGCAGCCACGCGAGTTGAAGGCAGATTTGGGAAGTGAATTGCGGGAGGATATGCAGGCCTCTCTTGCCGTCGAAAAGTGAGTACTTCGAGCGCTCTGGGGCGGAAGGCGTAGTTCGCTAAGTGCGGTCGTGTAACTTCTCCCAGAGACTGCGCGCGCGCTCCTCGATGTAGCGGGTGCCGGTATCAGCATCGGCCATGCGGTGGGCGAGGTTTTCGTTCGCGATGGCGGAGAGATCGTCGAGGTTGTAAACAAAGACATTCGAAATATCGGCCACGGCAGCATCGATATCGCGGGGTAAGGCGACATCGATGAGGAAGAGCGGGCGCGAGGGGCGGGATTGCATTGCGGCATCAACCATCTCTGCTTGCAGAATGGCATTCGGTGCGGCGGTGGAGAAGACGGCGATGTCGAATTGGGAAAGCTTGCCCGGCCATTCGTGAAAGCGGAGCATTTCGGCATCGTAGGTGGCTGCGAGACTCTGGGCGCGCTCGGCGGTGCGGCTGCTGACGGTAATGGCCTTCGCACCGCGGCCTTTGAGCGACTTTAGCACCCCCTGCCCGACTTCTCCGCTGCCAACCACGAGGATGCGGCTGTGAGTGAGTTCGCCAAAGATACGCAGGGCGAGGTCCACCGCTACATTGCCAATACTTACTTGACCCTGGCTGATACGGGTGTTTGTGCGCACCCATTTCGCGGCTTGGAACGCTTTCTGAAAGGTGCGGTGCAGCACGGGACCGGCGGTCTTCTCGGCGATGGCCTGGTCGTACGCATCCTTTACCTGCCCGAAGACTTCCGTCTCGCCGATGATTTGCGAATCAAGGCCGGAGCTTACTTTAAAGAGATGAGTCACGGCCTCGTGTCCACTCCGGTCATGGAGCAACTGTCTCAGCGATTCAAGGGGATACTCCGAGAACTCCGCTATCCAGTGCGCAACAGAAGCGGTGATGATCTGCGGATGCCCAAAGGCATAGACTTCCATGCGGTTACAGGTGCGAAGCACGGCGACTTCGTGAATTCCCTCCTGCTTCTTTAAGGCAGAATAGAGCAGGCGGACCTGCTCGTTCGTCAGCGCGATTTTCTCACGCACATGGAGAGGAGTGGCGTGGTGGCTAAGGCCCACCATGTGGAATGCCTGCGTGGGGTCAGCCATGTCAGCGTTGTAGATGGGCTGGGTTTTTAAGAGCTTGCGAATGCATCCGGTTGGATTCAACGGCGTATAGCGCAAAGATGGCGGCAAGGAATAGAATGGCACCGCTCCACGCGAGTCGGATACCATGGAGTTTCGCTCCAATACGCATCCCGCTTGCAGCGAGATAGGCCAGCCAGACGGCGAGGGTAGAGGCGAGTTTTAAGGTGGTCAAGGAATCGGGGTATTGGTGCCAGTAGTAGCTGCCCATGAGCATGGCCACGCTGAAAACCGCCGTGCCTGTATACAAGAGACGAGTGTTAAAGAGTTCGAGTTGCGCCAGAGAGGGCAGCAGACCAAAGAGACCGCGCCACCGCTTGTGCCTCAGGCTCCAGTTCTGCAAGAGGTACATGACCGATGTCAGTGCCAGCATGGCAAAAACACCATAACAAAAGAAGGCGAGTGAGGCATGCACTTCCACGAGCAGGGGTGCTGGTGTGCGTACAGATTCCGGTACACCAAGGAACATATTCAACACCAGACCGGTACAGCCCAGGAGCGTTGCCAGACCGGAGGTAAACAGTCCGAGCACGCTTCCGCGAAATACGGAGCCCACCACGGCGTAGATGACCACCAGCGACCAGGAAATAAACTGTAGCATTTCAAAAGTATCACCCACCGGGCAGCGATGACTCTCCTTCCCGCGTAATGCCAGGGCCAGGGTTTGGCTGAGAAAGCCGGCCACTATCAATGCATTCTGGAAATGCTTCAACCAGGTGCGCTCGCGCTGGCTGTTGAAGAGAGCTGCCACAAAAGCGCCTGCGTAGAAGAGCCCTCCGAGAATAAAAAAATGAATGGGAATCATAGTGGACGGGGTATCAAGCTTGCGCCCATTGGTTAATACGACGGGCAAGCCATTCAATCCATAGCGGATGCTCATTTAAGCACGGGATCAGCGTCAACGTCTCGCCCCCGTGTTCGACAAAAATCTCTGCATTGCCCATGGCGATTTCTTCCAGCGTCTCAAGGCAGTCGGTGACAAAGGCAGGGCAGATAACAAGGAGTCGCTTCATGCCTTGGTCGGCAAACTCTGCGATTACCTTATCCGTAAATGGAGTCAACCAGGGCTCCCCGACAAGGCGCGACTGAAACGCATGAGTCCACTGCTCCGGTTTTAATCCTGCCTTTTCCACGAAGAGGCGGGCAGTGGTCATGCACTGGTGTTTGTAGCAAGTGGCGTGCGCTGGATGGCAGACATCGCAACAGTTCGGCACAATCGTGCAGTGCCCTTTGCTCGAGTCAGCCTTGCGCAGGTGGCGCTCCGGAAGTCCGTGAAAGCTGAAGAGGAGCTTGTCGAATGGCTTTTCCAGATAGGGGCGGGCATTCTCCACCATCGCGGTGATGTACTCGGGGTCGTTGTAAAAGGGCTGTAGAATCGTGTACTTCATACCCGGCTTCTGACGGGCGATCTCTTCCTGCACCTGAACCAGTACGGTCTCATAACTCGACATCGCGTAGTGCGGGTACAGGGGCATGATGAAGAGGTCGTCCACGCCGTCGGCAATCAACTTTGCCAGTACATCGCGCACCTTGGGCTGGCCATAGCGCATGGCCAGGGCTACTGGCACGGTGGTCTTCTGCTGGGTGAGTGCTTGCTGCTTCTTTGAGGTAACAACGAGTGGGGCACCCTCAGGAGTCCAGACTTTCTCGTAGGCGTGCGCGCTCTTCTTGGGACGGAAAGGAAGGATGAAGAGATTCAGTACTGTCCAACGAATCGGGGTTGGTGAGTCCAGGACGCGTTCATCGTATAGAAACTCCGCCAAATACTTCCGTACATCAGCCACACTCGGGCTATCCGGCGATCCTAGGTTGAGCAGTAGAGCAGCTTTTTTTGACATGGGTAAACGGGTCGTCTATCGGGTGGATTTGTCAAACTCGGGTTCGTTAATTCTGCGGGCAAGGTCCAGTCCATTAGTTATGCAATCCCCTGCACCAACGCCACCTCGAAAGTTCGCACAGAGGTGAAGCGGCCAGTCTGTCTCGGCGGCGTTCATTACGTTGAGGAAGCGGTCGTGGCCGAGATTATACTGCGGTATGCCCCTTGGCCACACGGTGGTGCTTTGGTAAACCGGGTCTTCACGCACACCGAGGAGTTTGCGAAGCTCCTCCATTACCACGGACACACGCTGCGTGTTATCGAGGTTATGAACCAGTTCTGGTTGCAGCGCACCGCCCACAAAACTGGTCAACAATACATGGCCCTCGGGCGCGCGACCGGGAAAGAGCGTGGACTGGAATAGTGTGCCGAGTATGCGGTGCCCCTCGTGCGAAGGAATCAGCATCCCAAAGCCGTCGAGTGCATGTGCGACAGCGGAGCGCTTAAAGCCCAGGGCAACTGTCGCAGCGGGAGCATAGGGAATCTCCGCCAGCGGTTGTAACTGTGTAGCCAGTGGTTGCGGGAGCGGAAGCGAGCCGAGTCGGTGTGCGGGCACGGTGATGATTAACCGCGAGTAGCACTCCGTCCTGCCCTGACTATTGTTCGGGTCATAATAACTCACCTGCCATACGCGGCTGCCATTCAGTTGAATCTGTTCAATTCGGGCACTCGTAACCACTGCCCCTCCGAGGAGTTCCGCCAAGCGATTCGGCAGGGCCTGCATCCCATCTTTAAAGGAAACCAGTTTGCTCTTGTAACGCTTCGTTCCAGTGCGGCGACCTTCGCGGATCACGCCGATAGTACCCTTGATCAACGAGCCGTACTTCTCCTCCAGAGCCCAGACTTTGGTGAAAGCATGCTTGATGGCGAGCTTAGCCGGGTCACCAGCATAGATGCCTGCGACCATGGGATTGATGGCGTAATTATAGAACTCATCCCCCACCCTGCGGCGAACGAAACTCTCGATGCTCTCCTCACTCGTCTCCCGACGTTTCGCAATAAAAGGTTCCCGCATCAACCGCAGTTTTCCCCCAATCGTCCAAAGCGAACTGCGCAAAAAGGCCAGCGGACTCATCGGCACAGCGAGGAGCTTCCCCGCGCGTACGATGTAGCGATTGTTCGCGGCGGGATTGGATGGACATAGCTCCCCATCGAGACCGATCTCGTGGATCAGAGCATCCACCCCGGCGTTCTTAATCATCATGGAACTGCACGCCGCCTCTACCAGATAGCCGTTCTCCTTGGTGGAACGTATAACCCCGCCCACCTGGTCGCTGCTCTCGAGTACCCGCACCTTCCATCCTGCCTTGGATAACCCGTGGGCAAGGCTTAGACCGGATAATCCGGCACCGATGATTAGGGCGGTCTTTTCCATGGTTTAGATCGTCTTGGAATGCCGTTGCGGGCTGCTTTGCAAATAGGCATCGAAGTGCATGGCAATATTCCGGATGAGCAATCTCCCGGACTCGGTAACCTTTAATGAATCGGCTCCGCGCACCACGAGGCCATCCGCCTCCTTGGCGTCGAGGCTCGCCAGCTCTGCCGCATAGGTGGACGCGAAATCCACACCAATTCGTTGTGATGTCTCGGCATAGTTCAGCTCCATCATACACATGAGATGCATGATGATATCTCGTCGCCTGAGGTCTTCAGCAGTAAGCACATAGCCGCGCTCGATTGGGTGCTTCCCTTGATCGATCGCTGCGTAGTAGTCGGGTAGTTCCTTAAAGTTCTGTCGATAGGTACCAGCCGTTTCGCTAATCGCAGACATGCCGAAAGCCGCGATATCCAAGCCCGCGCGAGTGCTGTAGCCCTGGAAATTCCGGTGCAGCGTCTTATTCCTCTGAGACACTGCGAGCTCGTCCTGATGTTTTGCGAAATGATCCATCCCGATATAGTCATAACCCGCCTCTGTGAGCGTCTCAATGATGAGGCCAAGTAGTGCGAGTTTGGTTTCAGGGATTGGCAGTTCGTGGCGCTCCAGAATCTTCTGTGCAGGCTTCATCCAGGGCACGTGCGCGTAGCTGAAGACAGCGAACCGATCCGGAGTGTATTGCAGCACTTCGTGTAAAGTCGCGCGGAACGTATCCAGCGTTTGCTTCGGCAATCCGTAGATTAAGTCGATGTTTACCGAACCGTAGCCGTACTGGCGCAACCAGTCAAAGGCGCGCACATTCATCTCGCGTGGCTGTATGCGGTGGATGGCCTGCTGCACCTCGGGGTTGCAGTCCTGCACTCCCATGGAAGCGCGGTTAAATCCTATCTCCTTAAAGGCCACCACTTTCTCTTCGTTGAGCGTGCGTGGGTCCAGCTCGACGCCGCATTCGGCATCCGGCTCCAGTTTAAAGTACCGATGGATGGCGTGACCCAGTCGGCGGATCTGCGCAGGCTCGAGAAAGCTGGGTGACCCGCCACCAAAGTGTAGCTGGGCGACGGATCTTCCCTCACCGAGAATCGGTGCCATCAGCGCCATCTCCTTCTCCAGATAGTCGAGATACTGGTCAGCGAGTTTGCGGTCTAAAGTGATGACAGTGGTACAGCCGCAGAACCAACAGAGGCTCTCGCAGAATGGTAAGTGGAAATAGAGTGAGAGCGGTTTCTTCCCCGCTGCGGCATCCGCCACCAATGCCGTGCGGTCAACTTCCGGGGTAAACTGCAACGCCGTGGGGTAGCTGGTATAGCGTGGGCCAGGCTGATTGTATTTGCGAACGAGGTCGAGGGTATGGGGGGCAATTTTCACAGGCGAGTATAGGTTGTAACAGTTTCCACCAGCGCCTCAACACATTCCAGCTTCGCGGCGGGGCGTAGTCCGTGCCCGAGGTTAAAGATATGGCCGTTCCAGGGGCTCATGTCATTAAGAATGCTCAATGTCTCCTGCCGCACCGTGTCCGGCGTAGTCTCCACGACTTCGGGAGCGAGGTTTCCCTGTAGTGCGAGCGGCTTCGGAAGTGCGCGGCGGATGGAACTCATTCGCACACCCGCACCCATGCCAAGTACCTTCGCGCCGCTGTCAGCTAGAGGACCGAGTAGGTCCTCGCGGTCCTTTGCAAAGAGGATTATTGGCTTGTTCGTGGGTAGCTTTGCAATAATTGCCCGAATCCAGCGCAGCGACCACGCTTCGTAGTGTTCGGGTGGGCAGCTTCCCGCCCAACTGTCAAAGAGTTGCACCGCATCCACGCCGGATGCGAACTGCTTCACGACGTAGCGGGTGACGGCATCCGTGATGATCTCCAGCAGTGACTCGAACAGCGACGGCTCCTCCTTTGCGAAGCGCACGGCATTCGGAAAGCCCTCCGCAGAGCCGCCTTCAATCATGTAGCAGGCGAGCGTCCACGGCGCACCGGCAAAGCCCAACAGCGCGCGGTCCGTTCCGAGTTCCTTGCGCAGCAGGCGCTCCGCGGCGAAGACATACTCGAGCCGCTCCACTACGGCAGATGGAGTCAAGCGCGCTATCCCTGCCGCATCGCGCAGGGCGTACTCCATGCCGATTCCCCCTTCTTCGCGAAATGAATAAGCCTGCCCCAGTGCCTCGGGAATCACCAGAATATCGCTAAACACTATGGCTGCATCCAGCCCCTTATAGCGACGAAGTGGCTGGAGCGTGACCTCTGTGGCCAGCTCCGGTGTGCGCACCATTTCCAGAAAGCCATGCTTGGCGCGCAGTGCGCGGTACTCCGGCAGGAATCTTCCGGCCTGACGCATGAGCCAGACGGGGGGCCGATCCACTGGCTCGCAGGCAACCGCTTTCAGGAAACGCTCTCTTTGGGTAATCATTGCAATTCGCTTTCGCTTAGCCAGTTACGCGGCTT
>JANRLC010000086.1:0-38032 GCA_033762955.1 Verrucomicrobiota bacterium | reverse complement strand
ACGACATCGGCCATCCGCGCTGCGACCCCGCTGGGGTCGGCAATATTAGTAGGTCGATGTTCCGGGGGTATCGCCTCGCGCAGACGCGAGTCTCGACCCCCGGCTAATTTCTGGGATGCCTACGGCATCCTCCGGAGTTTGGCCATTTTGTGACCCTGACGGGCTATAGGTGTCCCAGAGGGACACAATGTTGGTAGAAACAGGCATCATCATAACACACCCCGTCCCGTAGGGACGGAACGTAGGTAACGACGTAACAATCATAACGCCAATCACAACCGAACCAATGTCCATCGTAGGCGGGTGGGGTTGCGTCCCGACGGGACGCAGGGGATTATATTACTATGTTTTCTACCGACATTATGCCCCTCCGGGGCATTGGGATGCCTACGGCATCCTCCTGCCACCTGCATTCAGGAAATAGATGCAGTAGGACCATCTGCCACTCGGATTTTCCGTTTCACCCGTAGTGTTAGTGCTTTTCGAGCCCACGTCGTCTCGTTGTTCTCACAATTAGCTACTTTTCACGGTTCTTTCCAACTTTCCATTTTCCTCTTTAGGGTAAAAAGTAATAAGGTTCGAGGTATTCGGGAGCACAAAGACAAAATCTACGCTAAGCCCAGACAACCGTTCGCATTCATTCCGAGACGTTTGTTCCACGCATGGAGAGATGCTGATGAGTCTGCCGGTATGAATTTGGTGTATTGGCATACGCATTGTGGAAGGCGCGGATGAAGGTTTCGGAGCAACTATATCCTGCTCTGAATGCGATCTCCTTAACCGGGGTATCTGTTGTACGCAGGAGCATGGCACATACTTCCATGCGTAGATTGAGCAGACAGGCGCAGGGTGAGAGCCCTTGCTCTTTGGCAAAAGATTGTCGAAACCGGGAGTAACTGAGTCCCTCTGTACGAGCCACTTCGTGCATGTCCACTGATACCAATGGATTCTTTCGCCACTGCTCCACGAGAGCGGCATAGCGCTGGTGCGCTGGTACTGGTGACTGGGTGGTTACCGGCTTACCCTGGCCAGCCAGATCAAACAGGTATCGTTCCAGACAGAGCTTGGCATAGTCTATTTCGCTGGAGTCTCGGGACTGTAGTGCCTGTCCCAGATGCTTATGCAAATTTATAGCTCCGATAGGATCTAGCAACGGGTAATAGGTTGGGTTAGTTTCTCCAAGCCAACCCAGTGCATGCCACTCTGCCGGACGTATTCCGTTGAGAGTAATGAAGCGCTCTTCCCACCATTCTCCTCGTTGAGGACCATAATACAGGGGCACTCCTGGCCAGACAAAAAAGTAAAAAGGTGGGTTAACCCTTTGCACGCCGGATTGATTGATCTGCCGAAAGACTCCGCTTCCCTTGAGCACAATGCCAATGGCGTAGAAGTTAAAAGTGAAATCCACCAGTTCCGTTTTCTTAAGGTAATGCCCCACGCCCACGAGTCGCAGTGAATCCATCCGCGAATCGGATGGTATCTCGGAGAACAACTCTAGATACGGTATGGTATCAGGCATGGAATATAGTCAAAAACGTCAATGTAATAGGCAATAGCATCAATATTAAGCGGTCGCCAACCCTAATAAGGTAGTCATATTCACGGGACGCGTGTGTGTTCCTTCTCAAGACCGCATAGCAGAGAAGTCACGCCAAAATAATACAAATTTCCCTGTTATCTCCGAAACCAAATCGACCATGAGTAATCCCATCACTGTCACCCCTGAAGATAGAAATATTTTACGCAATCTGGCCCGTCAGGTGGCGGATATAGCAGCGCTACCGATTCAACAAGAACGCATCAGGCTTTGGAAAAAGCATAACTCGCTGCAACCGGAGCGGCCTATGATCTTGATTTTTCCTGAAGGAAGTTGGGGTGAGCTTCTCCCTGCGGATACGCAACCGCACTGTTCGCATCCGTATTTAAGGCAATTTGAACACCGGATGCGCATGTCCATCTATGAGTTCAACCATTTTGATTCGGACAATGTAATAACTGCCAGCCTGGATGTACCCAAAGTTGTTTGGGATTCAGGTTGGGGAATCAATGCGCACTGGATTTATAGCGACCAGCCGGGAGGGGCGCGGAAGTTTGACCCGGTTATCAACGATCCTTCAGACCTGAAGAAGCTCGTTCTGCCAAAGGTATTATACGACGAGGCCGCCTCGCTGGCCAATTTGACTATGATGCAGGATATTCTGGGCGATATCTTGTCGGTGAAATTAGTGGGCATAAAGCATGTGAGTTTTCACCTGATGAGCATGTACACTTCCTGGCGGGGTCTGGAAGAAACCATGGTGGATATGATGCTGGAACCAAACTGGGTCCACGACGCCATGGAGATACTTACCGAGGGGCATTTGGGGCTTATTAAACAGCATGAAGAGATGGGGCTTTATGAGTTAAATTACGACAACACCTATCACTCAACGGGTGGCAATGGATGGTCGGACGAATCTCCCCTGCCCGGCTATGACGCAACCAAGGTACGCGCTGCGGATATGTGGGCCTCTGCTGAGTCGCAGGAGCTATCGGAAGTATCGCCCGCCATGCATCAAGAATTTGCCATGAAGTATGAGGCACGCCTGCTTTCACGATTCCGCCACAACGGGTACGGCTGCTGCGAAGGACTGCATAATAAGATGAGCTTGGTCCACGAGCTTCCCAATGTCCGACGCATCTCGATGTCCCCTTTCTGCAATATAGACAAAGCCATTCCCCAGGCAGCGAATCGCAGTGTAATCAGCTCGTGGAAACCCCACCCAGCACGCCTCGTAGGAGAGTTTCAACCCGACCTAATCCGTCAGGAGCTACGGCACGGCATCGAACTCGCCAAAGCGCACAACTCCGTACTTGAAATTATTCTCAAGGATACCGCCACCTGCGAACGCCACCCCGAACGCTTTACCCAGTGGTCAAAAATCTGCCGCGAGGAAGTTGAACGGAGCTTGTAGGCGATTTAGAGCGACCCCGCACCCCGGCACGCCTCCACTTTGGTCCATTCCGATCATCGAGTCCATTCTGGTCCATTCCCGTCCACCTAGCCCAAAGCCATTCAAACTAGAGCGAGCCACTCTGGCTACCCCTATGGCGTCGCATCAGTCGGCAGACGATACTCCCACGCATCGAGTATCTTGGGGTTCTTTAGAGCTGCGGCTACGTCGCGCCAGCGGTCTTCTTGATTCGGGTGGACAATCACCGGGAGAAAGCCGAGGTCCAGATAAATTTTGAGTGCAGGAATACGGAAGTCATCCGAATCCAGCTCGGCGTTGGTATAGCCGAGTTCCTTGAATTTATAGAGCACGGCAAGGCTGACCCAATAACCGAGGCGCTTGCCGGCAAACTTGGGTCGGGTGCCTACATAATGGACGTAGCCCAGTGGGGCATGGCCGTAAGCTGATGCGGTGGCGCACGGCTGCTCCTTGTCGTCGAATACATAGAAGATACGGTCCCGATGGTGCGCGCTGTCTGTACCCATCGAGTTCTGGAAATCGTGTTCCGTACGCTCTCCGCCGAAGGAGTCATTAATTATGGCAGTCCAGTGTGTAAATTCACCATCGCGGTGATTACGAATCGTAAAGCCTGCTGGCAGCTTCAATGGTGGCAAGTTCTCGAGGTCCGGCCTGCGCATGTGTAGCTGTGGCGAATAAGACTTGTCCTGGTAGCTCATGGAATAAATTAGGCTGGCTTGGTAATGCTCGTGGTACGCGTTGTTGCGAGAAGAGTACGCAGGCGTTCCACACCGTTGCCAGAAGCTAATTCATCGGCATCACAGATGCCAAGTAAATCCTTTAGGACTGAGGCTCCAACACTATCCGGGCTGGCCGCGATTATCTTCTGTGCTGCATGTATAACAGGGATGATGTCCGGGACGGCGCAGAGTACCTTTTCTCCGGCCTCGACAATACGGGCGGGGGTCTCAGCGATCTCGCAGAGCGGTGCCCAATCCGAAAACTGTCTGTAAAGCTGGGCGTACTCCAGCAGTGCCTTCACATGGCTCGTAAACTGGCCCACTAAGGCGCGGTCCACCGATGGCGGGAATACTCCATCGCGGGTGTCGAAGCGTGGTGGGGCGGCGTGGTCATTGCGGTAGAGTTCGCGTTGCGCAGCGTCGCGGAAATCCGGCACGATCTGAGGTTGGCCGCCAGACATGCTTGATCTATAGGCGAGAATACCAGGAAGGGTAACATCGCACGCATTATAGACGTCGAACGGTCCTCGAATCCCTTCGAGAATTTCCCTGGCAAAGTGGTACAGTACCCAAAAATCTCCACCACCGTGGCCAGTTGAAGACGCAATCTGGTCCAGCTCGCCCAACGGTGGGTGTACCTTCATCCGCAATCCGTCCCCTCGCCCACCCATGCGCAGGTAAAGGTCGCCATACACATGCTCACTAGAGGCACGTGTCCCATAGAGCAGTTTAAAGTCAATGTCGTTGGTAGTACCGCCCATGAGGTTGCGCATGAGCCCACCGTTATCGAACTCAATCAAGCTCGGGGCTACTCCACTCAACCCGCCCTGACTGCGCAAGAGCTGTCCGTGAAGATTCACACGCGAAGGAAGCGCAACTACTTTTACAGGACGTCTGCCCGTGATGGTCATCACGGGTCCGAGCGAATGCGTGTTATAGAAATGCCAGGGCAGCCAGGAGCGCCAGTTATGCACAGTCCAGCCAGGTGACACCGGCGTGTGGTCGATGTACAAATAAGCGTAGTGAAGACAGTCGTGAATATAGGAGTACTCCGCATACTGAAACTCCCCAAAGAGCCCTTCACTCCACTTCTGCGCAAGGAAGCGATTCTGCGGCGAGTATGGATAGTTCTCCGCCAGTTGATAGACCAGACCGGATTTCTCCGCTGCCTCTACTAGAGCGACTGCTTCTGCAGGTGTATGAAAAGCAGTGACTTCGCTGAGCACATGCTTGCCAGCCTGAAGGCAGAGAATGGAGTGCTGCGCATGCTCGGGGCAAAATGTCGCGAGCAGGACGGCATCGAAATCCATCTTCAGGAATGTCTCGGCATCGGCAGTGAACTGGGCATCAGGATGCGCCTTCCGGAAATGCTCTTCAAAGTGGGGATTGAAATCGCACCCGGCAACAACTTTGAAGTTGAGCGTTTCGCAAACGCGCTGGATGTGCATGCCACGGCCAAGGCCCCATACGCCGAGGCGAATCGTTTTGTGATTGGGAAATACTTTCATAATAATTGGATAGGGTACGGACTGTTATTTACGGTTAATAAGGTTTAGACAATTGTCATGGAAAAGCGCTTGAACAGCGGATTGCGAGAGCTTGAGCGTCTGGCAGGCTTGTTTCAGGGCGAGTAATTCCTCGTACATGAAGAGCGTGTAATTTGCCTCAATTTCCGGCGCTTCACGGACCTTGTTAAAATAGAACGGATGATTGGTGTGGTTGCGGTAACTCCGCCCGGCGAATGCCCGCCGGCCTCGCATGTAGAAGATGGGGTTGTCTGTCCCGTAGATAATCCGACTCGTCCCGAGTGTCTTCAGGGCGTAAGTGTGGACATCCGGGTTCACCACTGCCGAGCTATCGAAAAAGAGCCCATCGTCGCCCGCGAGTTGAGGCAGACTCTCCTCGGCATGGGCGAGAGTGTAGCATCTTCCGTAGTGTGCGATAACCAGTTTGATATCCGGGAAGTCGCTCCGAATTTCCTTAATCTCACGGATGTTATCGGGGTGGCCCAAGCGGCCTGCCTTCGGCACATGGAGCGTGATCCAGAGTTTGTGGCGTTGGGCCACTTCCAGATGATGACGGGGTAGAAAGTCATAGATACTGGCTTCTATAAATGTATCGCGGCTATCTGGTGTGCGCTGGATGAGTGTGTAGTAGGGCTTCAGTCCGATAATGCCCGGGTGGGCGATGCGCGCTTCGAGTTCCTTCGTGGTCCATTGGGGAACTGTGACACAGTTACACCACCAACCGCGCGCCACGCATTCGCGGCGTAAATACTCATTCGCGGGATCGATGGCGAAGTCGAGATCAGGAAACCCAAAGGCAACATTTCGCACCGTGCGACCAGGGAAGGTAATCGCCTGGCAGCGTGCGGTATTAACTGCATCGCACGGCTCCACCAACTCGCCGACCCAATACTGGCGCCGCATGGCGTCGGTCATCTCATGGATGCGATCCTGGGTACGGAAAACATGCAGATGGCCGTCAATGATAGAGGCGGGAACGAAGTCTTCGAGGTGTTCCTTCCAGAAGGCATCGTCTCGCTCGTTGTAGGTCCATACGTGAGTGAGAGGCTGGGGCAAATTCATGGGGAAGAAAATTAAATAACTACGTGCTGCATTCCGGAGAGTCGTGCGAACCAGGCGAGTGCTTCGGTGCGATGACCCGGCAGGATTGCACTATGGTGAGTACCGCCGGCATCGGAGTAGGCTTCGAGAAACGCGGGGACACTTTGTTTCGGGCGCATCCAGGCGCGGACCCAGTTGATAATATCCGGGTGTGTGCCATCTTCGAGAATGTCCACCTCCGCTGTGATGAGGGAGAACGTATTCTCCGGTCCAGGGGCCAGATTGATGAGCGTGGCCGGCCCAGGGCGAGGCGCGCAGGCGAGCATCGCGGGATTCAAGGCACCAGTGAAAGGAAAGTCCTTTTCGCACAGACGCGGACGCACTGCGGAAAGCGCGGGGTTACTCTCGGCCATGTGGGAAAAGAAGAGGGATTCGCCCGCCCAGTCTGCGCAGAACAGTTCCGTGAAGCCTGCCTCCGAGAAGCCCCCGTTGAGTGCGCCGACGAGTGCAGCGGTTAGTATATCGCCTTCCCCTGCATAGCCCAGCCCGCGAGCCATCGCCTTGGAGCACTCCAGAAACGGGACGGTGCAGAGAGGTCCGGTGTTCTCGGTGAAGTTAAGAAAATTCACACTAAATGCACCGTAGTGCCCGGTCTCCAGATAACTACGGAGAGCGAGGTCCACTTTCAGGGATCTGCGGTGGACGGTCTCTGATATCTCGCAATTGTACTGAGCTATATCTGTGCTCAGCTCAATTTGTATAGCGTCCTCGGTGATAGCGACCGCGGCAGGTAAGAGTGCAGCAGGCGCGATCTCATCCACCTGAATGCCCCATTTGTGTTGCAGCAACGCCGGACTGACCCGGAAATCTCCCATTCCCGGGAACTCAGTGCCCACGCGAAGCACTCGCATACCTTGTAGCAGTCTGGCGGCCCTGGCTCCACGAATCGCCTCCGCACTGCGCTTGTAGAAGTTTGCCGATGCAGAATCCCCGGCAACTACTTTGTATGCGACTGACTCCCGACGCAGTACCGAGGCTAAATCTTGAACGCCGTGGACGCCGTGATTCTGCAACAGTCGCAGTGGATTCGTCCCTAGCCCAAACGCACTATCCAGCGAAGTATCGAGAAGAACTAATGGACGTCCTGCTTCCTTTAACACGGAGATTGCCTCGAGTGAGGGCGAGTACGCCAGATGCAGAGTAGCAATTGCATCCACGCCAGTCTCAAGGAATCTGGCTACGACCGCCTTTACCTCATCCGCAGTGCGAGCAATCGCGCCTGGTAGCACTACGATGCCCTCGGCTTCGAGGCCGGACTGGACACGCTCCAAGAGTGGCAATAGTTCGGTGCGAAGCGTGGGGAGCTTCTCGTCATAGAGTGCTAGATAGAGCGGCAAGAGACCTACAGTGGCGTGTTGTTCCATAGTAAAATATATCAAAGAGTGTACGCCTTCCCCACTGGCTCCAGATGGCCAAGGGTGTTATAGACTTGTTGATAAAGCATCTGACGACTGGCCATGGCGTCTCGGAACGTCTTGTCTGGTGCTGGTACTTGCCTGACGGCAACCGCGGCAAGCTGTGACCCAAAGGCAGTCATCGCGCCACGAAGCCCTAGCGTGTCTGCTTCCGTCACACATAGCACTGGTACTTCAGGAAAACTCGCTGCCATTAACTGCTGAAAATGCAGACTGCGACTGGTGCCTCCGAATAGGAGTAGCGACTTTGCTGCACCGTTGGTGGTGACCTGCTCAAAGACCCTGCGAAATTCGGCAACTAGAGAAAATGCCAGCGTGCGGACGATTTCCCCCTTGTCGGTTGCGGGAGATATCCCGAAGTAAACCCCACCGCCCAATAGGTCACGCTGCATGAGATTCGGCCGGTTTAGCCAGGGAAGAATAACCTGACCTGGGTTGGGGAATGGCTTCGCAGCAAAGAGTGCATCCGCAGCGGCAATCGCCGTGGCGATCTCGGGGTCCAGAAAAGTCGTAAGCGCCCAGTCCCAACTCACATTCCCGGTCAGCAAGGGCTGTATCACGAGATGCCCGGCAGAAGCGGGATTACCCATGACGAGTTGAAAGGGGGAACCATCGGGCACGGCAGTAGCCGTGGAGAATGTTCCCACCCACGCAGTTCCCAGTGAAGCCAGAAGCGGAGTATTAGAAGAGGCTGCAGCTGCGAGATACGCCGCTTCGTGATCCATATAAGGCCCCGCAACTGGGATACCTGCTGGTATCCCAAGTGCCGCACTGCCTTCAACGGTTGTTGCCAGCTCATGTCCCCTGCGCAGCGCGGGATAGCGTTCCAGGGTCTCGTTGATAAGTGCTGGCCCCAGTGCGGAGAGTTGGTCTCGCGTTACATCATAACAGCCGTTTTGCAGAGCGTGGCAGGCATCCTGTCGCCACACTCCGGTGAGGTGGAAGAATACGAAATCGGCTGCTCCAGCGAGGATGGTGTCGCAGTTGAAATGTTGTGGATACTGGTTCCGTAGCCAGGCCACTCTTGCGAGCCCTACACCGGGCTCATCCCGCCAGGTGAAGCTTCGCCAGAAACTCACTGGCATTAACTGGCAAACCGTTTCATGTCGGGGAAAGGTGCGGGCATCGTTCCACACATACAGAGGCGTGAATGCCTCTCCAGTTGTGCGATGGACGAGACAGGCGCTACCCCCCTGCCCTGCCACCGCAACGCCACCAAGCCGGGCAAATGCGCCAGAATGGGTCTGCTTGAATGCTTCAATCACGCTGCTCAATCCATGTATGATCTCATGGGGCGATTGCTCGCGTTTCCCGGTCGCATCGGTTGCCGTGGTGAGTCGTGTGCTTTCTACGCCAAGCAGTGCGCCACTCGAGCGGTCAAACAGTCCGGCTTTGAGCACCGTGCTGCCTACATCAAAACTTAGTACTGTGGATGGCAAGTTATTAGACATCGGAGCGGTAGTGGACAGGCGCTGTGATTGCATTCTCCTGCGAGACTAATGCCGCGGTGAGAATGGCGTGATGATCACGCGTCTCTTGCAGAGTAGCGCAATCGAAGGGTAATCTATGGTCCGGCCCCTGATGTACGCGGTCGCAAAACGACGCGAGCATTTGCAGAATGGCATCAGAAAACCCAAACTCGAAAATACCGCCCGTTACCGTGCGATAGAGCGAATCGTAGCCTATATCTTGAGTAGCCCATGCCTGCTCGGCCCCGGATCGATACTCAAAGCTGCGCAGCGTGCGCGGCTCCTTTGTGCTAAAGATCATCCCTCGTTTTGTGCCGATAACCTTGATGTACCAGGTATTCTTTTCGCCAGGGGCAATGCGGTGCGTTTTAACTGTCAGCGGAAAATTCCCACAATCCGTTGGCACGTCACAGAGCAGGGTGGCGTTATCCCAAGTATCGCAGACCATGCGCCCACCTCTGCCATCGGGCCGTTCCGTATAAATCTTGGTGAGAACAGAGCGTACGTTTGCCGGCTTCCATCCAAGTCGCAACGGGATGTGAAGCACATGCAGTCCGAGGTCCCCCATACAGCCATACAAGCCATTGGTGGCATTCTGCCGCTTCCAGTTTCCGGGTTTATCCGGGTTCAAATCAGAGCTATGGAGAAACCCGACTTCTACTTCCAGTATCCGCCCACACTGGCCAGCTGCCGCGCACTTATACACGGCCTGTGCGCCGGGATAGAAGGGAAACTGGGAGACACAGCGCACGATTGCGGTGGGGTTGCTGGCAGCAGCCGAGGCGATGGTATCATTTGCACCAGCATCTATGCCGAATGGCTTCTCTCCGAAGAGGTGCTTTCCGGCTCGCAAGCAATCCGTATAGATCGATTCATGGAGTTGATGCGGTACAGCCACATAAACGGCCTCTATCTCGGTTGACGCAAGTAGGTCACGGTAATCGGTAGTGGTTGTGGTGAGGGTGTCGAAGTTATCCTTAAACCAAGTCAGTGAGGATTCACGCCCACTGGCCACACCGCGCAGTACGGGGCGAACGGGAAGCTCGAGCAAGTGGCACCAGCGGGCAAAGGCTGAGGCTATTTCGCGACCCATAAGGCCGCCGCCTATGATACCAAAGTGTAGGGGTTTGCGTTTCATGATCCAATCGATGCTGTGTGAAGCTCTACCTGTGTTTTCTTCAACCAACGCAGGCAGTCCGTTGGTACGATGTCGTCGGTTATAACTCCATGGATATCAGTCCATTCTGCAAACCGGATAAAGGATTGCCTCGTAAACTTACTGCTATCGGCGACCACATACGTTTTGCGTGCAGTCGCGAGCATGGCTTGTGAGATGCGCGAGACACCGATGTCTGTGGTATAGAATCCTTCCTGGGTGATGGCATCGGCTCCCAGTATTGCCAAGTCCACCGTGAAGCGACCGAGCGCATCCTCGGTGATAGGGCCAGTGAGGTCTGGACTGCTTTTACGAACGGTACCGCCGAGGAGAATCAGTTCAATGCCTTCGTGTGCAAAGAGCGTCGATGCGATTGCCAGAGAGGATGTGAGCACTCGGAGATTCTTGTGGTGCGCAATAGCGCGGGCAACTTGGAGTGTTGTGCTCCCTGTGTCTATGACAAGTGATGACCCGGCGGGCACCAGTTTGGCCATGCATTGGGCGATGGCTTGCTTGGCCTCGGTGTGTTCCACTGCGTTCTTGCTGAAAGCAAATTCCACAACCGCTTGCGTGCTAAGCATAGCGCCCCCATGCGTGCGGATGCATTTGCCGAGGCGTTCCATCTCATCGAGATCACGGCGAATAGTCATCTCTGTAACCTCAAACTGGAACGCCAATGCCTTCACAGCAACTTCACCCGTGCTCTGTAACTGCTGAAGTATGAACTGATGTCGGGGACTCATCGCGGGCGACTTAGAGCGACGCTGAACTCTTGGAGAGCACAGAATCGAGAATGGTGACAACGGAGTCGATAGCCAGCTTGTCGGTGATAAGTGGCAATTTCAATAATGCAGCGGGTGGACAATCGGATTTGTAGGCCTGGGTGCTGATGTCCAGACCACAGGCATTCAGCTGGCTGCAAATCGATTTAGCCAGGGACAAGTCTGTGAACATAATCGCAGCGAGGTGACGGTGTCCATTGATCCCTTTGATGATTTTGGCGTGTCGATCAGCGAGGGTCAGTAACTGGGACTGGAAGTACTCCCCCAGTGCGGTAGTGTGCTCTGCATTCGCCACCGCCCAGTGGGCGGTTACCAGATAGGCAAGCGAGGCAAGCTCTTCTTGTCCGTTTGTTATAAGCGCCCCAAACTGGGCCATGCCATCATACGCCTTCGAAAAGAGCAGCCGGGATGCAGCATACTCACCGCCCGGGAAGCCCTTACCCAGCACTACGAAATCCGGCTGCAATCCATACTCCTTGCAAAGGAATAGCTCCTTGTTCCACACGCCACTCTGTATCTCATCGCATACCGTTGCAGCGCCGGCCTTCTTGCATAAAGCGTAGGCATGGTTAAGGAATTCCGGGGTTAGTAATATACCCCCGTAGTTCATCATGACTATCTCATGAAAGAACCCGACGATGCTATAGGGAGCCTGATTATAGTGCGCAAAGGCTGCGTCTAAATCTTCGATGGAATTGGGGCGGACTGAATGAATCTTCAGCCAGTTGCCAGACTCCAGTCGTTCTCGCAACAGAGGCCACCAGCCACGCATCATTTGCGTAAGAATAGTTGTACCATGATAGTTTGCGGTCAGCCCGCCGTCCCAATCCCCCACGGTAAGTATTATTGGCGTACGTTCCGGCGCGGGTTTTGTATTAGGCCCGGGGTCCATCTGGTAACTGCGGATGAGGATCATCTTTAGCGCAGCCTCGCACGCCAGACTACCCGTCTCCAGATTCAGCACCCCGTAGGACTTCCCGGCGCTCATTAGCCGGGTGAGGTACTCCTCTAAATAGCGGGTGATAAATCCCCGTGTATTGTTATGGGTGCAATTAGGTATCCCCAATTGCCGGGCGTAATCCAGCAACTTATACCCGGGAAAAGCGTGCCCCAGTGAGGCGTGGTAATGTTCGCTTTTCGTGAGAAAGCACAAACGACCATCTTCGCCCAGCCGGTAATAGCCATACGCGCTGAGCGGAGCTTGCCCCAGCTTTGAAGCATCATGAAATGCGCTGGAGGAGGCGCCATTGATAGTGTTACTCACCGGCTCAATCAACCGTTGTCCAATCTGTGGTAAGAGAGCGCGCAATCGTTCCTGCATAACAGCCGGAAAGAAGTCCACCTGTACGGCAGCCAATGACTCCAAACCATCACTGCTGTCTCCAGCAAACGTTCTTCGCGCGGCTGCTACATTACCCCAAATAGCGTGGGGTACAAGCGTTTCAAGTGATTCAGTAACTTGGGTAAAAGGACTGCACAAGATTTCGTTCACACTGTTTATTTATGTGCATAAATGTTCTATAACAACTTGGAAACAAAACATTTCGAACATTGCCTCCTAGACCCAACCTGTCCCTAAGGGCAGAACGGGCAATCTACGGATGGCCCGGCCCCGCCGATAGTGCTGCGCAAGCGCCAGGCTATGAGGATGGCCATGGAAAGGGCCAGCACTTGTTGCAGACGGCGCAAGCCAACTGGAGAGATATGCTGCCTCCACGTGAGGAGACCAAGCTGTGCTGCAAAGAGCAGGGGTA
The DNA here is from genome assembly GCA_033762955.1 of Verrucomicrobiota bacterium. GTDB lineage: Bacteria > Verrucomicrobiota > Verrucomicrobiia > Opitutales > Oceanipulchritudinaceae > JANRLC01. The sequence goes on along the minus strand of JANRLC010000086.1, from coordinate 25,138 downwards.
ATGTCCCAAGACCGAAAGCGAAGAGAAACTGGGCGCCGACCCACGGTGAGCCCATGACCATCGCAATTCCGAATATCGTGTAGAGCGGGCCACAGGGCAAGAAAGGGGTAACGCTTCCGAGCAGAGCTGCTGCTCCGTAGCGGGGGAGTTGCTGTATCTTACCCGTGACGCGGAAGACGCGCTGACTGAGCCAGCGGGGCTTTGGTATCCATCGGTCCGCACCGACTGCGATAGCGACAAAGAAGACGACAAGAGCCCACGGAAGATAGTGTATGAAAGAGGCATTATAAGCCGAGTAGACCGACTCCCCGATTTGCCCGAGCAGAGCACCGATTATTACATAGGCTATCAGGCGCACTCCGTGGTAAAGGCCAGTTACCAGAACTGGATTCGCGCGCTCTCCTGCTCGAGGACCGAAGACACAGGCCAATGGTCCGCACATACCCACACAATGAAGGCTGGTGATCAATCCAGCACTAAAGGCGGCTGCGGTCGTAGTGACTTGATTGGGGTCGAACATGGATTCACTTTTGCTCCGTAGCGGGGGTCTTGGTGTCTATTAGTGCGGGCTTATTGGTCGATGCCACCCAGTAGAGTACACTCCATGCACTGATGAGGACTATGAATGCGACGACTACAAGCAGCCACGGTTTGCGGTGAAATAGCCCATCACCAGAGGTATCAGTTTCCGTGCGCATGATCACTTTTCTTTTCATCATGATCATCATCCTGCTTTGGCGTACTATCATGAGCTTGGAGCAGCTTTGGGTCTGGTCCGAGAAAATCAATGGAGCGCTCGATCACCAGGCCGGTTTCACGCAGGGTGATTTCTACTTCAACCTCAAAGGGACCTTGGTAATTACTGCGAGGTACAGTGGCAATAACCGTCCGTGTTTCCTCTGCCATGGCGCCCAGGGACTGGTCAGCATCAAACCCCGTGAATTGCATTCCTGCCGGGCCGCGTTCGGCATGGATACTGAAATGAACTGGCTCTGTCGTCTTGTTGATCAGTCGCACTTGGTACTGGTTACGAATAGTATCCGTTGTCACGTAGTACGGCATACCGACCATGCGAAGTATCGTGGCTTCAACGGACTTTACACCGCTAACAGCCACACCGCATACCCCCATGCCGAGTAGTAATAACCCGGTGTAGAGGAGAGTGCGCGGGCGGATGAATCTGGTTTTTCCTCCAGCGAGTGCGCTACTCGACGCATAGCGAATCAAGCCGCGTGGACGATTCACCTTGTCCATGATGTCATCACACGCATCGATACAGGCGGTGCATGCGATACACTCGAGCTGCAAGCCCTGTCGGATATCGATACCAGTCGGGCAGACTTGGACACAGCGATGGCAATCCACACAGTCGCCCAGGGTGCTGGTCGCTTCTCCCTTATGGATTTTGCCGCGTGGTTCGCCTCGCTTCTCGTCGTAGGCGACATTGACCGTATGGTCATCAATCAATGCTGACTGGATGCGCCCATAGGGGCAGATAATCAGGCAAAGTTGCTCACGGAACCAGGCGAAGTTCCCATAGAGGACGAGTGTTGAAGCGATTACAAATAAGAACGCACCCCAGTTCTCTGCTGGTGAGGTGCGCATCCAGTCCCAGAGTTGGGGAATGGAGATGAAGTAGGATAGAAAGAGGTGTACGATGAGTGTGGAGCTAAGGATATATAAGCCATGCTTGATGACTCTGCGCACGACCTTGTTAGTCGAGAGCGGCGCATCCGCGAGCTTCCGGCGCGCGGGAGCATCTCCATCGATCCAGCGTTCAATTCTGCGATATACTTGGTCTAGATACACGGTTTGCGGGCATGCCCACCCACACCAGACTCTACCGAGGAACGCTGTGATATAGAACAGAAAGAAGGCGACTCCGGTGATCAGGAAAAAGAGAAGCCACAAGTCTTGCGCTACAATAGTGATGCCAAAGAGATGGAAGCGCCGATTGATAATGTCCAGAAACACCGCAGGGTAGCCATTGACCGGAATCCACGGCAGCAACAGGTAGAAACCAATCAGCAGAATGCCTACTATCCGCCGCATCAACGCGAATTTACCGTCCACATCCGCTGGAAAGAGAAAGTAGCGGGAGCCGTCGCGATTGATCGTAGTGACCGACTCTAGATTGGGTGTGTTTTTTGCCATAAAGAGTGCGGTCTGATGAACGATTGGACTGAATAATTACTGACTGGATAGAGTCGCCTGCTTCTGCGCGTCGGCTTGGTGATGGCTTAAGACATAGGCGACTACGCGAGATACTTTCTCCGGCCCAAGAACTCCGCTCCACGATTGCATACCGGACGCTTTATTTGGCGAGCCATCCATGACTACTTTATAAATGTCCATGGGCGTTGCTCCATAGAGCCAGGTGTTATTGGCGAGACTTTCGCCAATGCCTCCCTGCTCTTTTCCCCGCAGATTGGGAAGGTGGCACACGACGCAATTGGTGGTATAAACGGCTTTGCCTTCTGCGAGCAATTGCTGGTTTTTACTCATTGCCCAGAATGCATCATCGGTCAGCTTGCCCACGGATTTGAGGCGCTCAGCCTCAATCTGTTGCATCGCATGCTCCAGACTTGCCTCATCCGTGCGCATTACGTCGGCATCATACCAGGAGAACCAGTAAATGAGTGTAATGAGTATGGCACCGTAGAATGTGAAGAGCCACCAGTTGGGTAGGCGCTGATCATATTCCTGAATACCGTCATAGGTATGCTCGCGCAGGGTGACCCCCTCCGGCAGCGGTTCATTGGGCGGTTGATGAGATGTGCTCATGGCAGAATGTGCAGAGTATGTAGAGTTGGAAGCCTAAGCCGCGGGTGGTGACTGGGTGTCATCCCCATGCTCGTTGTCGAGTGGCAGCGCGGCGAGTCGTTCGCGTTCCTTGGGCGAGATGCGCAGGGCTCGAATGGTGAAATAAATGAAGGCAACAAAAGTGAGCTGGAATGCCACTAGCGGTACAGTGCTGTGCCAGTCCTCAAATACAGCCCGGGAGAAGCCATCTGCAGCTGCGAGGAATAGAGGTAAGTTCATGAGATTATACATCCGTCATTATGCATCCGTCACTTACTTGGCACCATCCGTCTTTTTGACGGGCTCGCTTGCTCCCAGCTTCTGAAGATAAGCAATGATGGCCACTAGCTGAGAGTCCGGGTCGGCACTCTTATAATCCTTGGCCAGACTTGCACTGATCAGCTTCCCTTGCTCAAGGGCCTGAGCCTTGATGACCTCGGGCGTAAGTGACTCGGGATAGGGTACACCCAGCAGTCGCTGTACGTTAATCTTTGCAGGTAGGGCATCGATGTCGGTCTTCTTTGTCAGCAGCCAGGGATAGTTTGGCATGTTGGAGCCTTCCGAAGTCGAACGGGGGTTGAGCATGTGCTCATAGTGCCAGTTATTCGGACGCTTGCCGCCTTCACGAGCCAGATCAGGACCGGTGCGTTTCGAGCCCCATTGGAACGGGTGATCGTAGATGGATTCCCCAATGCGGGAATAGTCGCCGTAGCGCAGGACATCGGGCTCAATCGTACGAATCATCTGCGAATGGCAGTTGTAACAACCTTCGGCTATGTAGATATCCCGTCCTGCCAGCTCGAGTGGAGTATAGGGGATTTGCAGGCGGTCCTCTATGTTATGTGCGCGCTGAAGTGTCACCGTCGGGATTATCTGAATAGCACCGCCGATTGCAGCGGCTAGGAATGTCAGAACCGTGAAAGGTATCCAGTTCCCGATCAGGCGGTCATACCACATGGACCATTTGGCCCCACTGGCTTTAAAGTGAACCAGAGCAACCAGAACAACTGCCACCAGGGTGAACAAGGAGACCATGCTTATGAGACCATTGCCAAACAGCCAGCCAGCGGAGGTCCCAATCAAGAGAATAGAGTAGATGACTGGGGCGTTGAAGAACCCGCCGACAATACTGATGGAGCCTTCGATGGCCCTCGTCTCTTTGCGTTCAAGGGGAGACACGGTGATGGAGCCATTGACGGTTTCTTTGCCGCGCACCGTCATCCAGATGTTATAGATTAACATGAACCACCCCACCAGATACATACCGCCCCCGAGTACACGGAAGAGCATATCGATACGGATGGCGTTAAGAGAATCGAGGAAGTTCGGGTACGTAAGCAGCTTACCTGCTCCCGTCGTGGCATTAAGCATCAAGCCCTGAGTGATCCCGCTGGCCCACATCGCAGCTATGTAAAATAGTATCCCTACCAAACCAATCCAGAAGTGAAGATTGGCCATTTGCACGGAATAGAGCTTCGTCTTCCAGAGGCGCGGCGCCAGCCAGTAGAACATACCGGCTGCCATAAAGCCGTTCCATCCGAGGGTACCACTATGTACGTGGCCAATCGTCCAGTCCGAGTAGTGGGAAAGGTAGTTAACCGAACGAATCGCCATCAGTGGGCCTTCGAATGTGGCCATCCCGTAGAACGTGACCCCGGCAGCGAAGAACTTCAGCACCGGGTCCGTGCGTACCTTGTGCCAGGCGCCACGCAGGGTGAGCAATCCGTTTAACATTCCTCCCCAGGAGGGTGCCCAGAGCATGAGCGAAAAGAGCATGCCCAGTGCCTGCAACCAGTGGGGAAGCGCAGTGTTTAGCAGGTGGTGCGGACCCGCCCAGATGTAGATAAATACCAGGGACCAGAAGTGTACCACGCTCAACCGGTAGCTATAGACCGGGCGCTCCGCCGCCTTTGGCAGGAAATAGTACATGATCCCGAGAATCGGAGTAGTCAGGAAGAACGCCACGGCATTATGCCCGTACCACCACTGGACCAGCGCGTCTTGCACCCCACCAAACACCGGGTAACTGTGCAGAAAGCTGGTTGGAATGGAGAGGTGGTTCACGATATAGAGCATCGCCACCGTGATAATCGTCGCTATGTAAAACCAGATGGCCACATAGAGCGTAGGCTCATTGCGCTTCACCAAAGTCCAGAAAAAGTTAACGGCAAAGACCACCCACACCAGTGTCACGGCGATGTTTATCGGCCAGATAAGCTCGGCGTATTCCTTACCCCGTGTAAGCCCCAGCGGGAGCGTCACCGCCGCCGCGACAATGATGAGCTGCCAGGCCCAGAAGTGCAGGTTCGACAGGAAGTCACTCGCAAGCCGTGCTTTGCACAACCGCTGCGTGGAGTAGTAGATACCCGCAAACATCATGTTGCCCACAAACGCGAAGATCGCGGCATTGGTGTGTAGCGGACGCAGTCTGCCAAAGCTCAGCCACTCCAGCGGCAGACTCAGCACCTCTTTACCGCCCCAGTTAATATAGATGCCCCCATCCATTCGCCAGAAGTTCAACATCAGCGCAATGAGCACCCCGGCACCCATTCCCACTGCGCCCCAGATTATCGAGGCAATCATGAACTGCCGGACTATCCGGTCATTATACTCAATCGTCACTTTAGCGTCGCTCATACGAAGGCAGATACTCGGTGAAAGGTTAACTGATGGATGGTGTATTGCAAGGTTACACCCCGGTGTCCTGTCGTTGGACTGTCACCGCTACCTCTTCATTCAATGGCATCAGTGAATCCCGTTCCAAGCTGGAAAGTGGCCTATTCTTGCGATCCCACCAGAAGAGGAGAACAAAAATCATGGCCAACCATACACTGCCCAATACGGTGAGAAGAAGGACTTCCATTGTAAACCAATTATATTTGGAAAATTTACCGCAGTAGTTGTTAGCGGCAAGTGCTTTCATGTGACAAGATTACAGGAATTACTCAATGTAATTGTGTGTATAAGCACAACTGGAGCAACCAGGGGGCGGAGGCCACCGCGCGGTGTGCGGACATGTCTGCCACTGGGTAGAAGCGCTTTGCCGCGCGGTAGCTCCACCTCGGACTCATACGTCCCAGACGTCTTATAAGTCCTATAGGTCTCATTCGCCACCCCACGGCTACCGAGCGTAACCCCAGATTCTCACCGAACGTCGAACACCTCGCACCGCGACCGCTTTACACGGACTCGGGATCACCTTTGCAGACAATGACCGGTAACAGTACTCCGCCGACAGCTAACACGGCGATGTAGAAGAGCTTTGCTGCTCGGTAGGGCCCCTAGGTCGCTTAGGTCACCTAGGTCCCGTCCCATATTCGGGTTCTGTTATGGTCGCCGGAAGACACGAGGGCGCACGGGCAAAATGCCCGGGGTCTGAAGTTTGGCTCCGACTAGATAAATCAATGCACCGTTGATCGCAAATAGGCGGACAAGAATGTCCGCCCTCCGTTGGCATAACAGGCGGACAAGAATGTCTGCCCTCCGTTGGTATAACAGGCGGACAAGAATGTCCGCCCTCCGTTGGGTGTTTGAAGCAAACGGAGAGCGGGTTTTCTAACCCGCTCCGCACGGGTAAGATGCCGGTAAGATGCCCGTGCCACTTCAAATTGCCCATGAACTTCGAAATGCACCGGAAACAAAATGGCGTTAACAAAAGTTTTGCAATGTTCGTAACCGGCAGATAAACAATCAGCATGATTCACACTCATCTGACTCGAAACGCGGGTGCTGCACTTGTACTTCTGCTCCTGGCATGCACGACTATACAGGCGGCATACGATGAATCCATTCGCGCATCCATGCGCTGGAATCAAGAGCCGTATGCCATTGATGGTGACCTGAGTGATTTTCAGGGCACGTTGTATGAGGCGGTCGGCTCCAACCCTGCTCAGGTGGCATTTATGTTCGATCTGGATTATTTCTATATCGGAATTCGCGTGCACAGTTCAGCGGAAGCCTCCGCGTCATCCAGCGCACTCGCATTCCAACTGGCAGATGCAGAAACCACGACAAGCTTTGTGGTGGGCCGTAATTCCTACTGGATTTTTCAGACTGACGGGACCTTGTTGACGAATAATTTTGGCATCCATGCCTACAAGGATGAGCCCGATGGCTACTCGGTGGAATTTGCCGTTCCGCTGGCTGTATTAGGTTGGGATGAGGCGCTACCGGGTGATACTGGGCAACCCGCTTATGCCTCTATTCTTACTATCACCCTCCCGTGGCAAGATACCTCATACTTTCCAAACACGGAGTTTATTTTCGGCAGAATCTATGATGCGACTCAACCCTCTGCCTTCACAATTGAATACAGTAAACAGTGGGTGGAGGCATCCGGTGGCACAGGAATTGCGAAAATAGTAGTGCCCTACGGTACATACCGCCCGGGGCTTGGCATGAGCGAAGGCATCACGGTGGATTCTTTCTCCGAAGACGGGACCATCCACTACACAGTGGCTGCAAATTCTGGGAGTTATCGGTCTGTAACTCTCTACTACGGCGGAGCATCCCTGCGTCTGCGACAGTATGGCCCGGGTGGCGGCAATCCCTGGGACTTTGAAGATACCAGTTACTTTTGGGGTGATTGTTATTCGTGGATTGGCTATTTCCGCTTCGATGCGGCCATTTCCGGTGCGCAAACTGTGCCTCACTACATTCAGCATAGCGCACATGGTCCGCTGGCTTGGTACGGTGAAAGAGCCGACAGCATGTTCTTCTATGATTTCTCGCTCGAGTCCTGGTGGTGGACAGGCGAAGGCATCTATCCCTACCTGTATTTGTTTGATGCATCGCAACCGCGCTGGCTTTGGCACTGGGTAATACCGGAACCCATCGATCCCGGCCTACGCTGGTTTTATGATTTCTCGAAGAGTGAATGGACGCAGGCTGTCGATATGTAGGATAGGTACGATCTGTGCATCAATGGGTATCAGTTAATTGGATGAGCCATAAAAAGCCGCAATAAATAAATGCCACCAGCTTGCATCGTGCATCGCGAAACATGCCGACATGTTTTTGGGCTGTAGTAGGGGCGAAACAGCGATTGATGAAATACGGGGATCGCCCTTACAGCAGCATGAACTCGCGGACGAGTTTCGCGATGGGAGTAACAAGGGGTTGGCAAGGTGGGGAAGACATTCTTGTCTGTCCTTTTGTTCGCCTTTCTCACCAAACAGCGGGTTAGAAAACCCGCTCTCCGTTTGCTTCAAACACAATCCCAAGCGAACAAACGTCTCGCCCATGTCGGGTTCTGTGATGGTCGCGGGAAGACACACGGGCAAGATGCCCGTACCACTTCATACAGCATCCCAGCCTGTTACACTACTATTTACTTGTGTCCCACTCCTTCGATGAGACATTGGTGTGTGGTGCCTGTCAGCGGTGGTATTACCCTGGCAAGCCGCTCCTAGTGTAATCACGTCCTATTCATCATGACTATTCTTAAACTCGAGAACGAGCACCTTCACGCAACGTTTGCGGATGATGCGAGTGCAACCATTCTGGATAAAGCGACCGGCAAACGCTGGCAGATGACCGCCACGACCTGGCAGGATGTCGGTCCTTTGAGCAGTGAGGAAGTCTGGTGTCGCGGTGAGCGCTACTGGGCTGACTACTACCAGACTCGATTTAAGGTTCAGCCCGAGGGGGATGCCTTGCGCGTCCGGCTCTATGGCCCACCGTGGACAGAGGACGCCATTCGCGGCAGCTTCCGCGTGCGCTGGTCACTCGATGGCCGTTCTCTGGGGCTGGAGATCGAGGCGATTGATGAGTGCCTTCCCAGTTTGAATTTCCCGCCGTCCATCGTCTCCGAAAGCCTGCTAGTGCCCAATGGCGTTGGCAAATGGCTGCGCGAGGTGAACGACGGGATGAATGCGTATTTCTGGACGCAGAACAGCGGGCTCAATCAACGCTGGATTGGTGGACTGGATGCGGACGACCGCGCCGGATGGATGGCGATCTTTGAAAATGGGTATGAGGATTCGGGTGTCTATCGCACGAGCTTGAAGGTCATGCCCTCGTGGTTGAAAAGCCATGGGAAATGGGCTCCCAGCCGTAGCCTGCGGTACCATTTTGTTTCCGGTGGCTATGTGTCCATGGCCAAGACGCTCCGCCGGTACTTGCGCGAGCGCAACCTCTTCCGCACGCTGGATGAGAAAATCGCCGCCACTCCGGCGCTGAAAAATCTCGTCGGCGGACGCATCATCAGCACCATGCAGTGCTGGACGGAGCACCCGGACAATGCAGAGATTTTCCTCAATCCACCCAGCGGGGGACATGAGAAACTGCAAGTGGCAGTGACCCATGCCGACATGGCCGAGGCGATACGACTGGCGAAGAGCTGGGGTATGGGCAAAGGGCTGTTCATGCTGCGCGGTACCTGGCAGGGTGGCTACGATGAACGCCACCCGGATGTCTGGCCACCAGAACCAGCCCTAGGGTCCATCGATGCATTAAAAGAACTCTTCGACCACCAGAACGGAACCTACTTAACTGCGCTGCACGATAACGCCCAGGATATTTACCTGCGGTCACCTTCCTTTCCGCAAAATGTGTTGCGCACCAAGTCCGGGCACTTGATGCACGGTGGAGTCTGGCACGGTGGCCAGTGCTTTATTACATGCCCAGCCTGCCAGCGTGCGGTTGCGGAGCGCAACTGGAAGTCTATTCAGACCCTGGGTATGAGTGCCCATTTTGTGGATACGGCTACCTGTGTACAGTTCTACGAGTGTTATGACCCCGCCCATCCGACTACCCGTAGCGAAGACCGCAAGGCAAAGCTGAACCTGATGAATTTCTACAAAGAACAGGGCATCATCCTGGGCTCCGAAGAGTCGTCGGACTTCGGGCTCTATCACATCGACTGGCTGGAGAACCGCCATAAACACATACCGGGGGTGACTCCACCGTTGTGGGCACTGAGCTTCCACGACGCCGCAATCTATGCACGCTACAGTACCGATGGCACCAGTGGTGGAAATCCTGCAACCGACCTGCCAAACTGGCTCTGGGGCTACGCTTCCTACTGGCCGGTCAATACGCTGGCTGACTGGCGCGGTCGCGAAGCCGCCTTCAAAGCCAGCCTGCCCCTGGATGCATTTCATGCTAGAATTGCCACCTCTGAAATGACCGACCACCGGTTCTACGGCGAGGATCGCCTGGTAGAGCGCAGCGAGTTCTCCTGCGGCGTGGCCGTGTATGCAAACTTCTCCAACGAGCCCAGAACGGTCGATGGAGTCAGCATTGCCGCACAGGACAAAACGGTGGTTGGCTAATCGGGTTGTTTTCCTTGAGTCACCCGCCTGTACAGACGGGCGGGTGACTTCTGCCCCAGCGTACGTCCATGAACCCATTCGCCCTGTCCGCGCCGTTTGCCATCGATCCGGCGTATGCGCTGGCGACTGCCTTCCCGGATAAAAGCGGGCGCTCCCTCTGGTCTGAAGGGAAGCAGGGAGCTTTCTGGCTCTATGCTCCCGGGAGTCTGGAGGCGTGGTTGTTTGACCGCACTCGTCGCGAGGCATTTGCCACTTGTCTAAATATTTACCATCCAGGGCGCTACCGCACGCATCAGCCCACATTGTATGTTCGCAAGGCATTTGAACTCACCAGCGTGCCCGAATCGGTTCCGTGCCATATATACGTCAACGGAAGTATTCACCTTTCGATCAATTACCGGACCGTGCTTCATCAGACGGGCAGTGCCTGCACACCGCAAAGAATCACCATCGATCTGGCTCCATACCTGACTGCGCAAACGAATACGATCCGCGCACGCGTAGCAGCGGACGGCTGTCCCCCCACCCTGCTGATACAATCACCCTGCACGGAAACAGGCCCGGACTGGGAAATCAGCGGTGATGATTTGCAGTGGCTGGCCCCGCGCTGCTTTCCCTTTGAAGGAGACGCCTGCTTCCCCCATCAGGAAGAGTTACCCGAGCACGTAATTGCACTGCACAAGAACGAAGCGACGGGGCTGTATGACGCCGGGGTGCAAGTCATTGCGCGTCCCGTGATTACTGCCAAAGGCGCAGGACCAGTCGCCGTTCATCCCGGTGAGTCTTGCGCAGAAGCCGCTTCAACCGACATCGATGCAAGGGAGCAGATTATCCCGGTGGTGCCGGTACTAGGTGCTGGCGACCACTCGACCGCCACCAAACTGGCGTTCCGTTATCTGCGGCTGGCACACGACCCCGCAGTGCAGATCGAGTCCGCGCGTGCAGCGGTATCCCTGTATCCCACCAGTTATAAGGGCGCCTTTGCCTGCTCGGATCAGCGGCTGACTAAGATCTGGATGCACGCGGCCTACACCCTGCGCTCCTGCATGCAACTGACTTTTCTGGATGGCTTGAAACGCGACCGCCTGCCGTGGGTGGGCGATCTCTATGCGTGCAATCTGGGGAACTTCCACTCCTTTGCCGAACAGCCTGTCTCCGAGTTTTCGCTCGCAGCCCTGATGAGCCCCGATCCCGATGAGGCGGAAATTAATGGCACCATTACCTACAGTCTTTTCTGGGTTCTGGCGGCGCGCGACCATGCCCTCTATTTTGGCGGAAGCCCGTTTCTACGGGGACTGCTGCCCTACTGTCGGAAACTGATGGCGGCAGTTGGCAGGAAGATGGATACGCAGGGACTGTTGCCGACAGCGCGGTTTAACTGGTTGTATGTTGACTGGGCGGATGTGAAGAGCGAGGGCTACAGCTCCTTCTTAAATTTCATCTATGTAATGGCACTGGATGCCGCCGCCCAGTTGCATAGAGAACTGGGATCGCCGGATGTTGCGGCTAAGTATGCAGAGGAAGCCACCGCACTCCGCAACCGCTGCCGCGCTTACTTTTGGGATCCCACCCCGATGCTTTTCGTGGACAGCGTGATGGATGGAAAACTCAATCCCCATTTTGGCAGGCAATCCAATGCGCTCGCAATTCTGGCCGGGATTTGCACCAAGGAACAGCAGAACGCCGTACTCGCCAATGTCCTGCTGAACCCTGCGGTTGCCCCGGTGGGGACTCCTTACATGAAGTATTTCGAGGTACGCGCCCTGGGCTTCTGTGGCCAGCATCAAGCGATGGCCACAATGATTAGTGATTACTGGGGCAGTATGCTGGATGCCGGAGCTTCCACCTTCTGGGAAGCTCTCGACTCCACCCATCAGGGAGACCAGCACCATGCCTTCTATGGCAGACCATTTGGGAAAAGCCTGTGCCACGCATGGAGCTGTGGGCCTCTGCAATTACTCTCCGGTGAATTGTTTGGCCTTCGCCCCTTGAGCAGTGGGTGGGCGGAGTTTACTTTCCTTCCCGCTTCAGTACCCGGAATGGAGTGGACTTGCAGCGAATCCCCAACCCCGCATGGCCCAATCCAGATTCAGATTTCCAATCGACACGCCACGCTGACCTTCCCGGCCAACACTGTGCTGGTATGGCAGACCAAGGCGGGAGAACAGCGCTACCCTGGCCCCGGAAAACTCGAATTCACACTAAGTGCCGACCACGAAACCGAGGCATCGACCTCGTGGAAATGCATAGGGTGATTCGATGCAAGAAGTGACCCGGTACTACCATCGCTGCGATGACCGGGATGTGCCCGCATAGCCCACGTCATAGGTATTCACATCGCCAATAATTCTGTTATTAATCTACCCCCATGCAAGCATCCCCGCTTATTAGAAAAGCATTCGTGATGAGTATTCACCCGGGACAGGAAACCGAGTATAAGCGCAGACATCAACCGATCTGGGAAGAGATGACCGACCTGTTGAAATCTCACGGAGTACACAACTATAGTATTTTCCTGCACCCCGAAACCCTTCAACTATTCAGCTATGTGGAAGTGGAGAGCGAAGAACGCTGGGCGGCAATTGCACAGTCCCCCATCTGCCAGCGTTGGTGGGCACATATGGAACCGATCATGCCCAGTCATCCGGATAACAGCCCGGTCAGCTTGCCGCTGCAAGAAGTGTTTCATTTGGAATAGGCCGTCGCCGTCGACTCTCTCTTCATCCCTTATAAAACAGTCCTAAAATGCCATTAACTTTCTCAGAAATGTTCATGATGTCTCTTCGCAAGACACCTATTACGAAAATTAAGAAAGCTCTAGCTAAGTGTGAAGCGGCAGGGCTTAGTGTAACGGGCAAGGAACTGGAAGCCCACTACTTATGCGGTGGCAATCCAATTGTGCTCGCTGAGGCCTGTGTTATTGCCAAAGAGCTAGGTGCTGACACCCATTTCGATCAGCTTGCAGCGTTGTGTCTGATGGGTCGTAACCCACAGGAATTGATTCTGGAATCATTGAAGGATAAGACAATTTGGTTCGATACTTTTAGCCCAAAGCGAGAGGATAAAATTCGGGGATTCACAAGAGATCACAGAGAAGTGTACGCCGCTATCTCTGGCGTATATAGGATTTCACCCGGTGCTGTAGCTATGGATATGACTGTAGATTCATGTCACCTCCATGAACGGCTTGGAGCCGCAGTTTCTGTTTACATAAACACCGCTGCCGATGTTCAATCTCTCCAAATGAAGAAACCGGCAGATGAACTGGAATTGCTAGAGATTGCAAAGAGCTCATTACCTGGATTCAGGTCCATAGTTATCGAATACAAATGACAATTACATTCGCAAGAGCATCGGGTGCGACACTGTAGTAGCCTCGCCATCGCCTGCTCCCATTAACCACGACGAAGCGTTTGCACGATATTGGTGGCGATGCGTGAAAGCTGGTCAATCAGCCCGAGTATCTCGAGTTCCACCAAGGTAGCGTCAGGAGTCTGGCGGGCGATGATATGATTGACGAGCGTCGCTCTCCGGTTCTGGCGCTCATTTGCGAGGTAGTTGGTGAGCTGTAGAAAGGATTCCATGCAGGGTGCGGTGACATCGGTTTCCACGCGTACTTCAATGAAATGGAATATCTGGCGAAGTGTTCCCAGTAAGGTATCGTTGCCGGTCCTCCAATCATGCTCAGTTATAAGGGCTTTGCGTAGCATCCTTCGTTGCAAACGGGCGATACGAAAGATCGCATCATTGGCATTCTCCAACTCGGAGACCACGCGAATAAGTGCGGATGTTCTACGAGCGCTTTCTTCTGCTATATCCTGTGCTGCACACTGCAGGGAGTAGCCTATTATTTCGACGGATAACTCATCGCTGGCGTATTCATCGCCCTTGAGTTGTTCCACGGCAATTTCCACTTCTTGCGGGGGGAGATTGCGGAGTTTGATGAGCTGGTCGAGCATCTCGGTTGTCAGCTTTGCGAGTCGGCGGACTTTGGCCGTGCCTTCGTAAAGGTGGAGTTCCCCGGTGTCGGCAATCGGATCATTCAAGTAGCGAAGATGCGGTTTCTCGCGTCCCCCGATTTTACGCTCGGGCAGCAATTTTTCGCAGAGCGTAGCCAGCTTGGGGATGAAGCCGATAAGTAACAGGAGGTTTATACTATTGAACAGTGTGTGGTAGAGGGCAAGGCCCGTCTTCAGATCCGTTGTGCCGAGTGCGTGTTTGGTTATCCAGAGAACGGAATCACTGAACGGGATGAAGAGAAGAAAGGCCCAAATGCAGCCTATCACATTAAAAAGGAGGTGAAACAGGGCAGCTCTTCTTCCTGCCTGCCCGCATGCTAGAGAGGCAATGAGCGGTGTAATGGTAGTGCCAATATTCTCTCCGAGGATGAGTGCGCATGCCGTGTGGAAGTCGATCATCCCACCTGCGGCCATAGCCATGGTTATGGTGCCTGCCACCGATGAGGATTGGAAGATAAACGCCAGCAGTATCCCACCAATAAAGAAACCGATTATCGCCATCGGCCCTCCATTCGCAAAGTGTGCGACAAACGCCATCATCTCTGCCCCCTGTCCCCCGCTGGCCAATGAGTTTTTCAAGAACCCAATGCTGGCAAAAAGCAACGCGAATCCCAATAAGCCACGCCCTGTGGCCCGTAATCGTGGGGCGCGCAAAAAGTAAAGTATGGTTCCGGCCCCAGCCACGGGTAATGCAGCCTGGGTGAGGTCGAACTCAAAGCCGACCCAGGCGATAAGCCAGAACTTCATCGTTGTACCCACATTCGCTCCCATAATAAGGCTGAGCGATTCGCGAAGGGTGAGTAGCCGTGCATTTACCAGCCCCGTGACGAGCATCACCGTGGCCGATGAGGCTTGGATGCACGCTGTGACGGTGAAGCCCGTTGTCGCCCCGGCGAGACGATTAATCGTCGCGGTGCGGATCATTCCGCGCAAGCGTTCACCAGAGAGCTTCAACAGGCTCTCGCTCATCAGTTTCATACCGATAAGGAAGAGACCGATACAACCGAGAACTGTGAAAAATAAGGCGATCATTAATTAAGAGGTCATTCCCTGCTCAAGCCATGTGAAAGACCCGCACAAGAACATAGCCAATGGTACCCGTTAACGGGATGGTAAGCACCCAGGCGATGACCATTCGTTGCACAATGCTCCACTTCACGGCATTCAGTCGCTTGGAGGCACCGACACCCATGATAGCGCTGGAGATGACATGCGTCGTGGATAGCGGAATACCCCAGTGGCTGGCCACTTGAATAATTGCAGCCGCAGTAGTCTCCGCGGCAAAGCCGTGTACCGGTTGTAGTTTAACCATCTTATGCCCGAGGGTACGAATAATTCTCCATCCGCCGGCCGCAGTTCCCGCGGCCATGGTCAATGCACAGGTCAACTTTACCCAAAATGGCACGCCCACTGTTTTGCTGAACTCGGGCACCCGAAGGAAATCGGCCCAAGCCGGAAGGCTGTCAAAACTACCCGCTGCTGTTGCGGTGAAGAGCGTCAGAGTAACAATCCCCATCGTTTTCTGAGCATCATTCGAGCCATGGCTAAACGCCATCCATGAGGCGCTGACCAGTTGCAGTTTTCCAAAGATGCGGTTAACCATGGCGGGACGCCAGTTCTTTAGCAGGATGATCAATAGCATCATCAGGACGAACCCGCCAATAAGCCCCATCATGGGTGAGGTGAACATGGGTATGATGACTTTATATAGCAGCCCCTCGTGTGCCCCGGTTTTGGGGTTCAGTAGAGTCCAGTGAATCACGCTCCAGTCACTCCCCGCCTTCGCCAGTGTGGCGCCGCAAAGGCCCCCGATCAAGGCATGACTTGAGCTGGAGGGTAGCCCCATCCACCACGTAATAAGATTCCACACTATGCCTGCAATCAGCCCGCAGAGTATAACAGGCAGCGTCACGAACTGCGTATCGACCAAGCCTTTGCCTATGGTGGCTGCAACTGCCGTGCCTGCGAGGGCACCGAGTAGATTGAAGACTGTGGCCAGTATTATGGCCTGTCTCGGAGTGACAACCTTCGTTGACACCACGGTGGCGATTGAATTGGCGGTGTCGTGAAAGCCGTTGATGTACTCAAAGACGAGTGCGACACCGATGACTAAAAGGATGAGTAACATACGGTGAGTGCTGACGGCCTAGGCGTATTTTAATAACACTTGGAATATGATGCTTCCGGTGTCCCGGCATCGGTCAATAGCCTTCTCCAGTAGATTGGAAAGGTCCACGAGGATGATCACCGTCAGTGGATCATGCCGTCCGCTGTACAAGTCCTTTAGCTGAGCCACCACATGCTTATCAGCCTCGCCTTCAAGCTGTTGTAGCTGCTCGTTCAGTTCGCGCACTCGCTCCGGTTGATTCCTTTTACGGAGTTCGCGCACCATCTGTTGCACGACTTCCGTCCCCTTCTCCAAGAGTCGCACCTGAGTTAAAAAGAAATCCCTGGGCAATGGTTGCTGGCTGGCCATGAAATGCTCGGCAAACTTCTCAATGCCTTTTGGCACCTTATATAAACTATTCGCCAGTGCCTCAATGTCTTCCCGTTCAATAGGTGTCACAAAGGTGAGGCACAGCTCCCGGGTTATCTCGTCTTTCATTTTCTTCAGCTTGCGGCGGCGCTCCGTCATAGCCTCCAGGGCTCCCGCAGAGTCTGACTTTTCAACAAGGCTGACAAGAGCAGATACACTGCCCCGTGCTTCGACTGCACTTGCCTCAAGTAAATCAAAAAACTTTTCGTTTTTTCCGAATAAAGCTTGGATGGATATCATGGCGTTTCATGACCGTGACATAAACGTAACCTCTATGACAAAGAAAAAATCACATGCCGGGCATATTCATCGCCAAATCTTCTCGAAGTAGGCCCGGTCGACCTGTGCGTGTGAGGACCGCATCACTCCAAATAAGGAAGCTTCGGTGGCGACTGGCATGCAGCACCGCCAGAGCAATCACTCTTAAGCCCGGACATCTGATTGCGCGCAAGAGATACAACACAGCATCGCCGTATTGTATCTCTTAAGAAAATCGCCTGTGTTGGTCGCACATGCGGGGAATTTGGTGGCGAGTCCCAGATTTGAACTGGGGACACAAGGATTTTCAGTCCTCTGCTCTACCAACTGAGCTAACACGCCATAAAAGAAGTGCGCAAGTAAGCAAAAGGAAACCCGCACCGTCAACACAATTGTAGAAATGGTGGTAAATTCTTTTTTACGGCTACATCGGCTATCCCGTTTAGTTGGCCATCGCGGCCATTGGGCCGGATCTGTCGTCCCGCAATCGTTCCATTATGACCGCAGCGGGCATATGGAACGTGGACCTGCTTCTGCATTTACTGGCAATAGCCTCACACCAATCTGATAACTTTCCGCCCGCTCTCATCGTACGCCTACGATCAAAGCGCGGCTATTTGGTAACTTTTTACGATGACAGTGTGGTCAAATCCCGAAAATGCCTACGATACCAATTGGGGCAAAAATACGATCAGAATAAAGTGCGTTACACCTTACACCTACTGTGAACTGACAACTTCAGTCTTCAATGTTTTCTGTCACCAAACACCGAACACCGAAAACCGAACACCGAAAACGGGAGCGAAGCGCGGCTATTTGGGTACTTTTTACGATGACGGTGTGGTCGGTCAAATCTCGAAAATGCCTACGATACCAATATGAGCAAAAATACGATAGGGGACCATACCGATTCTAATTCGCATCTATAGTTCCTCTATCCAGTTCAACCTCATAAATAACTGCTTCCTTTAAAAAACCTTTTTCGGATTCAGTATAATCTCTGCGAGCAATTACATGCAATGCTATATCACAGACGGTCAAATTGTAGTGTTTAGCAAATTCAGTATCTACTTGGAACGCGATGTTATAGCGAAGAGCAGCATTATTATTAGGAAGGTCACATTCGTGATTCTTATCATAAAATGTATTGACATTAAATTCAGCAATTTTAGCTATTTCGTTTTTCCTAAGAGTTACAACGTCATACTTATCTAAAGATTCATTAATCACCATTCCGTTGTAATATTTTAAATTATATTTATAATCACAACCACAAATATGCGAATTGCGAATATAATCGTAATTTGTTGGTATTTTAATACAAACATCTGAATTATTTTTTAAATACAAAGTTAATTTGATTTTAATATCCGAATGTTCATGGCTTGCATTAATTTCATACATTAATGTACAATTGGTATTTATATTAATTTCGCCATTAATATTATTTTTATTCACCAATTCCTCTTGGTATCTATCTGTAGATTCAGCAATACTGACTATATCCTTAAAATAATATTTATTATAATTATTATGCTTATTGGAAATAAAAACACCTGCTAGTATTATTAATTTTTCGTGAAAAATCCTACATTTGTCCAGTCTAACTTTATCACCTAATTCAATAAACATAAGTTCTGCTATATCTTTAGACCCAATCGCACTGTATGGTGAATACAGTTCAATCATATCAGAAACATAAATTCTACATCTTACAATAACAGTTTTATTATGATACAATTGAGGATTCGAAAGCAACTCATAATAAGTCACATTAATTATTTTATTAGATTTGTCGTATTCTCCTATATTTAATTGATTTACAGCATGTATCGCAAATGGAATAATATATATTACAACAAATAGATTTATTATATTTTTCATTATTTAGCTTTAAGCGCATTTAATTCATATTCGGTTGGATACATATTTCCAATGGATGTATTGTAAGTTCTATCCCCAACAAAAGGAAACCCATATGCTTCTTTACCTGTAGATGCGTCATACTTATACTGGTTCACAATTCCATTTGAATATTTATACATAACAGCTGCTATGTTGTGTCCTTTTGCTACAGTTCTATCTTGTTCTGACATCCCTACCTTATCAGAAACAGGATGAGTGTGTACGTAGTCTGTCATATAGAATGCATCTATTCTATCAATTATGTCAAACGCAGGATCTGCCACCAATGACCAGTTGCCATTAGTACCTTCTGTTATGCGTGTAAAATAAAACATATCTGTATTTTTATTATAATAAATTAAGCATCCGTGTTCATTTACGGTTGAATCGAATTGTGAAAGATGAACTAATGCGGCTCATGCCCCGCATTGAACAACCCCACAAACGCACCGGTGACTGCTCCATTTTCAAATTTGCCACCACCGATTGCCTCGGCAGTGCCACCGACCACGGCACCGGACATCGCATACTCGAAACGTCCACAATCTTTGGAAAACCCAGCATGCGTTACATAGGACCCTGCGAAGCCAGCAAGGAATCCGCCAACAAAACTTTCACCACGTACTGTATTAATCATACCTTGGCTAACACCATGCATTAAGTGTCGGCATTTGGCAACCCAAGCGTGTTTTGCGAGGGTACCAATCTTATTCGCGATTCCGGCTGATACTGCACCGAAAAGTCCACCTACAAAACCGTTCTTTAAGGCGGAGCCTATACTCCCGCCATAGAGCAATGTCCCTGCCATACCACCCACAAAGCCACCGACAAATCCACTTTCCATCGCAGCAGCGAGAGGTCCCATTGCAATCCCCAGTCCGGGTCCCAGGTGGAGGTCTTTAGCCCGCGCACATCATATTTGCTGATGATGGAGAGGTCGTCGTTGAAGCTGCCACCGGTTTTGAAACGAGTCCAATTCACATTGCCCACCGGGTCATAGACGTAGTGGATTTCGTTCCCACCGTTATCGACGATAAATGCAGTCTGGCCCCGACGGTTGACGGTTGCGTGTGGTGGACTTATACAGGTTCTTCCCGCCCACATCCATGGTGACGGATTGCTGCTTCCCAGCATAAGTCTGGCGGGTGACCTCGCCCTCAGGGTCCTTTGTAAACTCCACCCTGCCCATGGCATCGTACCGCGTGTAGTTCCAGCGCTTGTCCGTGGCGGTAAGCATATTGTAAGGTTCGCTGACTGCCACGCCCTCAGTCTAATTTGGGTATCTCACTCAAATTACCGTCTGGACTTGCTTGAATATTACCAGCCCAAGTATTATATCTACGAGCGTATGAATCATCTATACATATATTAAATCTTAATTTATTGACTATTATTTTAGCCTCAGCGAGTGACCCGATATTCATTTCTAATCGATGCCAATACCTAATCTCAACATGTGGATCGATGCTAATTATGGAAGACACATTACCCTCAAGGCACATATTATTATTTGTCGCACAGGAATATAAAAAATTTACATCATACAGTCCGAGCGTGTTGATAATATCACTTGAATCAATGTTTATTCGTTCGTAATCAGTAGGCAGCTTAATGGGTTTATTAGAGTTGTTTATTATTTTAAATATAAATATAATTTTATGCTTAACTATATCTTCAACTATATATGGATAATATTTATAAGAACACACAAGCGAGACGTCCTTATTACTTGCATACAAGGATGTACTGAATGCAATAAATATTATATATATTATTTTAATCATTATTAATTTCCAATTTTATATAAACCACCTTTACTCATTGCCACAACATATTTATCTAACTATTGCGGAATTAGCGTTTCTTTCTATTATTTCATTTGTTATATTTCCGGTTATCTTGCTTTTTATAGTTCCGCTCCAGGTATTATATCTATTTGCATAACTAGAACTTATGCTGTAGGCAGCGTGATACTTTTTGCACAATATAATAATATCATCAAATGATTTGGTTTCGTATTCAACTCTATTATCTAGAAGCACGACTTCATTAGGGTACAATTCAATGATAGACATTGAACTGTTCGAGAATTCTGGTCTACTATCTCGTCCACCATATGTATTATAACCATATTCAATTAGATATTCGTAATCGTTCTTACTATTAACAATTTCAGCTAAATCATGTTGTATTACAACACCATCTTTTATCGGAATTCGAACTGCTTTTGGTGAATTGTTCCAAATAACGAAGTAAATATTAATTTTGTGATATGTTGCATCACTTCTAAGTATTGGATAGTAATTGTATTTGCATTCAAGAACGATAGGTTCATCTGCCTTGAGCGCGAGTGAAGATAATATGAGTATAAATAAGAATATTTTCATGAATTAATTTCCGATTTTATACAATCCATCATCTTTGCCTGTGTCGTTATGTACATCAGAAATATGTCTAGCTTCAGAGCTATATGGAGGAGATGTATATACTTTATAATTTATTTTAGTCCATCCTTTACTTGCGTAAACTGTCAATCCAGTAGCATTATGAATAAATTCCATATCAGCATATCCATTACAACCTGCGAGCCATATTATAGAATCTGGGCTTACCTGTGTTGCAAATATTTTCCAGAATGCTTCATTACGCAATGAAACATCGCCCATCATGGCACCATCCCCTTGATGAGTATTAATTATATATGCCTTATCTGTTTTATTAGCATAACGCAGCATCTGATCGTATACTTCATAGTCTGCTTTGCCTGAAGTAGAAATACCTTTTGTCGTGGCCATTTCATAACCTACTGATGCTTTAATATCTCGCGAATCTTGCGCTAAGTCTTCATGGCTATTATTATAAACAATGGTCATTGATTAACCTTTCAAAGAAGCAAGAAACGCCTTTCTTTCAGCTTCTATTAATAGCCGTGGTTTTTGGCCTGAACTTAGTGCATCATTAAACAAATAAGTAAACGCTCCCGTCACGGCACCGTTTTCAAATTTACCACCACCCAGTTCCGATGCCGTAACACCTATTACGGCACACTTAGCAACATTTGCATAGCCCCAATTGCCTGTGTAAGAATCGCCCACTGAGCTACATGCGGAAGACAGGAAACCAGCACTGAATTTCCCGCCTTGCACCTCTGCCATGACACCACCGGTAACTCCGTGGGCCATGGCTCGTGCCATTTCTTTGGGAATGTCTTTTGCGGCGGAGCTCACAGATCCAAATTTGCTTCCAATGGCACCAGTTATAGCACCTGTTAGCGCTCCAAACAAGGCTCCTTTTAGTCCTCCCATGACTAGCCCGCCAAAAAATCCGCCTACTGCGCCGATCATCATCGAGGTTGTTAAACTTATGGATGCAACTCCCGCTGCTGAAGCGAGGCTGCCTGTCACCAGCCCGGTAATTCCGGCCATTATGCCACCTTGCAGTCCTAAGAGCAGCGCTGCCGCCGCACCCGCCGTCACAATACTCAGCACAATCGCCAATATGGGCCTCCAGAACTTCTTGAAGAAACTGCCGATTGAGAAACCGCTGGGATCGGTATGGGAGAGGGGGTTGTTGTGGACGTAGCTGTAGCGGTTGTAGTTCTGGAAGTTGCCGGGGAACTGGAGCGTGGGGTCGGCGGAGAGGAAGCGACCGAGGAGCGGGTCGTACAATCTCCCGTTCATATTAACCAACCCGAGATGGTCCATCATCTCGTGGTAGGTGAATCCGCGCTCGGTCAGGTTCACTGAGGTGTCGGCGGTCCAGGTCGCTGTCCACTTGGTGCGTCTGCCCCAGGCGTCATAGGTGTAGTGGTTGAGCACTTGGGATTGGTGGAAGCCGGTCTCTTGCGTCACGGTGGCCAGGGACCCGATGTGGTCATAGTGGAAGAAGAATCGCTTGTGGTCGCTGGCATCGTGCACCAGCATGCCCACAATACCGCCGGGGCCGAAGACATAGATCGTGGTCTTTGTCACTTCCCACGCGCCCTGCTGGCCGACCACGGGCTTCTGCTCCTGCTCAATCCCGCCGAGTATGTAGTGCGTGCGCGATTCGGTGACGCCGTTGACCATCTTGCTATGCACCACGCCTTGAAGCGAGGCATCGTAAACAAAGGTACTCTGGTTCAGCACCCCGTTGACCGTTGCGCTGATGCTGCTGGGCTGGTTAAAGCTCGTCCAGTTAAAGGTCCACGTCTCCCCGGCTTTGGAGCGCGTGGCCATGTTCCCGTTGGCATCATAGCCGATGGTCCAGCCATTGGCCTCGGTCACGGCGTGGGGGCGGGTGGTGGTGCCTGCATAGATGAAGCTACCGCTCACGCCTTCCTTGCTGGTGATGTTCCCCTTGGCATCGTAGTTGGCAATAGTGTCCCAATTCGTCCCGTTCTTGCGCTGGTTCAGCCGGTTGAGCGCGTCATAGCCGTACTCCTGGACATCGGTGCCGATGGTCTGCCAGTTCTGGCCATTGATCTTGGTAATGGTGCGCCCGGTCAGGTTGCCGATTTTGTCGAAGGAGAAATCCTGCTTGTGGAATGCGCTATCGCCACGCTTGCCGGAGATGCTTGCAATGCGCTTGGAGTTCGTCTCGTAGGTGTAGTTGATGGTTTCATCCGTACCATTGCGAAAGTTCTCCAGTTGTCCGTCCTGATTCCACGTCGGCGAGTACCACCACGAACGACCGAGGGTGTCACTCACTCCCTCGGCGGCGCTGTAAGTATTATAGCTGGTGGTGAGTCCATAAGAGTGCCACGCGTAGGGCAGGGTTTCATAGTTCCCGGTGAGCCCCTTGGGTCTCCAGTAGTAGTCCACCGCGGTAAATTAGATGAGTCCGGGCACCAACAAATTCAAATTATTGCTGTAACTGTCGTGGCATGGTTCAAGTTATAGTCAAGAGTCAACAGTCATCTTAGTTGGCTTTTATTTAGTAGCTCTATCCTTATGTGCTCCTTATTTTAATACACCATCTATTTGATCTTTAGTAATTATTATAGGTTTAAACTTATAAACACGCATGCCAAATGGAGCTCCGCCGCGTATAGTAATACAAAGGTCTCCAGATTCTAGTAATTGAGGTAATTCTTTGTCTACAGCATATGATACAAACAATACTACATTATATATATAATATCCATTCGAATCGGGCACAATTATGTTTTTTTTATCAAAAATTCTAGCCCCCTCAACTTCCTCATATTCCAGAGTTTCGATATACGTTTTATTATAAAGCAACTTATTCAGCCCTAAATCTATTTCATCATCATTTTTATCACAAATATTAAATCTTAGAAACAGAGTAGCACCTTTGCGAGAAGCATATTTATGTATATTTAGTTTTGATTTTAAATTTATCACAACAATTCCTCTGGCTGCTTTGAATATATCAATACGGCCTCTATAATATTTCAAATACTCAATAGTATCGGAAGCTGGAACATATGCAATAGAATCTATTTCTATTTTAGTCGTTCGATCTTCGATGCATCCACTGAATAACATTAATACAACAAACAGTAGAGAAATATAAATATTGGATTTCATAGTCTTACTCAAGCTTATAGATGAGGATATAAAATAACCCAAATAGCTGCATGGTCCTTATTTACTACACTATAATAATCCGCAAATCGTGCAGGTCCACTATTCCAAGCTCCACCAAAGCCAGCAATAATATTATTAAGTGTCCATCCACTCCCTTGTGCGTTATAATTCTCCCAACAGCCAGAATATTTAGCAACGTCACCGTAACTTGGTCTCGACCAGCCTACAGGATCAACTGTTACTAACTCATCGACATAATGTCCATTTGCCACAACCGTAGCTGCGGTATCAGCACCATAACTATGACCAACAACTTTTATCCGAAAACCTAATGCTCTATGATCGTCTATCCATTGGGTTAGATCATCCCCTTTATCCCATGAAAAGTAAGCATCACCCTTACCGGCGGAAACGGAATCATACACTAATAAGGTGCTGCCATCACCGGCACCCCCGACTCCGAATTTGCCACCTTGTACATCACTGATCACGCCGCCACTGATACCATGGGCCATGGCACGTGACAATTCTCTAAATTTACCTAATTTACCAGCCCATGAACCCTGAAACGCGTTACCTATGCCTGCTGCTGCAGCACCGCTTAATGCTCCAAAGGCCGCACCTTTAAAACTTCCCGTCGCTACAAGGCCTCCAACAAATCCACTCACGGCCCCTATCGCCATTAAGGCCCCCGCGAGACTCATACTTGCACCATAGGCGGTCAATGTACCCGTCAATACACCTTGGATTCCACTCATCAACCCCAAGCCCGATCCTAATGCTCCATAACCTAACATCCACGCCATCGCACCT
>JANRLC010000085.1:0-59120 GCA_033762955.1 Verrucomicrobiota bacterium | reverse complement strand
AAAGCTGATGAAACCGCTGAAACTGGACAAATCGCTTAACCAAACGTAAATATAATCAACTAAAATGGTAAAGTTTGTACGCAAAACCGTAAAGGATCTCCTGAGCTAAATGCGTAAACCATCTCCTGACCTATTCAACGCCCAGGGGTCATCTGCCATCTGGAATCTTAAATCTGCCATCTTAAATCTGCCATATCTGCCATCTGCAATCTGCCATCTGGAATCTGTAATCTTGTCACAGAGCCAAACTCTTCCCCGCAATCCATCCGGTCGTCCACGCGGATTGGAAATTATAGCCACCGGGTAGCCCGTCTATATCCAGCACTTCCCCTGCTAGCCAGAGTGCGGGCTTGAGCTTGCTGCGCATGGTCTTGAAATCCACTTCGTGCAGCGCAACGCCGCCAGAGGTCATCCATTCCTCCTTGTGCATACTATGCCCATCGACTGCATATTCTGCGCAAGCGAGCTGCCCTGCCAGCGTCTGGAGTTCGCGATTGGTGAGCATCCCCCACCGGCATTCGGCGTTGATAGCAGCCGCATGTGCTATGCGTTCCCATAGCTTCTGTGGAATCTCGAAGCATGGCTCCTCAAGGACGAGTCGTCTCGGGTGCGTAAGCCTTAGTTGCTGCAACTCTTTCGTTGGTTGCCCACCGCCCAGCCGGGCCACCCAGTTTACCTGTACTCGAAACTGGTACATGCACGCTGCCAGCTCCAGCGCGGCCAGGCTGGAGAGCCGTGCGATACAGCGCCCGCCAAGCCCCTTGGGTAGTACCTCCACCCGCCCCTCGGTCTTCTGGCCAAAGTCCGGCAGCCACGCAGCGCAGTGCTCAACGGCCATGCCCTGGAGATTGCGCAAGCGGGAGTCTGGTGTGTGAAAATTAAAGAGCGTGGGCTTTCCCGGCACGATGGTGTGCCCGAGCCCCTCGGCTACGCCATACCCCTTCCCTGCCCCACCGGTGGCTATCAGCAGGCGGTCGCAGTTAATGGGTTCACCTTCTTTGAACCACAAACGGTAGCCTCCCTCAAAGGTAACTCGCGCCTCGGTTACGCAGCGGTTCTTAACCAGCGTGATAGAGGGCAATCCTGCCAGCACACGCAGCAGGCACTCCGAGAGGTCCGCCGCACGTCCACTCGCCGGCCCCAGCCCACCATCGCCATCGGGTGCAAGCGCCACGCCACGCGCAGCGAACCACTCTGCCGTCTCGATTGGTCCCCACTGGTGAAGCGGTCCGAGAAGCTCTTTCCCGCCTCGTGGGTAGGCTTCCGTCAGGGCGGTGGGGTCGCTTTGGGTTACGGTCAGATTTCCCCGACCAGCACCTGAGTTGGCAAGTTTCTGCAACGGTACCTGCGAGCGCTCCAGAATGACTATCTGCGCCGATGGATTCGCCTCCGCCGCAGTGATGGCTGCAAAGACGCCGGCTGGCCCTGCCCCAGCGATGGCTATCTTCATGCGGTTCGCTCCATTCTCGGGTCCTTAATCTTTACTAGCAAGAAATGTGCAGCCGCCAGGCAACAGGCCGCGAGAGTGGCTGCGAGAGTCACACCCGGGAAGAGTCCATTCGAGAACATGCTGACCACTGTACTGATTCCCGCTGCACTTAGCATCACAAAGAATAGTATGATGTTCATCACTGCAAAGTAGCTCGGTCTGCGGTGCTCCGGGCATATCTCGACCGCAAGTGTGGATTGCCCAACCATCTGGAATGAGTTCGCGATGCCTAAAAAAAAGAAGACCGCCATAAAGATTATTGCCTGACCTCCGATGACTGCCCCCACGCACACTCCGATATAGAGCATCTGTGACCATAACAAAGGCAGCCGCCCCCCCTTCTTGTCACCCAGCCACCCAGCAAAGAGATTCCCCAAAATGGCACCTGCGGTCTGCACCTGCACCAACGTACCAAGAAACCCTTCACCACGCCCGGCAGTATGGATTGCGTGGATCGCAAGGAACGGCGTCAGAAGAAACATCCCGCACGTGGCCATGCGCACACCCACATACAGGCGAAACCGTGCATCATCCAGAATGATCTTCGGCATCTCGCGCAAGCTCCTCGCCAAGCTGCGGTCGCCCACCTCGGCAGGTAGTTGCTTCGCCGGCTCCTTGAAACAAGAGAATGCGATCAGAGAAAACCCGAGTACTCCGAACGCCAGCAAGTGCAGGTAGCCAAAGCCCTCAGCTCCTGGGTGACGGTCCAGTATCAGCTTTATCGTACCCCCTGCTGCAAAACCGAGCATCGCACCGAGCAATGAGCGAATCGCCGTGCTCGAGGAGCGTCGCTTTGCAGGGATTAGCCGCGAGGTCATCTCAATCCATCCGCCGAAGCTAATCCCGCCAAAGATACCGGACAGAAACGGTGTCAGCGCCACCAGCACCAATACCATTAAGGGATGTGTGTCGGCAAAGAAGATCAGTCCCATTGCCGCAACCACATACGGTAACCGCTGTAGCACACCCATCAGCACAATAAACTTCTTCAACCGCTCCATCCGCTCCATGCGGTGTGCCAGAAGAATTGGCGGAAGCATAAAGCCCAGCGCCATCATCTGTGGCATCATCGAGAGCAGCCAGTCCTTCCCCCCGAGGGAGCGAATCATCACCGGCATCACCGTTTCCCCTGCCAGAAACGCCATCGCTCCCATGAAGAACCCCCCATCCAGACAATGCGCCACATAGTTCCGGCGAAAATTTTGCTGGACTGCTGCTTCGTAGGCTAATGGGGGAAGGGCCGAATTCTCGGACATAAGCGCGCAATTACATAGTATGCAATGCCTCACGAAAAGGGAAAAATGACAACATTCGGGCAGGTGGGCGCATCTCACTTTCTTGAACGGGGGATGATAAGCAGTTTATCCACAAAATTCTCTAAATAGCACCTAAGAGATTCCGGGTCAGGACGGCGCAAGAAGCAGAAGGATTTGGTCTGAATTTACATTTTTGTGAGTTTCGTGAAATTTACTGGATAAAATTCAGGATACCAAATCCATGTCCAGAAACTGAGATGCGCACCATGCAGGTCTCGGATACATTTTTTTACAAAATTCTCCTAAGTTATCGGCGGAAGCAGTCGATACAGTAGATAAACCTATTTTTTAGAAAAGGTAGTATTCGCATGCGTCTCCAAGTAATAATTCCAAAGATCAACCATCTGCCGCCGAGTCCACAGGTTCTCCCTAAACTGCAACGAATGCTGCATGATCCGTGCGCTGACTCTTCGGAGGTGATGGACTTAATCCGCGCAGACAGCAGTCTTACCGCCGAATTGTTACGCTTGTCCAATAGTGCGACTTATGCGCGTGTCGATCCAGTGACCAGCCTGGACTCGGCAATCAATCTACTTGGGTTTAAGCAAATTTACCGCGCAGCAGCGCAGGTCATCTGCAAGCAATCGCTGGGTAGTGATCTGCCATTGTATAACTTGAAGAAGAACGCACTGCTACAGCAAAGTATTTGCGCGGCTTGTGTGATGGAGGAGTTTGCCGCCGTATCATCGCTGGACAGGTCCATGGCCTATACGCTCGGGCTGCTCCACGTATGCGGAAAGGTGGTGGTGCAGTATGCATGGAATCTGAAGTATCTACCACTGCCAACAGTGCCGCCCACTCCCGAGGTCGAGAAACAACAGGTCTCATTTAACTACGCCGAGGCGGGTGCCGCATTGATGCAGTTCTGGAAGTTTCCGGAAGAAATCGGTTTAATTATTAAAGCCCACGTTGCTCCAGAGTCGAGTTATGTAGAGCTTATCCAAGCGACCCATCTGCACCTGGCGGCAGGTGTTGCCCCCTACTTGCTCCAAAAGGAGGAAGCACGTAAGCATATACCTAATACTGCCCTGTTTCGCTCTGCCAAGATCACAGCAAATGAGTGGGAGGCTATTCTGACTGCCGCTCAACCAAAGGCAGTGGACGTGCTGAAAAATACGTGCGGTATCACTGCTAAGGGGGCGTGACGTAATAAACCTAAAAAGGAAAATGGAAAGATGGCAAGAACCGTAAAAAATGGCTAATTGAGCAGGCATAGAGACGAAGTCGGGTTGAAAAGACGCTAACCCTATAGGTGAGTAGAAAAAGCCGAGTGGCAGATGGTCGATGGTCCTAATGCATCTATTTCCTGAATGCAGGAGGATGCCGTAGGCATCCCAGAAATTAGCCGGGGGTCGAGACTCGCGTCTGCGTGAGGCGATACCCCCGGAACACCAACCTGATAATGCCGACCCCAGCGGGGTCGCAGCGCGAATTGCTGAGGCCGTGGGATTGAAATCAACGGATGCACGACTGCGACCCCGCTGGGGTCGATGGTGAATGTTGTCCATACCGGGGGTGTCGTCCCGCAGCGGGACTCAACCCCCGGCTAATCTCTGGGATGCCTACGGCATCCTCGAAAAAGCACTGACGGTCACATCCCATCTTCCTTTTGAGGCACAAGGGGCAAAGGCAGAAGAAGAACACGCACCGCATGTGATTCCCATCCCGATAATCGTACGCGAGTTGACCTACTTTTTAGGATAAATGCCCATGATGGCCTTTACTTCCACCGCCATCTGCACCAATCAGCAATCGAGTGGATTTCGAATTGTTGGACGGTCTATATTATCACGGGCAACTACGGGACACTAATCAGTTACCGCCCCGATGGCGCTACCAAGGGAATTTGCATTCAACTCATTACCCATGACTACAGGATGTCTGATATGAGGGGTTGAATGTTGAACGTAATATCCAGAGCGAAACGCGCTGGATACAGTCGATCGCTACCATCGCTGGCTACAAGCTACTCAAGGTGCCAACCGCTCGGGGATCCAAGCATCCGTACTGGCCACTCTATGGTAGCGAAAGCGGTCATGCAACCGGCTGGAACGCCCTTGCCAGAACTCAAATGTGCGCGGTGTGACACGGAAACCTCCCCAAAACGAGGGCAGCGGGACTTCCCCATTGGCAAACTTGCGTTTCATCTCGTCCAGCTTCCCTTCAAGTAGGGAGCGCGAAGTGATGACTTTGCTCTGCGGTGAGGCCCATGCGCCGAGCCGACTGCCAAGCGGACGCGTGGCGAAATAGGCCAGCGCCTCTGCCATGCTGGCTTTCTCCGCAGTTCCGTTGATGATTACCTGCCGCTCAAGCCCGTACCAGGGGAACAGCAGGGACACGTTGTGATTGGCGGCGATCTGTTCGGCCTTGTTACTCTCAAAGTTGGTAAAGAAGAGCAGCCCCTTCGCATCCAGCTTCTTCATAAGGACGGTGCGCGAGTCTGGCCGGCCTTCCGCGTCCACCGTGGAAACGATCATCGCATTTGGCTCAAGCAGTCCGCCTTTGCAGGCTTGCTCGAACCAGAGCTGAAACTGGTCAAAGGGATTCGGTGCCAGCGTGGTCTCATCCAACGCTGCCTGGGTATACTCACGCCTTAGCCCGGCGATATCGATTGTAGTGTCTGCCATGGCCGCACCGTAAACCGATTTCTCCAGCAAATCAATGGGTGAAAGCGACGATCTGCTGAGCGGCATTGGGAAACAGTGCAATCAGGTCGTTGCGAGGATTTTTAGCCGCAAGAAGGGGCAAAAAATTAAAAATCTGGGATTTACGAACACTCAAGGCATACGTAAGATGCGCATCGCAAACTCAGACATCCTAAAGTCATGGGAAATGAGATGAACCCTGTTTGCCTTCAAGAGCGCCAAAGGCGCGCACTAGCCATAGCATGGGCCAACGGCCCAGGTTTAGACCAAAAAAATGCCATGAGCGCTGAAGGCGCGACCTAAGGAGATGTCCCACAATCCGCTTGTGCGCGCTTTCAGCGCTCCCGATCCTTATATATATCGTTTTACCTGGGCCGTTGGCCCAGGCTTTGGCTGTGTCGCGCCGTTGGCGCTGCCCGTGCCTGAAGTTTGGCTCCGACTAGATAAATCAATGCACCGTTGATCGCAAATAGGCGGACAAGAATGTCCGCCCTCCGTTGGGTGTTTGAAGCAAACGGAGAGCGGGTTTTCTAAGCCGCTCACACGGGCAAGATGCTCGTGCCACTTCAAACAACCGAATGGGTGAAAGCGACGACCTGCTGAGCAGCAGTGGGAAACCGTGCAATAAGGTCGTTGCGCGCGCCGAGTTCGAAATCTTCCCAATCGAAACCTGGCATGACCGTCACGCCGAAGAGCGCGTATTGCCCGCCGGCGCATAGACGCAACCCTTGCCAAACGCCAGACTGCACCGCTGCGAAGCGCGACCATTTGCCAGCGATGTCTGCTCTGACGGTGTCTGCTCCGAGACGAATCTCCTCAACAGTACCCGTGGCTTCATTTAGCTGAAGCATGAGACAGGAGTCCCCTTCCAGGAAAAAGAACAACTCCTCGCCACGCACACGGTGCAGCGCGGAAAAGGTGTCTGCTGTAACAAGATAATAGATGGCAGAGCCTATCTGTTTCTCTCTTTGCCCATGGTTTTGCGAGGAGAAGCTATCGGGGTGGGTGTAAATGCGTCGATAGTAGCCGCCCTCTTGCGGAAGTGGCTCCAATTGCCAGTGACGGATGAGTGTCGTCAGGTCCATGAAGTATTGATTTCTGTAGGTGACGTAGAATTCCAATACTGCTGCTCGCAATACAAAACTGCAATCTTGCCTTTTTTCCTGCATCATACAGGCTCCGCGCGACATGGAATCGTTACGTTTTCTCAAATCTTCCGAGGCTCATTCACTGCGCGCTGCGCACGGCTCCCCGCTGTACGTTTACGATGCGCGCTCCATCCGCTGCCAGGCCGAGTCCATCCTCGCGTTTGGTGCACCTTATGGGTTGACGGTGCGTTTCGCCATGAAGGCATGCCCAAGCGGTGCGATTCTTCGGCTACTTGAGAGCCTTGGACTGCATTTCGATGCCAGCAGCATCTGGGAAGCGCGGCGGGCTATGCTTAATGGGATAGCACCGGGAAAGATTTCCATAAGCACGCAAGAGTTGCCAGCAGACTTCGCCGATTTAATCACCAAGGGAGTGACGCTGAATGCCTGCTCGCTCCGACAGCTCGAAGCCTATGGCAAGGCGTTCCCCGGTGCCTATGTCGGCGTACGCCTGAATCCCGGCCTCGGCAGCGGACACACCGGAAAGACAAACACCGGCGGTCCCGCTTCCAGCTTTGGCATCTGGCATGAGTACCTCCCTCAAGTGAAGGAGATTGCAGCGCGCTACGGGTTGAAGATTTATCGCGCTCACTCTCACGTGGGCTCAGGCGGAGACCCAGCCATCTGGGAAAAGGTGGCCATCATGAACCTCGATGTGGTTCGCCAGCTACCCGATGTCAACGTTCTGAATCTCGGCGGTGGATTTAAAGTCGCACGCGTCCCTGGTGAAAAGTCGGCGGATATCGCCGCCATCGGAGCGCGTGTAGGGCAGGCCATTCGCAAGTTTGCTGAAGAGACCGGAAGAGAGCTTTTTCTCGAGCTGGAGCCCGGTACATTTATCATGGCAAACTGCGGTGCGCTCCTCACTACGGTACAGGATTGCGTGGATACCGGTGCAAGTGGTTTTAACTTTCTTAAACTCGACGCCGGGATGACGGAGATTCTCCGTCCCTCGCTCTACGGTTCGCAGCATGCCCTGGTTGTCGTCCCACAAGAGCCCACGGAGAAAACGGGGGACTACGTTGTAGTCGGCCATTGCTGCGAATCCGGCGACCTCATTAGCTGCGCACCTGGCGAACCCGAAACCCTCGCGCCCCGCACACTCACGCACGCAACGCCTGGCGATATACTCGTAATCGAAGGCGCCGGCGCGTACTGCTCTGGTATGCCCGCAAAGAACTATAACTCGTTCCCCGAGATCGCCGAGGTGCTTAAGGAAGAGTCCGGTGCATTCACGCTAATTCGGAAGAAACAGACGCTGGAGCAGGTGGTTCAGAATGAGATTCTGCCTGGTTTCTAAACCAAAAGAGTAGGTCAACTCGCACGCGATTATCGAGATGGGAGTAACAAACCAGCCATCAGCATACAGCGTTCAGCATTCAGCCCAATGCAAACTGCCCAATACCTTCTGTCTTTCCGACTTAGTGCCTTTGGACCTCTGTGCCTACCTTCCGAACCTTGTTCTTCAAAAGGAAAGTGACCAAACCAGCCATTTCAGAGGATGCCGACGGTATCTGCCGTCCCGTCGGGACGGTATGCATCTTAGCCCCAGGTTTCAACCTGGGGTCAACGGCGTATTTAGTAACACAAGTCCCGTAGGGACGGCTGAAGGGGTTTGTTGCGACACGATAAAATGTTAAAAGTAATAAAGCTCTTCGACTCGAATTATGACGTACAATCAGTCGTCCCTACGGGACTCCGTCCGTGTATGTATGCATACCCCAGGTTAAAACCTGGGGCTAAGATGCAGGTCGTCCCTATGGGACTCCATTCTTTCCATACCGAGGGATGGGGTGGACATGGCACAGGTTACGCCAGTTCAACCGTAGGGTTCTTGTCTTTTCAAGCCGACATCGTCTCTATGCTCCCGCAATTAGCTATTTTCACGGTTCTTGCCATCTTTCCATTTTCCTCATTTTAGGCTAAAGTAAGTTCTTACAACTGCCGCCATGCAATCCCTTCACCATTTCCCTCTCGGCACGCTCCTTCCGGGTAGTATTCACAGCGTGGTGTGTAGTCTGCCCACCATGCGCGACATCATCGGCTATGAGGAGAAGGACCTCGCTATAACCGCACACTTGACGGCTGGGTATCCGCGCTTTGTGACACATCCGCTCATCATTGCCACTGCCGAGCAGATCGCAAAGGAGCTGGGCTGGCAGGGAACACGTCCACTACTCACCCCTGATGAGCGAACTGCCCGCCAACTGGTGCGCTTTGCCGGAGAGGGACAGGCCGTGGCACACGCAGGATTCGGGGTCGTGCTATTACCCGATGTGGCTGAAGTGCGGGATCGCGCCCGTTCCTACTTGCAGCATACCGGAGCCGGGCTCAGTTCACGCGAGGCGGAAGACTGGCTGTTTCAGCGCGGACTCCTCGCTCAAGTAGAACCGGCGCAGCTCGAAACAACGGAGCCCGCCCGGAAGATTCAAGCCAAGCTCCACTCCCTCTATGGCACCACCTCGCCTGATGATATCTATCTGACACGAGGCGGGATGAACGCCTTCTTTGCGGCCTATCAGACGGTTTGCAACGTACAAGCACCTCGCGACAAGTACCTATGGGTACAACTCGGCTGGCTCTATCTGGATACCATGCGTATCCTGGAGAAGTTTCATCTCCCCGGCAGCGAACCAGTACAGCTCTACAATGTGTTCGACTTGGATACATTGGAAAAACTCATCGCAGTGCGAGGCCATGAGATAGCCGGCATTGTCGCCGAAGTACCTACAAATCCACTGGTTCAAGTCTGTGATCTCCCGCGTTTGCGTACACTGGCAGATCGCTGCGGTGCAGCCCTGGTACTCGACCCAACCATCGCCAGCCCGCACAACGTCAACATCCTCCCCTACTGTGATCTTCACATAAACAGCCTGACAAAGTATGCCGGGAGCGAGGGCGATGTCATGCTTGGTGCACTTGCGATCAACGGGCATTCACCGCTTGCAGACGAGTTACGGAACGAAATCCCGAGGCGCCTGATTAAACCCTACTTGCGTGATACCCAGCGACTGGCTGCACAGATTATAAACTACGGCAGCGTGGTTGAGACTATCAATGCGAACACCGCCAAAGTCGTGGAGTTCTTGCTTGGGCATCCCAGTGTTCGCGAAGTGTTCTGGGCAGCGCAGCCACAGTCCCGCGGTAACTTCGAGCGCATTGTGCGCCCCGGTGGAGGCTGCGGTGCCATCATCACATTCACCCTGCGCAAGCCCCTGGCCGAGTTCTACGACCGTGCCCGTGTGGTAAAAGGTCCCAGCTTCGGCCTGAAGTTCACCATCCTTTGCCCCTTCATGTTTCTGGCGCACTACGATCTCGCCTCCAATGAAGCCGGTCGCGCCACTATGCGCTCTCAAGGCCTCGATCCCGACCTCATCCGCCTTTCCGTCGGCACCGAGCCAGCAGAGGAGATCATCGCGGCGTTAAGGGAAGGGTTGGAGTAGAGAAAGCGGAAGGCAGAGGGTTGAAGGCAGAAGGCAGAAGGCAGATTGAAGATTTAAGATTTAAGATTCCAGATTGCAGAAGGCAGATTGCAGATTCCAGATTGCAGAAGGCAGATTGCGGATTGTCTTGGGTTGTTGGTTATTTACGGCATCCTGGAATCCCAAAGGGATTCTGTCCCAAAGCCCGGGGTTGGCCGCAGGCCTACCCCGGGTAAATGTAAGAAACGGGACAACCCCAACGGGGTTGCGTCCGCATTGCTGTGGGCCTGGGTACACGGTCCCCCGTGGCTGATTATTGTGCCTTTCCGACTTTGTGCCTCTGTGCCTTTGTACCTCAGTACCTACCACTCTTAGTGCCTACCCTCTCTGCCTCTCGTCTTCAGTTCATCTCCCGCCACTCGTAATCTTTACGGTCATAAATATGGGCGCGGGCGGGTCTGGATCCTTCCGGGCCGCGCAGAAGAATGCGCATGGAGCCACGCTTGAGTTTGTGCCATTCGATTCCATCGATGTTTTCCTGGGGCAGAAGCTGTCGGATGGAGCTGTCCATTTCTTCGTAAAGCTGGATGGCCGAGGCGATGCTGGAAACTTTTATAACCGCATTCTGTTTAGCCTGGTTTAGGGTTTCGGCGAGTGTGTCGGCATCCTGGGGATCGAAACGGATGGGCTTGTTTGTGGGATTGTGCGGGTGGATGCAGTAAACCCAATCCCAGCGCGGGATAACCTCCAGCTCCTTACCCTCGTCGACCTCTGCGTCCAGCACCGTCGGCTCCGGTGCCTCTTCGGTCATATCGGGTATCGCCAACTTGAAAGGCTCCGGACGGGTAAGCTCGTCCTCAATCTTATCGTTATAGGTTTTCCAGTGGATTTCCTTTCTTGGGCTGTTCTTTTCGCGATGCGCTTGGAAACAGGCTTCAATGATTTGCGGAATCTCGGACTCTGGGAGTAGATCGAGGAATCGCTTCCGGTCCCAGGTCAGTTCAAAGCATTGCTTATCCAGAGCAATGGCAAACTCGCGGGCAAGGCAGTAGGTACGCTCCTCCCGTGTTTGTAGCGAAGCCCAAAAGGCTCGATCAAAGGTTGGTGGTTTACCGTTGAGGCTTTGCTCCGCAAACGGCCGAATCTTCTGAATGAAGTAAACCGCAGCCGGTGAAAGGTGTGGCGCCGGTCTCCCCAGCTTGCGGTGCCAGTTGATGATGAAATCGATAGCCTGGCGATGCTCCTCATCACTCATCGGCTTCTGCTCGTTAATCTTGTTGAAAAGATACTGCCAGACTTCCGGTCTGCTTACTGCAATATCCGGGTAGTGTTTGCCCAGCTTAACCGGCTTTGCGTAGTAGTAGCGAAGAAAGGGATTGGTGAATTCACTATAGAGCGGGTGCAGAGCAAGAATCCCGACCATGGGTTCGCGGGCAGCTATCGGTTTCAGCAGGTCATCGCACCGTTTCCGGCGTTGATTCATACGCGCATGCAGATGCTCAAACTCCTTATTGAGTTCCTTCATCCGCTTTTGCGTGGCTTGGATTTCCGCATACACTTCGGGGTTCGATTCCGGGATCAACCCCTTTGCAGCGTTCTTCCAGAGGGCGGCAATCGGAGCACGGCGCAGGTTGAGAAGCGCATCCTCATCGTCTGTTAGCATGGACTCGACAACTCCGGCCAATTCCGGGGACATCTCGTTAACGACGGAGAGTTGCGTGTTCATGAGCTCTCGAATCTCTTTGGCGATCTCACTTTTCTTCGCATCATCAAGAGTATGCGAGATAAAGAGGGCACTCCCCTTTGCGGTGTACTCTCTTGTGCGAAATAGGTTCGCCATTTTGAGATATATTTTACGATCCTTTCCGGTAAAGTGCGCACTTACGCGCTGGACCAGCTTGATCTCCTCCTGCAGGTGCCACTCTGCCTCGATATCCTTGCAGCTCTGTGTGATCAGCTTTCCCAGATGGAAATTCCGGGCCAGCTCGCGTAGTGATCTGGTCTCGTTTTGTTCCCGCTCCACCTGCGCGATCAACCGCTTAAAGTGGGCTATGTCTTCATCACTAAGAAATTCGACTTCTTCGCATACGAGTATCTTCATGGCTATTTGGAATGAATGGCGACTAGGATGCAGCGTACAGTCGGTTCTGTGACTACGCTGGCTTCAATTTACACTACGCATATAGGCGTTCATCGCTTTCACAATTCTTATTTCTGTGTTCTGTAATGGCTAAAAACTAGGCAGCGGGACAAGCGCAAGCGAAGCACCCGTATACCAACTGACAGGGCCATATCCATACCATGTCTCAAGAGGAAGTGTACGAATCATGCGCCATGCATTTTGATCTATATCAGGGTTATTGAGATCTTTGAAAATATTGAGCTGGGGGATATTATTAGGGACAGTACCAACTTGTTTACTATATGCTCTGAACCCCGATTCATCAGTAATCAGGACCTCTACACCAAGCCTTCTTAGCTGGTAACGTATCCAGACTGGGTCAGGTACATAGCCGTACCTCACTTGTACCAAATGAGTAATGTGTGCATGATTAGCTAATAGATCAGCGCAAAATGCGGCATTCTCCTCTACTGCAAATAGAAGCGGACACTGAAATGTTCCCAATCGATTGCATCTCACTTCGAGTAATAAAAAAAGTAGACGATGGAGTTCCTGGTCGGTATTATCATATACTTCGGCGTGTACAGGAAGATTCAAGGGTGTAAGGTTCTCCCTTTCTACTACACGAATACAGGTACGGTCGTCATGAAAGACCATCTCTTGATCAAATATAGCACACCCGCCTATATCTGAATGTATAAAGAAATTCGGAGCTTCCGGTTCGGGTTCGTTGTTTTGGGGTGGGTACAAAGAACGGAAACCTGGATGCAGATTCAACAGGTCTCTTAAATCTGAACCTGCTGATGGATACCACGCAATTCGTGGTTCCCCTTGATTATTCTCCAGCCAACTTTTCAGTGGTCCCTGATTTCCAGATTGGTTGGCTAATTTTTGGAGAAGTTCTTTAGACATGATATTATGATGTATCAAAGTGATTAGAATTGGCGCTTAGAGTATTGCTCGCAGCCTTTCCATAATATTAACGGCTTGAACTGCGATACCTTCGTAGTTGTCTTGGTTAGCAGTCCACCCTTGGTCAACATTGTCTACTATGCTCAGTGCATTTCTCTGTCTAAAAATAAATCCATCCTGCTCAACCATTTCCTGAATAATAGGAATGTTCAGTCCATTTATCAGTTCATCGGTTCTTCTTCGGTTAAAAAAGACTCCAACTTTTACTTTACTCTGATATAAATAATACACCCATTGACAAGTAGGGTTATTTGCAATGTGTCGGCATTCGTCGAATCCACAATCTAAACGAACACCTATATTAGGAATATGTCCAGGTAAATCACGTCCGGCCTTCACCGCAGCTATGTGGGTGTCACGGATATATTCAGCGAGTTGTCGCCATTCCTCACTCCCATTGCCATCATTTGCATTAGCCACGCCTCCTATTGGTCTGCGTGGTTTTCTTGGCCCGCCGGGTGCTACTAGGGGAACTTGGTCTGGCTGTTCCTCGTCATCGTCCCCATCATCATCAAAATTATTTTCCACATACTCTCTCCAATTACCACCGGAACTGCCAAACAGAGCCAGTTCAACGGCTTCTCCAGTCCACGGGCGGGCTGAAGCAATACCATCCCGCAACGCCTGATCAAAGGCTTCAGCAGGGATATCCTGATTAAGCAATCGCCCCATGGCTTCAATAAATCTACAAAAGCCCTCGTAGTTTTTTGGATTTGTCTGCGGATCAGGCGAACCATCTTGACCTGTTAAAATCTCACATGGATACGGCCCGGGATTCAAGCATGGATCATAAAGCAAAGAAACACTTCGAGCAAGATGCCTATCCAGAATATAGGCATTAGGTTGGGGTCTGAAGAAATAGAGCAGCTTGGTATAAAATGCTATTCCAAGTCCATTAATGTTCTCCGCCGCTTGTTGCATAGCGTTAAAGTCGTGAATTCGATCGGAATCACTAGTGCGTAGTTGCTCCAATATCTTAATCAAATTATCCCCTGACCGCCCGGTCAGGCTATTCCTATAGTGAGGGTAACGCAGTCCTCTCCCGCCCCAAGCCATTACCGCAGCATAGCCGATTAAGGGATGAACTGCGGGATCCCTACAGATCTCGCCAACTTGCGCCCGATTCAACTTTTCATGTAAAGGGAAATTCTTAGGCCACTCAAATTGGTGTTGTCTTACCTCATTTAGTACAGCGACATATCGTGCAGGGGTATCTCCAACCGGGCCTTGTTCATAAGGAAGCTCAGAAAGAAGTTCTGTAAAGTGGTTATAGTGATCTATATTTAAGGGCATTTGGTAATTGTTGTGAGTATTTTAAGTTTTAAGTAAAAATATCCGATAAAATGTAAATAGGTTGAGCGTTTTACTGTCGCAAGACAAAAGGTCATTATACTCTAGCATGAATTAGTTTGAATGACACATAATTTGCTTACTATGTTCATCACCTGTCAATTGAAAGGACAACTCTTCAACCATACTTCGCGAAAGTGGCTCGTTGCAGGCCAGCTTGATGTCGCGGACTCTCCATTGACTGTGACCGGGGTTGCGGGTTACGAGCAGTGTAGCGCGGGGTTTTAGCACTCGGTACATGTAGGAGAGCCGCATTATAATAGGGAGCATATAATTACTGGCGCAATTATGCTGTACTTCTCCTTCTCTCTCCAGTTCTTCTGGATTGGTAATTGGCTGAATATTAGGTGTGCCCGGAAATGGCGGCGATGGGAATTCGCCTTCGTGCGAAGCCAGCAATTTCTTCTCCCAAGCGGATTGTTTTCGAAGCCATTGGTGCATCTCTTTAAAGGATGAAAAATGGGGCTCTTTTTCTCCGGGAATCTCCCTCCAATACTCGGAATTATATTTATCTAATGCGAGGTACTTACTGCGTGTTTCCACACAGGCATCTAGCATAAAGTTATAACTCACCTGTTCAGCCAGAATGGGATCTAACATCACCAGGAAATGCAGATCATTTATTTTCGGTAAGTGGCACAAGTACTTCAGCATACGTCCGCCGTCTTCATAGGTCCCAACCAGTACACAGGCGCCGTCGTGCAGTGTGGAACAATCGACGCGGGTTTTTCTGAGAATCTTGACGAATGATGCCGTCGATGGAATTTTCAGCAAATCGTGTAATTTCCTTTGTGGAAGTTTACAGATGGAATCCCATGCACTGGGCGGCATACGGCGGAATAATCTATTCCTGAGTAAGTAGAGGAGAGAAGGGTTGTTCTCACAGAGTTCAATGGCGGCAGGTGCCTTCGCAAATAATACCAATAGTTGCAGATCGCCCCCTGTTTCTTGCCTGAGCAAATTTCGGATTCGCAAAGGAATGGTAGCTAGTATCTCACGTTCAATCAATGTCGGAGCACAGGGGGACAAGGGGTTTATTCCCAGAAGGTCGAAATAGGTCTGCCGTTTATCTCCGAGCACAGGCATGCCGCCCCATTCCCACTGAGCAGTAGCTACCCCAAGGGGCCTATCTATGTCGTTATTGAGACTCCGAAGCTTTCGTTTGAGCTGAAATTGTACATCTGGCCAGTGACCGATAAGTAAACTGGATTCCCCGCCTGAGATTTTAATTAAAGCAGGATGCAAATCTACGATGCATTCCTTCCGGATAATTCTTTCTGCAAGGATTGGGTTCTTATGATTCGGTCGCATATTTGATTGCTTTCAATGCGAGGATTATACACCTTGCAGGTGTCATTACTTGTCGGGACGGTTGCCTTCCATCACATTTCTACGAAAGCAAGCAGTACTCTTTTTGCCAGATATGAAAACTCAGGGATTCCCCAGTGCACAACCCAAAGAAACGAGGCAGGGAGAGAAGTCATTAGACCAGCAAATCGTCCGACTTTGTGATCTTGTGGAAATGCTTAGGAGTAATTATCTTAAAGGTGATAGCTTTAAAATTAAAGGGGCACAACTTGCAGGCAAATGGAACTGTGATCTCCGAACGGTGCAGCGGTTGGTAAAATTTGCCAAAGATAAGCTAAAGCTGCCGATTGAATCGTCACGAGAGACTGATAATGCTGGGTATTATCTCACTAGTTCCATTTCCAGTTTGGGCTTAATTCCATTTACCAATGAAGACTATCGTTCGCTGCTCTTCGCCGTTGAGGCCGTTCGCGGTTTATCAATGGAGCATCACGTAGAGGGGATAACTCGAATACATCAGAAGTTGAGGACCATGCTGCAGCAGGAGACTGCTGTATATGCCATTAGCCATGAGCATCCCTTTTTGTTCAAAATAGATGGTCAGAGCAAAGCAGATCCTGCCCTGCTACACAAACTAGAGACAGCGGTATGTACCAATCAGAAGATTGAGTTTCTTTATCAAGGCTATCAGGACAAAGCTATGCTGAAGCGCTATGCGGAACCGTATCGATTGCTTCATCATAGTGGAGACTGGTATGTGCTGGCTTGGGATATTACCAAGCAGGCTTACCGAAATTTCAAACCAGTACGCATGCAACAAGTATCCGTACAGGAGAAGTTTACCCCACGGGATGATTTTGATGAGAAAATGCAAATGGCCAAGGCCTTTGGGATTCGAACGGGTGAGACAAAAGAAACAACCGTAGTAATTGAATTTTCGGATTGGGCTGCAAAGATTGTTTCAGAGAGGAAGTGGCATGGTTCTGAAGTTATTCAGGATTTGGGCAATGGCAGGATTAGGTACACGGTGACGCTGACATCGCTCTTTGAGCTTGAACGTTGGGTGCTAAGTTTTGGGATTTGTGCCAAAGTCCTGGAACCAAGGGATTTTGCCCTCCAGATCAAAGGGATACTATCGCAGATGGCAGATAATTATGTGGACCAGATTTGAGGTAGAATGCTTGCAGACTTGGAATTCGGCGGGTCGGATTTCAGGAATTTAAAGCCGACACGACAGGTTATGTCACAACCCGCCCGTACACTAGGGTGCATAACCTCAAATTCATACCATGCAAATACGACCAAAAAGGAGCGTCTGGCAATATCCGAGTACACGGGTTACCTTACTATTAATAGTACTAGTAGGAATACCTGCTCTTATTGGGTGCCGGAGTGTAAATAGCCCCCATGATCACCAGACTACGGCAAAGCATACGAGTATTTATGATGCAACGTGGCGAAATGAAGCATCTTACTCTGTTTGGGTTGATACCCATGGAATCAATGATTGCAACGTAGATGATGCACCACCTGGGTCCCGGATATTTGAGCTTCCAAGGGAGATGGAAGCCTTTGTGGATTATGCCTATGCGACCATCACTTCTACCTCCGGTATCAGATCGGTTGCAGCTATTACCGGGCGTCACGCCTATTGCACAGTACCTGGGGAAAGCACCTTTGAGCATGACTTTGTCTCAATGCTCGATCTTGGAAACAGCTCACTCGATGTGTTTCCATATACCATGGGGATAGACGCTGAGGTAACGAGTGGTCAAATGATTGATTTCGTCAATAAACTCAAACAGGATAACTGCAACCGTTCACTTCTGGAGTATCTCGCCACCTTTGATATCGATGCCTCCTCTGAGTTTATACTCAAACCCATGCCCAATCAGCGACTGGTAGGGGACGCTGTGCTTATTAATGGACGATTC
This sequence comes from Verrucomicrobiota bacterium, assembly GCA_033762955.1. Classification (GTDB taxonomy): domain Bacteria; phylum Verrucomicrobiota; class Verrucomicrobiia; order Opitutales; family Oceanipulchritudinaceae; genus JANRLC01. Next base: position 41,414 of record JANRLC010000085.1, on the reverse strand, counting down.
AGGGGGAAGCTATGGAGCGAAGGCGATAGGCTCATGGCCCAATGGGTGGGGGATGAAACACCGGATGCCGATGGGGAATTGTTTGAGCTTGATATTTTAGAGTGGCGTTACCTCGATGTAAACCGAGATGGGTTCCGTGACGTAGTCATATTTTTTATGGTCAACTCCTATTGTGATTGGATCGTATTGACGCGTAAAACGTCGACTCAATCCCGTTTTGATGAAGTGGGGACAGTGGCAGTCAGCGAATAGCGCCATTATCAACGGGGGGAGCGCCTTTAGGCGCAGTGGATGGATAATTCAGCCAAAATTGCTAAATGGATAAATGGCGTGAGCCGTCGAAAATCGCTAATTAAGGATGCGCCCGTCTGCCGTCCCTACGGGACTAGTGTTAATAAATAATAAATACGCATGGAGGGCTGTCGTATATTAGCCAGTGGTGAAAACCATTGGTTGCATCACCCACAATGAATTGTGCCCCGGCAGGGCCCGGCAGAGGCGCTGGATCATCGGTAATCTTTGGCTATTCGACCACACCGAGCACCGCCCCTGCCGGGGCGGATAATATAGGGGGTACTTTTTTCCGGTGGTTCTCACCACCGGCTAATATCCGATGGCCCTCTGGGCCAAAAAATGGGCCAAAGGCCAGAGAATCCCCTTGGGGATTCAATTGGCCAAACTCCGGGGGATACCTACGACATCCCGGAAAAGCCTGGATTGGTCACCCACCATTTTCTTTTAAGGTCTGTTCCGAGCAGCCATTTTACTGGGAAAGGGTTTCAAGTTGTTTTACCCATGCATCAAAAATCGGGCAAGCCTGCCTCATGCGTTCGATGCCAACGGCTCGGGCAATAGCCAAACCGGTTGACGTTTTCTTAAACCGTTCCGAGAGTGCTTCGAGGCGTTTAGATGGAGCTGTCTGGCTATTGTCGTTGATCTTCTCTGGCTCTCCGCACGAGGCAATGATGTCGTGAATTAGCTTCTGCTTAACCCCAAGCTTTTCCGCCAAAATACTGGGTTCGCTGAAATAGAGCGCCTCAATCTCGAACATCGATACATACGGGATAAATCGATGTTCGGTGCGCTGTTCTGGAAAAAGTTTCGCTACAGCGTCAGCGGTCGCCGTGTTTAATCTCTCCGCCTTCTTTCTGTGCAGACGTTCTTGTTTAGACTCCTGATACCCCGGCCAGTCGCCCTTGATTCCGTAGTAGTCAATCATAAGCGTCACCCGGGTATCGTGGCGCTGTTTTAGATGCTTCTCGATGTCGTTCCTTGTTCGGGCGAACTTTACATCGCCCCCCTTTTCACCGGGTTTATCGAGGATAATGGCTGTTAGGAACACACCTCGATTTATCATATAGGGGGCCAGCAACTCCTTGATAAACCGCTGCTCGGTCGGGCCCTCCACGAGCACTACAACTTCCACATTGTTACTCATGAGTGGTTCCGCCTTGGATGACATTCTTGGTCCAGAGTTCGCCAACCGAGTAATCCTCCAGCCACACGTTGTAGTCCTTTCGGCTTAACCGCTCAAAAGTGGATTGCCCGTCTTTGCGGTTAACCACGACGATGTCCTCCACCGCAAATTGGTCCAGCAGCAGGGCTGACTGTGTTGCGATGATAAGCTGGGTTCGCTTCGCGGCATTTTGAATCAATTCGGCAAGTATCCGAATGGCTTCTGGGTGCAGCCCCAGCTCGGGCTCGTCTATGATCAATGTGGATGGGGGATTGGGCTGCAACAATGCTGTGGCAAGGCAGATAAAGCGAATGCTCCCATCTGACAACTGATAGGGCTGCATAGGATAATCACCGCCTTTGGCTTTCCATGAAAGTGATACTTTTGTTTTCGGTCCCAGCTTTTGCGGCTTTAAAAGAAAGTCATCCAGATAAGGAGTGACCAAGCGGCAGGCGTCGAGGATTTCCTCGTAGACAGGATATGCTTGCTCCCTCAGGTGCAGAAGAAATGGGGCGATGTTGCTGGCGTTGGCTCTCAATGTTTCATTGTCCTCGACTATCTCTGCATGCCTCATCGGTGCGGTTTGGCTGGTGTCATGGAAATGGTATATTTTCCATGAACGAATCGCATCATACACAAGTTTGCTACTATAGCTTTGATCAGGGGCTTTACTTGTGGCTTCTTCGACCAACAATGACTTGGTGCCTCCACTACTCCCCAAGTCCCACCAACCCGTTGTGTCGCCCGCGTAATAGCGCGCTTCATCCGTTATGGCGAAGCCCTCTCCGGGTCCAGGTTTGATAGTAAAGCGGTAGCCCCGATCTCCGAAAAAGGTTAAAAACTCCATCTTCCAGGTAGTTTTTCGGCCATTGAAAAGAAGGTCGCTGATACCTCCACTATCTCTGACATAATCGTCAAGATTACCATCGATCAGAGCGCTGAGCATGCGGAAAAAGGAGACAAAATTGCTTTTGCCTGCTCCATTGGCGCCCACCAGAATGTTGAGGCTCTTCAATTCGAAGTCCTCCAGTTCGCGGATGGATTTGAATCCGCGTAAGGTGAGTTTATCTAATGAGGCTTCCATGGTGTTAATAGTTCCTGGTGTCGCTGGTATCTCTCATGCGGTGCATCTCGAAGTCATTACGCCTTGGGAAAAGTGCCGATGGCTCGTGCGTGGCATGGGCGTGGAATCGGGCGTGGTATGGGTGTGGCATGGGCGTCTCGCCCATGTCGGGTTCTGTGATGATCGCTGGAAGACACACGGGCAAGATGCCCGTGCCACTCTTGCGCAGAATTAGGGCGGTGAGGTGTTTGCGCTGGTACGGGATAGCGGGAAACAAGACGCTAGTGAACTCTTTGACTTCCATCAGAGGGTGCATGGCATCGAGCAGCTTCGGCATACTTTATAGAATGTTAAGCCATGAATGCCGTCGTCAACCCTTTATATAGCAGGTTGCGGCAAGCGCCTACCGAGCTACGGTGAACGTGCACTGAGCTGCAGTAAGTCAAGGAATGGAGAATGGAAAATGGAGAATGGAAAACGGGGAGAGGAATGGAGAATGGAGAAAGTCGCGGTAAACTCGCATGGAGTGGTGGTAAACTCGCATAGAGTGGTGGCAAGCTCGCATGGAGTCGCGGTAAACTCGCATGGAGTCGTGGCAAGCTCTCCTGGAGTCGTGGCAAGGTCGCATAGAGTCGTGGCAAGCTCGCATGGAGTCGTGGTAAGCTCTCCTGGAGTCGCGGCAAGTGTTCCTAGAGTGACGGCAAGGGTTACTGGAGTCACGGTAAGCTCGCATGGAGCCGCGGCAAGTGTTCCTAGAGTCGCGGCAAGGGTTACTGGATCCGCGGCAAGGGTTCCTAGAGTACGGCAAGGGTTCCTAGAGTGCAGAATGGAATATGCAGAATGAGGCTTGACAGAATGGAGAATGGAAAATGCAGAATGGAGAATGAGCCTATAGACTTCAGCAAGCTGGGTGTCGTCCACCAGGAAACCGCTTTTTAGCTGAAAGCTGAACGCTGAGGGCTGATAGCTTCCTAGGCTTCTATTGAGCAGATTGATTGACTTCTCACGCTGCAAGAGTATTCGATAGCAGCACAACCGCTTCTGGTTTCACCTCGTCATGCTCGGTAAACTTTTTTCGAACGACATCGGGATCGACCTTGGTACCGCAAATACCCTCGTGTATGTGCGTGACAAAGGGATCGTTCTCCGTGAGCCCAGCGTAGTAGCTATTAACACGGAAACACGCGAAGTCGTAGCCGTGGGTAACGAGGCGAAGCGGATGCTTGGGCGCACTCCGGTGGGTATTACTGCACTGCGCCCCATGAAGGACGGTGTGATCGCCGATTTCGATGTCACTGAGGCGATGCTGCGACACTTCATCCAGAAAGCGAGCAACTCGATGAAGTTCGCCCCACCCCGTGTAATTATTGCCGTTCCCAGCGGGATCACCGAGGTTGAGCGCCGTGCCGTACGCGAGTCTGCGGAACATGCAGGGGCCCGCGAAGTGCATCTGCTCCCGGAACCCGTCGCGGCAGCCATCGGCGTGGGTTTGCCGATTGAGGAGCCCACTGCAAGTATGATCGTCGATATCGGTGGTGGCACCACAGAAACCGCCATCATTTCCCTCTCGGGTGTGGTTTACTCCCGAAGTATTCGAGTCGGCGGGGATGAGCTGGATGCGGCCATCATTAATTACATGAAGCGTGCGTACAATCTGATGATCGGTGAACGCACGGCTGAAGATATTAAGTGCAAGATTGGGTCCGCTGCTCCACTGGATGAAGAGTTGACCATGGAGGTGAAGGGGCGCGACTCCGTGGCCGGGCTGCCGAAGACACTCCATATTACTTCGCAGGAAATCCGGGAAGCCCTCGCCGATACCATCAGCTCCATCACTGAGGTTGTGCGCAGTGCCCTGGAACGCTGCCCGCCGGAACTTTCCGCAGACTTGGTGGACCGGGGGTTTGTGCTAGCTGGAGGTGGAGCCTATATCCGCAATCTGGATCGCATGCTTTCCGATGCCACAGGGCTGCCTGTAATGATAGCAGACGACCCACTCTCCGCCGTCGCCAATGGTACCGGGGTTATCCTGCAAAACATTCACACGCTCTTGAAGCTAAAGTAAGAGCCAGTAAATGGCTTTGTTATTCTCCGATTTCTCTCTTTAAACTACTTACGTCCATGCAACTCACGCCTGAGCAAATAGCAATCGTCCACAAGTGGGTATCCGATGGCCTGACCCTTTCCGAGGTTCAAAAGCGTATTACTTCGGAACTCGGCATCTCCATGACTTATATTCAGGTGCGATTCCTGTTGGATGACCTGAATCTTACCATAAAGGATAAGACCCCGCCCCAACCAGCAGCCGTCCCCCCGGCCAATCCTGCTGGGAACGCAGCGAAACCGGTGGCTGGGACCACTGCCACGCCTAAAAAGGAAGAAAAGAAAGGCGCGCTTTCAGGACTTAAATCCCTCTTCGGCGGGAAAAACGAACCCGAGCCGGAATCCGAGCCCGAGCCAGAAGCGTTTCCCGAAGAGATGAGTATGGACGAACTCGCGCAGAAAGCAGGCCGTGTACAGGTGGAAGTAGATCGCCTCGCCCGCCCGGGAGCCATGGTCTCCGGTACAACGGTATTCTCCGATGGCATGAAGGCTCAATGGTGGGTCGATACCCAAGGGCGTCTGGGACTCTCAGCCTCGCAAAAGGGTTACCAACCGAATCAGGAAGACATCATGTCCTTCCAGCAGGAGCTGCAAATAGCCCTCGGGAAGATGGGATTCTAGACACTTTGTGATTCACATCACCTTAAGCCTCACCTAATTTCAGTGCATGGCTGAATCTGTCGCACGCAAAGACTGGGAACCTATCCAGCAGTTTTCAATTTTTGCCGATAACAAAGTCGGTCGGATGAACGAGCTACTCCAGCGCATGGCGCAGCGAGACATCCATGTGATGGCCATCTCCGTGCTGGATACCACGGAGAACACGATCATTCGCGTGGTCGTTGACTACCCGAAGTTTGCACGCGAACTCTTTCAAGACTACGAGTATGCCTTCACCGAGACATTGGTGATAGCTGTCGAGCTGGTGACCGAAGCCGATATCCGCAAAGTCACGCAAACGCTCATGGAAGCAGAGATAAACATCCACTACCTCTACCCCTTCTTCTCCCGCCCCAATGGGCGCAGCGGGCTAATCCTCAGTGTCGATGACCCGGAGCTTGCAGAAACGGTCCTCAGCGCCTGTGGGTTAAAGGTACTCTCGCAGATGGATATCTCGCGCTGAACGCGAACCGCTTCGGTATGAATACCATCTCCCCGCGCTGTGTAGATCGCGGGAAGACGCAAGGGCAGGATGTCTGTGCCACTTTAACGGCACAATGCCTTCGTGATGTCACTGTACTTCACTGTCCGCCCTCGTTTCTATGATTGAAACACCGATGCTAGTGAGTTAACCCTTGGTTAATATGTCCAACGAATCCATTTCGTCCCCTGCTTTAGTTCAACGTATCGACCTGTCTGGCAAATGGGAATTCCGTGGTGCCACTTACCAGAATTGGATGCCTGCCGAGGTTCCGGGGTGCGTACACACCGATCTTCAGAGACACGGGCTCATCAGTGATCCGTTCTTCGGGCGCAATGAATTGAAGCTGGAATGGATAGAAAAGAGTGATTGGGAGTATCGGACCACTTTTGAAATCACAGAGGAACAACTCGCTCCGGAGCACGTGGAGCTGGTGCTTGAGGGCCTCGACACCCTTGCTGAGGTGCTTGTGAACGGACGTACGGTGCTGAAATCGGAGACCATGTTTGTCGGTTACAGCGTACCGGTGAAATCGCTCCTGAAGGCAGGCGAGAATCTGCTGGAGATTCGCTTTGCGAATGCGATGAACTACATCGAGAAACGCAAGGCGGTTCACTATCTGAAGGAGTGGAACGACCCGGTGGGCGGGTGCTCAAATATCCGCAAAGAACAGTGCCAATTTGGATGGGATTGGGGACCCCGACTCGTCACCACGGGTGTGTTTCTGCCGGTCTATTTGGAAAGCAGGACGGGAAACAAGATTCTATCCTGCCGCATCGACCAGAAGCATAGCGAGAATCTGGTTAATCTGACTGTTTACCCGGAGACCGCACTGCCAGTGACTCGGGGCACTTACGCGCTCAATCTCAGCTTGGAGGGCAAGCTCATCGCTTCTGTTGACGGGGCACTAAGCCTGGATGTCAATGAACCGGAACTCTGGTGGCCGCATGGCTATGGCAGACCGGTGCTCTATGAGCTCGAGGTTATTCTTCGCCAACCCAAGAAAGCACCCGTTGTCTGGAAGACAACCATTGGCCTGCGTACTATCGAGCTGAAACGCGAGGCCGACGCCTGGGGCGAGTCTTTCACATTTGTAGTCAACGGGCGGCCTATCTTTGCCAAGGGAGCGAGCTGGATTCCTGCGCATAGTTTCGTGACAGCGGTGGATGATAGCACTTACGAGAATCTCCTCACCAGTGCCTGCATGGCGAACATGAATATGCTCCGTGTCTGGGGCGGAGGTATCTACGAGAAAGAAATATTCTACAAACTTTGTGACGAGAAGGGTCTCCTAGTGTGGCAGGATTTCATGTTTGCCTGCGCGCTATACCCAGCGGATGACTACTTCCTTGGACTGGTGAAACAGGAGGCCTGCTACCAGATTCGACGGCTGCGCAACCATCCTTCCCTCGCCCTCTGGTGCGGCAACAATGAGCTGGAGTGGTTTACGGAATTCAAGGAACCCAAGCGCAGGGCAGAGTACGATGCGATCTTTAACAAGCTGCTACCCGAGGTCGTGGCATTATTAGATGGCAGCACCGCATACTGGCCGAGTTCCCCACACCAACCCGAAGCCTTTAACAAGCAAGGCGTGGAGGGCTGCGATGCCGGAGACCGCCATGACTGGGCGGTGTGGCATGGATTGTGCCCGGCCACGCACTTCGAGAAGATGTACCACCGCTTTTGCTCAGAGTTCGGGATGCAGTCATACCCAGCACCACAAGTGGCAAAGACCATGGTCTCGCCGGGTCAGCTAAACATCTTCTCTGCGGATTTCGAAAATCACCAGAAGCACGATAACGGCAACGGGAAGATATTTCACTACCTCTCACAGTTCTATCGGTTTCCCAAAGATTATACAGCGCTCAGCTATCTCTCGCAGCTCAACCAGGCCCACTGCGTGAAGGTAGGCGTTGAGCATTGGAGGCGCAACATGCCCCGCTGCATGGGTGCACTCTACTGGCAGCTCAACGATTGCTGGCCCGTCGCCTCGTGGAGCAGCATCGACTTTGGGGGGAAATGGAAGGCGCTCCAGTACGAGGCGAAGCGCTTCTTCGCCCCTGCCCTCGTCACGGCAGAAGTCGTCGGCAAGGTCTCCACCACCAAGGGGAACTACTACCACAATGACATCAAAGTGGTGAAGCTCTACACCGTGTATGACGGGCTGGAACCCCTGCGCTGTGATCTGCGGTGGACTCTCTTTCATATCGTAGGGGAAGTGCTCCGCGACGAGCGCAAACCGGTCGTTCTGAATCGCGACGAAAGCGTGCTACATGAGGAACTCGACTTCTCCAAAGAGATCGCCATCCACGGGCACGAGAACCTGGTCATGCGTATTACGTTGGAACGGGGAACCGCCGTGCTGGCTGAGAATACCGTACTCTTCACCGTCCCTCGCTTCATGGAACTCCCCAAGACTCCCATCTTGACGGACTTTCACTTCGATTCCATGGGCCACGCCTTTCTTCAGGTGAGTAGCGTGGGGATAAAGTTTAATGTGCAGCTAGAGCTTCGCGATTGCTTTGGCCCCTACCGGTTCAGTAACAATTATTTCAACCTCTGGAGTGATCGTCCATCTACAGTAAAGCTCACTACAGAAGTACCTTATAGCAGGACGAAGCTGCGTCAGATGATCCAAGTCCTATCGCTCGCGGAGGCAAGCGAGGGATGAACTCACGGAGTAATGTCTGAGCCTATCCCTTGAAGTGGTACGTCCTTCTACTGTTTGATCATTTCCAGCGTCTCCACCGGAAAGCCCATCTCTCGTGCGCGGGCAATGTATTTTGCGGTAGTGGCTTCATCGAGAACGGGAGTGCGCGAGAGAATCCAGAGATACTTGGTGCCAGCACTTGCTATGAGTGCTGAGCGGTACTCGGGGTCCAATTCCAGAATACAGTAATCCGCGTAGAACGGGCCAAAGAAAGACACCTTCAAGTGCCCCTTGGTGCTGTCAGACGCGAACTTGGCTTTACCTTTGGCTGAGCTGGTCTGGCCATCCGGCTTGCGGCCTTCATTAAGGACACCGATCTTGCCATCCGCTCGGGTGGAGTAGTAGGCAGTGACGTAATGGAGATCCTTCTCGAAACGATTAGGCAGACGGGCTATCTCGTACCACTTCCCGAGGTAGCGCTCCTTCTCGAAGTTCTCCACCACCGGCCAAGGCTGTGGGGATTTGTTGCATCCACCGAGCCCTAGGCAAAGCAAAAGCGCAAATGGGAACAGGCGAAGGAACACTGGTAACATAGAGTGTTTACGGAGAGAATAATGTGCCACGATGGTGCACCATACTCCACGGTCACACGTTTAGCAAGGGTGCGCGCCCCGTCGTCACGCCTTCTGGGAAGTCTCTTCTGCCTTTCCCTAGTTCCCTGTCGGGATCAGAATAATCTCAGGAGACTCGGTTTCGGACTCGGAGCCAATCGCGTCCAGTACCTCATGGATGGGGACACCCTTGGCTTTAGCCTTGCGGACTGCTTCAGCGTAGAGCCGCGCTTCAAAAGTAGGGAAATCCAATATCTCCCAAGTGCCATCAAGATTTTCGACCAAGGCAGTGTTCGACTCCACCCAGTCACCGCTATTCAGGTAGTGGACATCGCCTATGTATTTATCCGCAGGCGTATGGATATGCCCGCAGATGATGCCGATACAGTTCTCCCGCTTGGCGAGATTCTGCACCTGTTCCTCAAAACTGCTTACATAGCTCACCGCCTGTTTGACGCGGGATTTAATCGCCTTGCTTAGCGAGAAATACTCCTTGCCCCGCCAGGCTCTGTAGTGGTTGTAGAAGCGGTTAATCCGGAGCAGCCACTGGTAGCCGATATCTCCTAGGATGGCCAGCCACTTGCTGTTCTGGGTGATCGCATCGAATATATCGCCATGAATGATTTTGTAGCGGCCCTTGCCAGTCTCAAGCGTATAACTCTCCACGAGTTTCAGGTTCTCGAAATCCAGCGGCAGGAACCGGGCCAAGATATCATCATGGTTCCCCCGCAGGTAGATGATCTCGGTGTCCTTCTTCTCCATCTTCTTAAGCAGCAGTCGAACCGCACGCGTATGCTGCTTCTTCCACCCACCCTGGCGGCTAAGGCTCCAGCCATCGATAATGTCGCCATTCAGAATCAACCGCGGAGATCGGGTATGCTTTAAGAAGTGATTAATCTTGTCGGCCTGGCAGTCGGGAGCACCGAGGTGGATATCCGAGAGTACGATTGTTTTAAAAGAAAGGACCGCTTTTTTCACGATGAGTGGATGGCAGATGGTGAAACCAGCGATAAACAGTAGCGCGTGCTGGTCAAAGCCATTGCATAGTGTCTTCGCAGGTTTTACCAGACTGTAACTTGATTAACGCAAAACCCACAAATCGAATTCCTTTACTACTCGCCAATTTCCGTATGCGGGTTACCTACACTACTCCCGCCACGTTAATGCATGGCATAAAGCCACGGCTACGGCGTCCGCCTCGTCGAAGGGTAACTCTGCGGGCAGGTGCAACAGGCTGCGAATCTGCTTCGTCACCTGTTCCTTGCTGGCGCGGCCAAAGCCGACGACGGCTTGCTTCACCCGCAGCGGTGGGTACTCGAAGATAGCCTGCTGTTTCAATGCCGCCGCCGCCAGTGCAGCACCCCGGGCGGCACCGAGTATCTGTGCGGTCTGGAAGTTCTGTACAAAGATGGTCTGCTCCACCGCCGTATGGCGAATTGCGTAGGTTTCAAGCAAGGAAGTAATGGCCGTAAAGATGGCGGCCAGGCACTCCGGCATGGTCGCCGTTGCCTTGCTGCGTACGGTGCTCGTAACCACCAGCCGCCCTTCCCTGCTTCCGGTGAAGTCCACAACGGCCAGACCAGTAGCTCGAAGGCTTGGATCGACCCCCAGCACCAAGCCATGGAACGGCACGCGCTTGCCGATGCCAAGGCGTTCAGCCAGGGCAGAATCTGAGTCCCGCATACGGTCGTTGGCCACCGTACCGGGCTTGTCCAGTTTACCCGCCAGCTTATCTGCCCATAGTGAGCGGACTGTTTTTCGTGCCATGGCTTAAAAGAACAAGCGTACAGCGCCAATGACGACAAAAATCCATGTAATTGTCTCAAACAACTTCTGGGGAATGTATTTCACAATCTTCGGAGCCACCAGTGCGCCCAGAATCGCAGCGGGGGCGAGGGTCAGACTGAGCTTAAGTGAATCTGCAGTGATCAGCCCCTGCTGGATCGAGAATGGGACCTTGACCAGATTAAGTATGAAGAAGGTCCATGCCCCGGTGCCAATGAATGCCATCTTTGGCAGGCCAACAGCGAAGAAATAGAGCGTAGCCACCGGGCCAGCCGCGTTCGCCACCATGGTAGCGAATCCGCCAAAGATACCAGTTACCATGCGGAACCAGAGCGAATGGGGAATGGCGAGCAGCGCGGCATTATCGGGCGTTCGCCGTGTTTGCCAGACTCTGTAGAAGTGCAGAGCAGTCATGCTGAGCAGAATGGCGCCAATCAGCGGACGCATAGCCTTGTTATCAATGAAATCCAATGCCAGCCAACCCACAAGAACGCCGACCAGCATCCAGGGCAACAACCGCCAGACATACTTCCACTCAGCATGTTTACGGTAAACAATCACCGCCACTATATCGGCCAATACCAGCACAGGCAGCAGGATGCCCACCGATGCCTTGGCATCAAAGCAATTGGCAAAGATGGATACCGTGAGATTGCCCAGCCCCGAGAGCCCGCCCTTCGCCAGCCCCATGAGGAGAGCACCGAAGAGTGCCATAAGCAGTGTGGCAAGTGGAAGGTTCATGGTGGAACGCTTGTCCGCAACAGCAGCTGTTGGCAACAGCTTTTCGCATACTTGCTGCACCGCGAAGTCTTTCAGGACAATCAGAACACCTGTCATGAACATTCATGGTAGGGTGATGCCCACTTCCATGTCCTAAGTAGGATCGCCGACAAGCACCGATGGCCTGGCGCCGTGGAGCGCACTACCCGTGGCGACAAGCTGCTCGTAGCGTTTCTCAAGCCCGAGGACGGCGTTTGCCCAGCCAATATCGTAAGCGGTCTGCCGGGCTGCGGTGCGGAGTCTTCCCCAATCGCTGGTATCACGAGCCAGGAGTCTGGCGGCATGTGTGTAGGCTCCGCCATCGCCAAAGGGAACAAGCACGCCATTCTTACCATTGGCTATGTACTGCTTGGGTGCGGCATAGTCGTAGGCCAGCACGAGCAGTCCACTGGCCATGGCTTCGGTGACCACGTTTCCAAAGGTTTCCGTCATGCTGGCAAAAAGGAAGACATCCCCGCTGGCATAATGCCTGGCTAGCTCCTCACCCCGGCGCATTCCGGCGTAGTGATAGTCGGGGTAAAGGCTCTTAAGTTTGCGCAACTCGGGGCCGTCGCCGACAAAGACCATGCGCATGTCTGGTCGCAGTTGGCGCATGGTTTCAAAGGCGGTAATGGTCAACGGTAGATTTTTTTCTCCGGCGATGCGCCCAACGTACAGGGCGACAGGCGTCTGCTCATTGGCCCCCCACTCACGACGCAGAATCGGGTCTCGCAGGTTTGGGTTAAAGAGTTCGGTGTCCACCCCTCGCCCGAGTAAACCAACCTCGCGAAATCCATCCGCTGTAAGTGCCTGTATAACATCCTGCGATGGTGCAAGGGTGGCGAGTGTCTGGTTATGAATGTAGCGCAGATACCCGAGTGCCACTCGCTGGAGCAGCCCGAAGCCGTAGTGCTGCCCATAGCTGTGGAAGTTCGTATGGAAACTGGAAACGAGAGGAATTCGGAGCTTTCTTGCAGCGCGGATTGCACTCCAGCCCAGTGGGCCCTCGGTGGCAATATGCACAATATCCGGGCGCAAGGTACGCCACTCTTGCAACAATCTGCCCTTTGCAGGCAGCCCAAAGTGCAGCCCCTGATACCCCGGAAGTGGTAATCCGGGCATGGGAATCTCTTCCACCCCGTCATGCGTTCGTGTCACATCCACACGCGTTTGCCTGGGTCGAATCACATGCAACTGGTGACCACGTCGAGCAAGCCCCTGCGTAAGCCGCTGCAAAGTCATGGCTACTCCATTCACTTCTGGAGGATAGGTCTCTGTTACTAGGGCTATGCGCATGTAGAGTTAAGACGAGTACTTGATTAAAGCACGAAAGTTCCACAGATTCGGCTGTGTGAACAGTTTAAATGTTATGCGTTTCTCACCCGATACCGTAAATTAACACCGCCGTAACCTGACATGCGCCCAACCCTTCATTTCTTAGCTGGTCCCACCGCATCGGGAAAAACAGCACTGGCACTGGCCTGGGCGCAGGAACACGGTGCGGCCATACTTTCCTGCGACGCCTATTGTGTCTATCGCGGCATGGACATAGGCACGGCCAAGCCTACACTGGAAGAACAGAAGCGCGTGCCTCACTACGGGATCGATATCTGCGAACCGGGCACAGCCTTTTCCGTAGGTGCTTACGCAGCCTACTCGACTCGCATCGTCGAGGAAGTGATGGCGACCCGGCAGCCACTCCTAATTACCGGTGGGAGCGGGTTCTACTTAAAGAGCTTCTTCGCCCCGGTCACGGATCAGGTGGAGATACCAGAGCCGATTCGTCAATCCGTGGAGGCACTCGAAGCATCCGGCGGAATCGCTGCCTTGCTAAAGCGACTGGACACGTTGAACCCGGAGGGTACAGGGTCACTGGATCGGGCGAATCCCCGGCGGGTAGTTAATGCACTCTTGCGTTGCGAGGCGTCTGGGTTGGCCTTACGTACCTTAACCGAGCAGTTCAAGAGCCTTCCCCTACCCTTCTCTGCCTACGAGAAACGGGTTTGCCTCCTTGAGCGTACCGGGGATGACTTGAAGAGCCGCGTGGCCCAGCGAACGCAGCAGATGTTAGCGAGCGGGCTCATTGATGAAGTCCGCCGATTGAGAGCCGCCGGGCTCGAGAACAACCCCACCGCAGCCTCTGCGATTGGGTATAGAGAGACATTAGCCCATCTCGCCGGTGCTGGAGATGTCCAGTGGCTGCACGATTCCATTGCCCTGCATACCCTGCAGTTGATTAAGAAACAACGCACCTGGTTCAGGCATCAGATTCCTGTGGATGAGGTACTTACGTTGAGCCCGGGTAACGATGCAGAACTGCAGTTTGGCAATGAGTGAAACGTGACCGATTACACCAGGGTCATCAATCCTGCTTGCGCACGGCTTCGGACGGTTCGGAAATACTGCGCTTGGAGACACCTACTCGTTGAGAAGTGTAAATGCCGGTATGCCCGCTGAAAAAGTACGCTACGAAACAAGCCACCGCAAAGTACAGCGTGTAGTGGCCACCGAAGAGTTCAATCCCCATGATAATGCACGCGAGCGGTGTGTTTGTAGCGCCTGCAAACACTGCAATAAACCCCAGTCCCGCAAAAAGATCCACGGGCGCGCCCAGTACCCAAGCGAGGGCATTTCCCAATGTCGCGCCAATGAAAAACAGCGGCGTGACTTCGCCCCCTTTGAACCCACTGGCGAGGGTGATCGTGGTGAAGACCAGTTTCCACGCCCAGCTCATGGACGTAGCGCCACCGCTTTGAAATGCGGAGAGAATGGTTACCGCATTCGGATCCGGCGAGGACACTCCAATTCCTAGATAATCGCGTGTACCTGCGAGAGTCACCAGTCCTATTACCAGCAAGCCCCCAATCACCGGACGCAAGGGAGCCCAGCGTACGGTGCGGGCAAACTGACTTTGTGCCCAGTGGCTTATCTCCACGAAGAACCGGCTGACCAGCCCAAAGATGATTGCAGCAAGTACCACTTTCAACAGCAATGGTCCGTAAACAAGCCCCGCAGTCGCTCCCTGCACGGCTATCGCGTAATGCGTGTGTTCGATTCCCCATGCGGTACAGGTGAAGTCCCCCACCATACTGGCCACCAGTACGGGCATCAACGCTGAGTAATCAAGCTTGCCAATAACCAGTACTTCCATGGCGAAGATGGCCCCGGCAAGTGGGGTGCCAAACACGGAGCCAAACCCAGCGGATACTCCAGCCATGAGTAGTATTCGCATCGTCTGCGGACCGGGCCGGAGTACGCGTCCGTACAAGCTGGCGAGGCTACCACCCATCTGTACCGCAGTTCCCTCGCGCCCTGCGGACCCGCCAAAAAGGTGGGTGATAAGTGTGCTTAAAAGAATAAGTGGAGCCATTCGCACCGGTACACCACCCCCAGGCTCATGAATGCGATCGAGGATAAGGTTGTTCCCGCCTTCCGCACCCTTGCCGAGTTTGTGATAGAATAACCCAACAACCAGCCCAGCCGCTGGTAGCAAATAGAGAAGCCACCCTTGTTGCCAACGCAATGTGGTTACGGCATCAAGCGCCCATAAGAAAAACGCACTGGCCGTACCCGCAACCACCCCTACCGGCAGCACAAGCACGATCCAGCGCAGCAATTGCCAGACCGTTGCCCCATTATCCCGCCAGTTAAGAAATCGTTTCATGGAATCGGTGAACCATAGTCCCAAAGGGCGGCTCATTCCTCATCGATTCGTAGTCTGTTGATTACTTATGTCAATAAGTGTTGCCGTGACAACGGTGCAATGGGTTCCTATCGAAGTTGTTCACCCAGCACAATTATCCAGATAAGCCAAGTTCGAGTTCGAGTTCAAGTTCGAGCTCCAGTTCGAGTAGCGGTGGAACCAATCTTGTCCTCAACCCTGGATTTGAAACGGGTTCACTTACATCATGGTTAAATGGCGGTTCTCCTACAGTAACTACCGGAGCGAAGTATAGCGGTAGCTATGGCTTAAACAATTCAGGTGGCTGGAAATCCGCCTTCCAGAATATCGCCGTGTCTGCCAATACCACCTATACACTCACGGCATGGGCTAAGTTAAGCGCATCCCTCAGCGGAAACAACCATGCGATCTATTATAGTCTAAATGGGGGCACAACGAAGACATATGCGTACATCACTTCGACCTCGTGGACGCAGTTGTCACTCACTATTGCCACAGGATCCGCTACCTCAGTCCGCATTGGAAGTGAATGCGTAACGGGTACTTCTACTGCAGCCTACTTCGATGATTTCAACTTGAGCAGCGGCGGTACTTCATCCAGCAGCTCGTCGTCATCCAGCAGTTCTTCGTCGAGTTCATCTTCCAGCAGTTCGTCATCATCGAGTTCGTCTTCCAGCAGCTCATCTTCGTCGAGTTCGTCTTCCAGTAGTTCCGGGGGAACGATCATACAATTGGCCACATGGGAGTTTGCTGGCAACAACGGTGCGAGTAGCAAGGCAGCCGCCTCCAACGCCACAGGAGTGACGGCATCCGCCGCCTCTTTGGGTAGTGGTCTTACTGCCATCAACTATCTTAACGATGGGTTGACCGGTCGAAACCAGACCCAGACGACCCTGGCGGGCGCCATTACCGGAAACGACTACCTGACATTCACCCTGACGCCTGGCAGTGGCAAGAGCCTCAACATCACCACCCTGAAGTTGCGCCCAATCAGCCAAAACTCAAGTCGTACGTTTACGATCATGTCTTCAGTCAATGGTTTCACGAGTAGCAGCACAGCGGTTGGCAGCTTCAGCTTCACCGGTAACTCAAATGGCGCAATTCAAACGCTCACTGTAAGCGGTCATGCTGCAGTTACCAGCGCCGTCGAGTTCCGCATCTATGTCCATGGGCAAACCGACCAGTGGCAATCCGTTGGTCTTGGCAATGGTACCGGGGTGGACCTGACTGTGGAAGGCAGCGTTAACTAATCTTAATCAACGACTCCGAAGCCTTTAAATAATTCTGAACCCAACAAAATCACAGTCGCTTCCGGTGTGGCTGCGCAGAATTGGAGCTTATTTATTTGGGATACACATAGGATAATAGGAGTATAGGGAGTAAACGGAGTAACTGAATCGCCCTTGGATTCAGTCACCTGTAGGAACGAGGCAGGGTCATTCGAAAGGGTGGCCCTGCCTATCTTTTATTTAACTCGAAATACTACTCGAAGACATCTCGTAAAGTTCGTCCCATCAACACTTATGGCGAATCTATTGCCTCTCATTTAACGCTTGATCAACGGTAACTTTGTATCCATCTAAACATCACTAATACCGCTATTATGCCTCATACCAAACCACGCTTATTCATACTGACTGATATCTCCAGTTGTGAAACTGGAGTCCGCGAACCCGATGATGCACAGTCGTTGGTAAGGCTGCTTTATTACGCAAATGAGTTCTGCATTGAAGGACTCTGTGCCACGTCCAACATGAGACATGGTCCTGTTTGCAGGCCGGAAATCATTCATCAAATCATCAATGCGTATGCTCAAGACTTTGCAAATCTAGCCCGGGTTGATTCAGGCTATATGCAACCCGATGCATTGCGGGCGGTGGTGTTTGCTGGCGAGAGCGTCGCTGGACCTGACATCCCAGTAGATCAATGTGTTGGTGCCGGGAAGCTCTCACCGGCTGCACAGCATCTCATCTCAGTGGTGGATCGTGGTGACAGCCGCTCGCTGTGGATTGCCGTATGGGGTGGAACCGCCGATCTCGCACAGGCACTGTATCAGGTTAGGGCGTCGCGCTCCCCTGCCGCACTGGCCCTCTTTCTGAGCCGCCTGCGTGTGCTGGCGATTTCGGATCAGGATACCACCGCCGAATGGATCCGCCAGGAGTTCCCAACCGTGTGGTACTGGAGAAAGACGCTCTCCTTTCGCGGGATGTATCGCGGCGGGAATACGGCCCTGTGTACTTATGACTGGGTGAATACCCATTTAACACATGGGCGGGGTGCCTTGGCGCAGCTCTACCCCAATTACAAGGGCGGAGATATCTGGTGGCAAACGCTCGGCGGAGTGTACGGGATCAAAGAAGGCGACACGCCTTCCTGGCTGGGGCTAATTCCCAATGGCTTGCACCTGCCGGAACATCCGGAACTGGGTGGCTGGGGAGGGCGCGCCATAAAAGTTGCCTCTTTTCATTTCGAGGATGCAGTGGATACCGATGTACAAGACCCCAGTGCGCCAGACCCGCGCATGTCCACGGTATTTCGGTGGAGGGAGGATTTTCAGTCAGACTTCTTGATCCGACTGAACTGGGCCGCAGGCAATGCCACCAATGCAATGACTCCATTTCCGATGGAGTTACATCCGCGTATTGAAGCGTATAAACAAGGCATCCCCGTTTTGCTCAATGCAACCGATTACCTACCGGAGTCGAACCTGGTGGATGCGCATTGGCAGCTCTACCCAAAGCCGGAAACCGCTGACGTCGAGTGCTCAGAGACAGGACCCGGGAAGTGTTCAGTCTGTGTCATGGGCAATACCGCAAACGAACCCATCGCCATCGTGCTCAAAGCTACTTACGGAGCAGAATTACCTTTGATTCGGTATGTTCGGGTACTGCTGAATCCAGCATAAGTAGTTGAATAATTGCAGGGTGAAAGGTGTCCTATGAACAGCAAACCCTGCGAGTGCTGGGGCTGCACGGTGATCTCGATGCTGTGGCGCGAGACGAAGAGTTGGGGCGGATGCTTCAGGACCTTGAGTTGCCGGAGCGCCGCACCGCACCCCGACGCAGTAAAGCGGAAGGCGCAACGTGAGGACTCGAAATCGCCAGCAAGTCGAAGTGGTCCTCAATGCAGATTTCATCGGCGGAGAGTGTCCGGTGATCGATTCGCTACAAGTAGATCTACGAGTAGTCGACCTTCCCCTCCGGCCACGTCTACGATAACATGAGCATCCTGCAATACTGGCAGATTTGAAACGGCGAGGGAGTACTCCGCCGTGCGAACCGCCATAGGTGAGTTGAAATCAGCACTCAAGGATGGGTCAGCCCCAATAAGTTCGAAGAGGGAGGCGCCGTGAGCTTTCTCGAATGGAACAGAACCATCACGTAGATAATCGAGCAGGTGCCCCCACGCGTTATAGAAAAACCGACCCTAAAGAGTATCCCGCCAGCGAGCGACGTCGGAGAGTCGTCAACGAGAATCCGTGCTTCGTCCGTCAGCCGATAGCGACCTGTGTCGTCCATCTCAAGGACCTGTGCCCATACTAATCCACGCAACAAGCGCACCAATCGGGTTTCCGTAATTCCCAAGGACGTAGCAAGGTCATCTGATGTGGCCGGACCGGCACCAAGTCTTGCGATAAGCCCGATGCGCAGTGCAACGTAGATCAACTGAAATCGCTTAAATGCTGGTAGAAGGCTGCCTAGTGCGATTTCCATGGTCTTGGCCGATTGTTAAAGACTAGGCGGGTGGCTCCGGTGACATGTTAGGAGCGTTGGTTATACCTCAACTTTGTAGTTCAGATTGTGCTCATCTCCTGGCAACCCGCGAAACCCCCAGTTGTGCTTCGGCGTTTCAAAGATAGTCATCTCTAAATCCTGTGGAGCAATGCCGCACTCTCTATGCACCCGCTCAAACAGAAGCCGGATTAGCTTCTTCTTGGCATCCACGCTGCGCCCCTCAAACATACTAACCTCGATGATCGTATAGCGATCGGTGCGCCCAGCAGGATAGAAAAAGTCGGAACGTTCAAGGGGAAAGAAGCGATGGGCACGCTTGTCGGCTGGATACTGAAGCGCATCCATGACGCATGAATGAATCACATCTGAAAGCTTCTGCTTGATGGGATCAAGCTGCTCTCGCAGTCCGTATATCTTAATTTGTGACATAAAGTGGAAGTGGAGTAATATGCCCTTACGGCTAACCCCTAACAACTCATTTTTACGTACGAATGGTTGCGTTTGCCGAGAAGTCGGCGTGGGCGAATCGCCGATGATTACCGAATATCCTCTGACTTCCGCTCAACACTCATGCCAAGAGTGATAGAGGTCAATGGGCGTGGCTGGTCGTCCGTCAGCCCTTAAAAAGAGTCGCTGGTGGTTAGTGTGGTAGAGACCTTGGCAATGTTTGTTGTTTGCTTCCAAAATACATGCCAATGTCGAGGGCTCTCCGAGCCCGGCCCGGATTTTCGGAACATCAAGCGATTCGGCGAGGTCCCGCATGATCTGAAATCCGTCTCGCACATAAGCAATCATGAGTGCTTGTTCCATGGCGGAGGCATAGGCTCCGGATACAAAGCGTTCGATACCCGAGGTTTTCTTTCCAACGGCGCAGTAGTGCTCGTGCAGCGGATGCTTACGATCCACAGGCTTGCACTCGGCGAAAAGCGAGTCCTGAACACGATTGTGGGTCTGGCTAAGCTCTCGATTCAGGCGAAAGACCAAGTCAGGCTTTCTACCGATGCTGGATTCGTCATGATTGGCGGTGGCGCTCTCTCGTGTCACGCTACGAATGAAACTGAGATCGACGCTGGCATCATGCATCAGGCGGTTCTCGAACATGACCTCCAACTGAAACGTGATGTCATCTTCGCCTGCCTTCGCTAGATCATAACCTTCAGCCCGAATCAACTCGAAAGCCTTCACCAGTGCAAAATGAACAGCCGCAATCCATCGATCATTCAGCCTGGGATGAGGCACCCGATAGGTGCGTGTAAAGAAGCCGGGATTCATTTACGTGCGGGCAAAGGAAAGCACCGCTCCAAATGTTCCTCTGCGATATGCAAGGCACACAGGCGGGCACGGCTTCGTGTCCAGAATCGGCGTTTGTTGAGCAACCCGACAATCAGGCCACCATCGGGTAATGGCATTACCAAACGGCTTGCAGCGCTGGCACTGGCTTCGCTGATGAGGCTGGCTATAAGCTCGCCAGAGGGCGTCCAAGAGTCACCCTCAAGGAGCAGAGTGACAAAAGCCCAAGGCTGACGCCAATCACCTTCCAAGCGAGGTACGAGTGAGGCCTTCACTTTCTGCCCAACAGCTTTAAAAAATGGCTGAATGGCCTGCTCAAGCGTGCGAACAAAAGTAATAGCTTCATCATCGGGCACGCGCCGCATGGCTTGCTCACGCACCACAGCGTATGGGCCGTTGAAGTTGACGGTGTCTGCCACCACTTGTTGCTCTGCCTTCGTCAGACCAAACAACCCGCCGACAAACGCATCAAGTGTCTTCCAATCTTTTTCGCCGGAAGCATCAAGCATGTCGGCGAGACGAATAGCTTCGGCTCGATCTTCCTTGGTCAGCTTTGCGATATCTGGGAAGGGAAAGGCGTCGATGTCTAGTTTATAGATTGTTCGCCGACCTGCGCCAATTCGTGAGCTTCGCATATAACAGAAATGACGAAATGCAGAGCTGTAAACAATGGCTGTAAGTAGAGAGACAACCAATGTAGGATCTCGGTGACCATGAGCAGAGTAACCGAAAAAACTTTTCGAGAAGCAGACGGTCTTCTGTTTGATGAGGTGCCCTACACGGCTGTTAATTTCACCATCAAGTGACTCAGGAATAATGAGTAAGGGCGCCGAATATAGTGCTTCACGCCTTGGACTCTCGATAAGTCGTGATGGGTAAAGTTCATCAAACGTTTGAGAGAGAATTCTAGGAAAACCCGGCTGATCGTAGTCGTCAAATACAGGCAATACCTTCAGCCATTCGGGTGGAGTTTTTTTGCCTTTTCGCTTTAAGCTAAAGCCATTTCCAGATTCTAATTCACTAGCCTTCCAAAAGCTGCCTATCGACTGAATGCTCGCGGCACGGCAAAGTTTCTCCATCACTAGAACATCTAAGGTGCTGCCAATAGCCAGCGCTTTGCAAAGCCATGAGTTTTCAATGAGAGACTTCACAGAGACTTGATACGCCGACTTATAGTCGAGACGAAACTCACCGCGTATGGCCAGTTCATCTTCTCGCACCGGAGTCACAAGGTGAAACGCCTGCGTCGCCAGATCAGGCTTCTCGTTCCTGCTCCACATTAAGATCCACGGCATTTTCATGCCTTGCCAAATCGCCGTTTCCTCCAGATCAGACCCATTCAGAATGCCCGTGACCTGCACCGCTTGAAACCAGGCATTTCGCGCGGCAATGCCTGTCGGGGTCTGTTTGAGAATGAAACGGGCATCTAGAGCGAAAGCCAGGATGCCTCCCGGTCTGGCCCATTCTGTCGCACGCCAGAGGAAGGGCAAGTCAGGTACTTTCCCAGGGTTGTCATAATCTGCCGCCAGCGCATCCAACCCGCGGGATCTCAAAACACGGCGAGCGATATCAGTGCCAACCCGATCCAGCTCCCCGCCGCTTTCTTTATCTTTCACCACACTCCAAGGCGGATTCCCCACAACGACATCAAAGACGCCATTGAACTTCTTACTGTCCACGGCATCACCCAAGCTGCCTAGCACGAAGCCGGTCTGGGTGCGTTCCGCCGTAGTGCGTTGATCAAATAATACCAGTCCTTGCAATGCTTTGGTCGCGTGGTGGGCTGAGGGAGGCGTTGTGATCTCGTTCAGTTCAATGACCGTTATATAAAGTCCCAAAGCAGCAAGGCGTAGGGCGGACTCACTTACATCAAAACCTCGAATCTGATTGTGGAGGATGCTTTCGATGATCTGCTTGCTCGGACGACGCACCCCATCACCCAACCGCTTTTTATCGGCAACCCACCGACGACGGACAAGCTCCCGTAAGGCAAGAACAAGAAACACACCAGCGCCGCAGGCTGGGTCGAGAACCTTGGCTTGATGAGCCGGAGTCTCCAACCCGGCCAGTGCTTCATCTACGAGTAGCTTGGCAAGGGTACGCGGTGTATAATGCACCGAGCGGGCTGTAGAGTCTGTTTCATCCACCCGATGACTGAAGTTTTCATAGACCTGACTAAGAACACCGATGGGAATATGCCGAAACTTAAGCTGATGCCAGTCGATACCCGGTAGCCATGGCCGCTTAATGCCTTCCACATGCTCCCAACCCCTTAGAATGGCTTCAAGGTGATGAAAGATACTGTCTTCGGAGTTCTCTCCTGCATCTTTGTAAACTGCCGCAGCTTGGTAAACTGCCGCATAAGCTTTGGTGCGCTTTGCTTCCGGGGCATCAAGAGGCAGAGGATCGATAAGGGGCAAAAGGTCACCGTTGAACGTGACATCCAACCAGGTTGAAGTCTGGGCAGCCCTTTCCGCAGTTGAAAAAACCCGTTTCAGCCGATATTCTTTCGGATCGTTTTTGGCCGCCGGACAAATGTCATTGATCAATTCATCTGTCACGATTCGACGATCAATAAGGAACCTGAAGAAGAGCGCCCGCCCCGTCATGGATAGCACCACAAGACCGTCCATCCCCTTCTTCATGACTAAATCATCAACGGCTTTATCCAGCAGCGTCTTGATTTCTTCAAATACCGGGTCGGAAGCTTCGGACTGACCTTCAAAGCCCGTCAATGTGCCTGTGGCAATCTCGTGGAATAGAAATGGCGCATGAGGATCGGCGACTCGAACCGTTTTTCCTATTCCTTTCTCATTCAATATTTTGCGATCCAGATTCAGGGGATAGAGAGCGATCTCACCCGGCCTGATAATCGCCAGAACGGCATGGTCGCCTCGATTCGCAAGGCGCTGTTGAAGATCGATGCGCTCAACCGAATCAGGCTCTCCCGCTTCAGCATCAATCAGATACATGACTGGCTTGCCTTGAAACTCCGCGACGGCATCAGGAAGCCGACCAGCTTCCTCCTGCACCTGATCAGAAAGCAGATCCAAATAGGAAATATGATCTGGTGACTGCTTCTGCTCATTCCGCAGGGAGACGATGCCCGGACACCCGAAGGCGCTAACGGCATCGGCCAGGCGTTTATCGTTCTCGGAAAGTGTCGCTATCATGGTCAGATAAACCGGCGAATGGTTCCCACAAGCACACCGGCCAGTCGGAAGGATTGTTTGATTTTATCCAAAGGGACAAGGCGGTCTGGATAGGCCGGGTTCTCCGCTTGGAGGCGCAAGCCACTACGTGTTTTGAACACGCGCTTGAGTGTGGCCTCCTCGTCCACCACGACGGCGGCAATATCGCCATTGGAGAAGTCGGGACCGGATTGTAAAACGGCGATGTCCCCGTCAAAAATGCCCGCATTGATCATACTGTCCCCTTTCACCCGGAGAGCAAAGAGGCTGCTGCCGCGAAACAATGCCCGAGGAAGCGGTAAATTTTCCTCTGCTTCCTCCAGTGCAAAAATGGGTGAACCTGCGGCGATCCGCCCCACCAAAGGCACAGCGACAGTTTGCTCTGGATGCAACGGTCGCAACGGCTTGGTGACATGGAGAGTTCGTGGGCTCTTAGGCGTGCGGGCCAATCGCCCTTTCCTTTGCAGTGCTTCAAGATGCTGTTGCGCCGAAGAGGTGCTCGACCAGCCAAAATGGTGGGCGATCTCCTTCACCGTAGGAGGATGCCCTTTCTCGGCAGAGGCTTGCTCGACGAAAGCAAGAACCTTGGTTTGGGTTTGGGTGAGCGAGTCTAACATATGCGGGTAATACCGTACAGGCATACGGTATTCTATTCAACAGCTCGTTGGCAAGATCGATCTATGTCACTTGCTACGTGTTTTAGGTGTTTTTAGAATTTAGTGTGATTCGTGTCTATCGTGGTTCATGCTTCACTAGTCGGCAAAACAAAAGCGCAACAACCCGCCAGCTAAATACTCTGTTGATCTCGACTGATGTGCTATTCACATAGGAAAAAACAGCTCCACGATTTGCATTACTTGGGTTAATCCAGTGTATTAACTCACTTCGCATTCGCTTAGCCTGAATCGCTGCCTGCCAACACCGTTTTTCCATGCTCTCACAAACAATGCCCAACACGCACAGCGGCCAGTATGATGTTGTGATACTCGGCGGGGCGCTCTCGGGTGCGGCAACGGCTGTCCAACTACTGCGCCAGAACAAGGCACTGAAAGTTCTCATTGTCGAAAAGAGCGAGAGCTTTGGCAGGCGGGTCGGTGAGTCCACGGTGGAGGTGAGTGCGTACTTTATGGGGCATGTGCTGGGGCTTACCCGGTATATGAACGATTGCCAGTTGCCCAAGCAGGGGATGCGGTTCTGGTTTACGAATGAAGAGACGCGGTCGATAGCCGATTGCAGTGAGTTCGGCCCGCAGTACAATGTACGGCTGCCGGGATATCAACTGGACCGGGCTACGTTCGACGAAAAGGTGCTCTCGCTGGCAGTGGAGGCGGGGGCAGAGCTGATGCGTCCGGCCAGAGTCGGCACAATTGAGTTGCATGAGGGCGGCGTACAACGGCTGGTGATTGAGAGCGATGCGGGGGAGCAGACCGTGGAGACCCGTTGGCTGGTGGATGCTTCGGGCGTGGCGGCGGTTATTGCGAGGAGACAGAACTGGCTGGTCACGAATGAAGAGCACCCCATCGCTACGGTGTGGAGTCGGTTCAAGAACACGGGGGATTTCGACGGACTCGAACTCGCTGAGCGGTATCCGCAGTGGGCGGGGAGAAGTTTCGGTGTGCGCGGGCAGGCCACGAATCATCTGGTGGGGCATGGCTACTGGATTTGGTGGATTCCGCTAAAGGGCGGCGATGTGAGCATCGGTGTGGTTTACGATCAGCGGCTGATGACATTCCCCCAAGAGGGCGGATCGCTCGGCGAGCGGCTGATGGCGTTCCTCCGGCAACATCCGGTGGGTGGTGAACTTCTGGCGAACGCCAGTTTTACGCCGGGAGATGTGCATGCGCGAAAGAACCTGGCCTACCGCTCCACGACATTTGCCAGCGATGGCGTGGCACTGGTGGGCGATTCGGCAGGGTTTATGGACCCGTTTTACAGCCCTGGAATGGACTGGATTTCGTTCACAACACACAATGTCTCGCGTCTCATTCTGGCGGAACGCTCGGGGAGCGACATCAAGGACCTGCTGGCGGTGCATAATCAGAACTTCGCAACTGCGTACAAGCGCTGGTTCGAGGCGCTGTACAAGGACAAGTACTTTTATATGGGCGATTACGAGCTGATGCAGGTCGCCTTTCGGCTGGACCTGGGGCTCTACTACCTGGGGGTGGTGCAGAATGTTGTTAAGTACGGCAGCAAAGGGCTGGATTTGCCGCCCTTTTCACATGCCCATGCCGGGCCAGCACACTGGCTGATGGCTGGGTATAATCGGCGGCTCTCCGCCATGGCTCGCTCACGCAAAGAACGCGGACAGTGGGGCCGGGCCAATGCCCATCGCTACTATGGCTTTAACAGCTACCGATTCGCCAAACACATGCCACTGCGGGTTGCCAAGGCGTATGTCGACTATCTCGCCCTCGAAGTCACCGAAGGCTGGCGGACTTGGTTTGGCGGAAAGCAGTAGGTAGAAGGCGGCAGGGTGGAAGGCGGCAGGCGTGTTCGGTGTTCCGTGTTCGGTGTTCGGGCAAAGTTTGCAGTTGGCAGTGTTCGGTGTTCGGTGATCCGGTAAATTGCAGGTATTCGTCCCATTCGTCCTATTTGTCCTTTTGTCTTTCCGGCGAGTGGCGGCAGCGTCTGCGCGAGTGACGGCAACGGTGGTGCGAGTAGCGGAAACGGTGGTGCGAATGCCGGCAACGCTTGCACGAGTGGCGGCAACGCTTGCGCGAGTGACGGCAACGGTGGTGCGAGTGGCGGCAACGGTGGTGCGAATGGCGGCAACGCTTGAGCGAGTACCGGCAACGGTGGTGCGAGTACCGGCAACGGTGGTGCGAGTGCCGGTAGCATGCAAAAGTCTGGCGGAGCATGCGGGCGCCGTCAGATCTGTCGGCTCCGTCCGATCCGTTCGATCTGCCTGATCTGCCGGATCCCTCCGATCTGTCGAATCGTCCTCAATAAAGTTGCGCTTGCCTAGTTGATTCCATCCATTCATGACTGTTGCGGAGCACAGTACCATGCAGGACGAACTTAAACTCAAGTTAAAGAAACTCATTGTCGAAACCCTGAATCTCGAAGGTGTAGAACCGGAAAAGATTGCAGATAATGAACCGCTTTTCGGAAGCGGTCTTAATCTGGACTCGATTGACGCGCTCGAACTTGTGCTGCGGGTGGAGAAGGAGTTCGGCATCAAGATTTCCAGCAGCGAGGAATCGCGCAAGGCACTGGCGACAATAAACACGCTGGTGGCCTTCATTGAGAGTAAACGTAATCCTGGCACCTAGATTGGCCACGGTCATTTGGGATAATGCCAGCACCTTCACCCAAGCCCCGTAGAAACCCCGGCCCATCGTGGGGGTACAGTTTTCTTCGCGCCTGCGACCGGTATCTGCCGCCGGCGCTCTTTAACGGGCTGCTCTGGCTGGGTAGTGGCATAGCGCTGATGATCATGGGGAAACAGCGCAGGTACTCCTTTGAGTATCTACGACTCGTGTTGCCGCACAAACCTACAATCTTGGATGCATGGCACCACTTTTATACGTTCATGCTTAGCCTCATGGAGCTATTCCGACTCGGACAGGGGCTACCCCATCACTTCAGCTACAACGAGAGTGGCGGTGAAGCGTTTGAGCGTCTGGCACAGTCGAGTGAGCCCGCGTTTCTCGGCACTTTTCACATCGGCAACAGCGATCTCCTCGGCTACGCCATGGGTCGCTATAACCGGCAGGTGCGTATGGTCCGGTTACGGATGATAAACTCGAACGAAACCCACTGGCTGGGCAACCATTTCGCCGAGTATCTGCGCTTTATCTGGGTGGACCGCCCGGAGAATATCCTCTTTGAGCTGAAAGAGGCCATCCAGTCAGGTTGTTCGATAGCCATGAAATGCGACCGCACCGAAACAAGCAACAAGCGGGAGTATTTCCGCTTCCTTGGCGAAGAGCGCGAGTTCCCGTTCACCATCTACCACCTCGCCACGGTGTTCTCGCTGCCCGTTGTCTTTTGCATAGGCTATCCCGATGGGCAGGGGCGCACCCTGGTTCACGCATCGAGTGTGTTTCGCCCTGATGCAGCTCTCTCTCGCCCAGCTAATCTTCTGGCAGCACGACAGCATTTCCAAGGAGTGCTTGAACAGGCGGAGACGCTGTTGCAGAAGAAACCCTATCTCTGGTTTAACTTTCTACCGCTCAACCGCAGCAAAAGAGAGTCCTTAGAAGCTACCGCATTCCGCGATGGGTTTACGCATGCGAAGGAGTGACTGAGCGTGGTTGCGAATGTATCGAAACTTCCCGTCTACCTGAGCACTTGCGCTTGTAAGCATACATAAAACACGTAACGTGGCGCTCGCCCGCATGAGCAAGCCGAACTCCATCCGAATAAGCATCTGCTACTATCTATCTCTGCTATTTTTTGCATTGGGTGTGATCGTGCTCAATCTGGGTGCAGTGCTTTTCCAGCTTATTCCGAGGACTACACGAACGCGTCAGTATGGACAGATGCTATTTCGCAAATGGCTGCAACTCTACCTGGCGACCCTTCGGTATATGGGTGTGTTCTCAGTACGCTGGGTGGGACTGGACACACTCATGGCGCTACCACCCTGTGTAATCATTGCCAACCACCCCTCAATGCTCGATGCATTGATCCTGCTCGCCTACCTCCCGAAGACAGTATGCTTCTTCAAGGACAGGCTCGCTCAGCGAATGTTACCAGCATTCTCGGCACGCATCTTGGGATTCATCAGCAATGCGTCGGGCATTGATGGGATTAAAATGGGCAGCCAAGCGATTCGCGAGGGCTACCGCATCCTGATATTCCCCGAGGGGACCAGGACCCCCGTCGGTGGTGTAGATGCGCTAAAGAGTGCCTATGCCTTTATCGCCATGCAAACCGGTGCGCCAGTAGCCATTCTCACCATTGATGTGAACTCTTATGCGATGGGAAAGACCCACAACCTGTGGATACCGCCGCCACTGCCAATTGATTTCACGATTACTTTCAGGTTGTCGATGTCACTGGAATCAGACAAGAACCTGCGTAGTCTCCACGAAACCGTGGAAGCATACTATGCCAATGCCAGACGAAGCCCAACCTCTGCACATCCCATCGACACCGCACAATCTTGACTGGCTGCCAGCGTGTAAATGGTCTTCGTCTGAAGTGAGTTGCGAAACCTCATTCACCGTGCCCGCAGACTTCCCGTTCTTTGCCGGACATTTCGAGGGAAATCCACTCGTGCCCGCTTACGTACAGGCTACCTGGATGCTCGCAGCGGCGAGGCGGCTCCAGCCATCCACCACGGCCACTTTCCGGCAGGTCAAGTGGCTCCAGCCCATCCGCCCGGGTGCCAACCTACTACTGCGTGCCACCCGCACCGAAGCCAGCGTTGAAGCCAGCGTATCCAGCGAAGGCGCCACCGTTGCCCGAGCCACCATCATCCTATCCTGACCATGTCCTTTCGCACCCTCGTCCTCATCCCTTCCTACAATACCGGGGCAAGTCTCTTGCAACAAACCGTACAGGGCGCGATGACTGCGGGCGTTCCCATCTGGGTGATGATTGATGGTAGCACCGATGGCAGCGGTGAAGCATTGGCAGCATGGGTACAGACAATCCCGCAAGTGACCGTCCACCAGCTACCCGTTAACCGGGGGAAGGGAGCCACGGTGCGCGAAGGTGCTCTTCGCGCGCTTGAAGCTGGGTTCACCCATGCCGTGGTAATGGATGCAGATGGGCAGCATCCCGCAGAAGCCATTCCCCGATTCATCGAGCTGGCGAAACGCAACCCGGATGCCGTAATAATGGGCACACCGGAGTTTGGTCCCGAGGCTCCGAAGAGCCGCCTCTATGGGCGCAAGTTAACCATCTTCTGGACGGACTTGGAAACGCTCTGGAGCGGATTGGGCGACACGCTATTTGGGTTTCGCCTGTACCCACTCGCTCCACTAGTGGCAGCGATGGACAACACTTCCCATGCACGAGGGTTTGATTTCGACCCCGAGGTGGCGGTACGGCTCTTCTGGCAGGGGGCACGTCCGCTCAATCTTCCAGTGACCTGTCGCTACCTGAGCAAAACTGAAGGCGGCATCTCTCATTTCCATTACCTGCGGGATAACCTAAAACTCACCTGGCTGCACTTCCGGCTCATCCCCGAATTCATTCTATGGCAATGGGTCAACGCCCTGCGAACCAAACGACGAAGCGCCTGTCTCCATGTCAATGAATGCATTTCATAAAAGGGCTGCGGTTTTCCTTGTAGCTCTCGCATTCGGGAGCTTCGTTAAGGCACCGGACAGCTCGCTCTACGCCGGTGAACCCTGCCGCCCGCTTGAAATTAGCGGTAAGGAAGAGGCTCTGCCACAAGAGTGGAAAGTGCTGCTGGACCGACTGCACACGGTCAAGACGGTCAGCGCCACATTCCACGAGACCCGCTTCTTCTCGCTGCGCAAGCACCCAGTGGCGATCGAAGGGGAAATCCACTTCAGCCGTGAGCGTGGCTTGAGCCTACTCTATAAAAGTTCGCAGCGTCAGCTAGTGGTCGATGAAGAGGGCCTGCTTATGCGCTCAAGTGCTGGCAAGACGAGTGGTGGAAAACTTCCGCCTGAGGCCGGACGGATACCGGGTACACTTCTCTCCCTCTTTCATTTCGATTGGGACACGCTGCTAACCCTGTTTCACATCGAAGGCTGCCAGGAGCCCACGGGGGAATGGCGGTTGCTCCTCACACCACTGGACCCTGAAACGCTCAAAGCGTTTCGAGCAATTCGCATTAAGGGTGTTGGTGAGAAAGTCGGCACCATCGTTCTCGACCAGGGCCCGAGCCAGCGAGTAGAAATTGCGATGAGCGAGCACCAGTTTAATCCAGAGTTCACTGCCGCTGAATTGAAGCAGTACTTCCGTTAACTGATGAATTGTCTCTGAAGCATGAAGTTTACCCCTAGTTATTGGTTTCGTGCAACCCTGCTCTTCGTACTGCTGGGTATCGGTAGCTTTTGGCTGTCATCCTTGGATTATTCCAAGCATCTTTCGAGTGATGTGATGGATTTGCTACCAGTCACGGAGCAGTCCCCCGAACTCTCCACAGCCCTGCGGATCATGCGGGACCGGGAGTCCCGGCTGCTGTATATAACACTCGAGAGCACCGATGGACGCGTGCCTACAGATGCAACCGTCTCCGCATTCGTTGATTCGTTGAGAG
Organism: Verrucomicrobiota bacterium; assembly: GCA_033762955.1. GTDB lineage: Bacteria > Verrucomicrobiota > Verrucomicrobiia > Opitutales > Oceanipulchritudinaceae > JANRLC01. The sequence continues at coordinate 10,760 of JANRLC010000085.1, read as the reverse complement.
CTTCGAAGCAGTTCAAACAAGTGACCGTGGGGCGTGGTCCCTCGAATCCCGAGAAGATCGCCGAGTGGGTTTTCGCTCAAAGGATGAATCTCCTCTTCCCGCAGTGGCTTGCGGATAAGAAGCTCCAGTACGCCAGCCTGAAAGTCACGATGCCCGATGTACCACCGCTGGATGCATGGCTGGCTGCGGACGCTGTCCGCTCAATCAACCAGTTCCTTGAAACCCCCGAGAGCCTCGCCTTGGCGGAGACTCTCCCGAAGGACCCATTGCTGTTAACTACCAGCCTGCTTCGCCTGCAAGACACCCTTCAGGGCGAGTCTGTCGCGGATGCCAATACTGTGGCAGTGCTCTGGGCCGAGACCAAGGCGCCGGCACTTTCGCCAGAAGGCCAGGCCCCTGTATTTGCCGTCATGGACGCAGCCAGGCTGACAGCCATGAAGACGGACTCCGCACTGGTGATGAACTACATTGGCGTCCATCGCTATGGCGCGGAGAGTCGTACAAAGATAACCCAGGAGATTACCTGGCTCAATCTGCTCTCATTAATCGCCGTCGGTGCAGTGGCTTGTGTATTCGTCCGCAGATTGACGCCCTTGTTTCACCTCGTGGCCATCGTTGCGCTCTCCATGCTCGGGGCGTGGACAGTGACCACGCTGTTCTTCAATCCCGTGCATGTCCTGGCACTCGTACTGGGCAGCCTGCTCTGCGGTGAGGCCATAGACTACGGGCTGCACATACTGCTGCATCGTGAATGCCCGCAAGATGCCAGCTATGCCCAGATACTTCGTCATATCGGACTGCCATTATGCATGGGGGCTTCAACGACAATCATAGGGTTCCTTGCCTTGCTCTTTTCGGGTCTGCCCTTGCTTCGGCAGACGGGCGTGTTTGTAGCAAGTGGATTAATCTGCGCCCTCGCTGGGTGCTGGCTCTACTTCCCCTTATGGAAACGCAAGACCGACTGGCAACGCACGTGGTCTGGTGTGGTTCCCCAGCCTCGTCGGGCATGGGTCAAATGGTTTCTCTGGCTATTCCTTGCAGGTCTGTCCTTGGGAATAACGAACGTCCACTGGCTGGATGATATTCGCGATCTGGACATCAAGCACCCGGAATTGTACGAGATTCAGGAGAAGGTTAATCAACACTTCGGCGCAAGCGGAGAGCGGACGGCCTACTTCTCCGTGGGGAAATCCCCGCTCGAAGCACGAGATAATCTGGAGACCTTTCAAGCACTGCGAATCAAGCACGGTCTGCTGCCCTTACAATCACTCGACAGCGTATTGCCGACAGCCCGTGCCTGGGCAGAGGCAAATGCCTTTCGGCAGGAGCATGCCGATTTCCCCGCCCTCCTCATTCGTGAGCTGGCTGCGAATGACTTCGATACGGCACTGTTCGCCAACTTCGAGGAGCAGTGGAAAGCAACAGCCACCGCGCCGGATACACTCAATCTCCTTTACCGGGAAATGAACACCCAGCTAGACGGTCCGCTTGGAAACCTCATGCATTGCGATGCCTCTGGAAGCTGGTTACTGGGCATGACTCCTCCCGATGAGTTACAGACCTTAACTCCACCAGCCGGAAGTTTCCCTGTCAGCCAGCTCCAAACCTTGAACGTCATCTTCACCCGATACCGGGAGTCCGCCGCAGAGATATCGCTAATTAGTTGGGCATTGATTGCTCTGCTGATGATTGTTGTCTTTCGCTGGCCGACGGGACTAATGATGGCCGCAATCCCCCTTGGAGCCATACTGCTTGCCGGTGGAGTATTGGGCTGGACTTCAGGGGCGATAAATCTCTTCCATCTTCTGGGTTTCTTTCTCGGATTTTGCATCTCAATGGACTACACCATATTTGGAATACTAGCGCGGCGGGATGGCCGCATTATGCCAGTGTCCATTCTCAGTTCAGCGATAACTACGGTCGCAGCTTTTGGCGTACTCTCTCTCAGCTCCGTCGCGGCGGTGCGTGCATTGGGGATATCCGCCTCGCTCGTGGTGACCTTTGCCGTTTTGATTCTCTACATTATGCTACCAAGCAGGAGGAGCAGGTAATGCCTATTGATGCAGCCATTCGCAGCCTGCTTCCGCACAAGCCACCCGCCATCTGGATAGAGCGCATCGTAGACTGTGATGGAGAACGGGCAGTCTGTGAAACCCGACTTCCCGTAGTTAATGAAGCTACGAACTCCGGTTGGCCTTCCACGCTCGGAATTGAAATCATGGCGCAAACCGCGGCAGTATGGCTCGGCATAAATACGCAGAACAAGACAGGTGGCGCAGGGATGCTTGTGCGGTGTAACAAACTCACGCTCCACCAGATGGAGATTCCCGGGGATGCGGCACTCCAGTGCACAGTAACCCCCGTCCTTAGCGGAGACCAGCCGCTGCATGTGTTTAAGGGCACCATCACTCTGGATAATGGCACGCTCTTGTTAGAGGGAGAATTCGCCATTCTTCTAGGTTAGCCGTACAGCCATGGATACCGGACACAAACCGCTACTCGCACCGTGGAAAAGCCTGGTTCAGGCACAGCCCACAGCACCAGCACTCGTTGACTGTTCTACAGGGCGCACTTATTCGCGTGCAGACGTACAGCAACTGGCCGAAGAGATGGCAGCACGTCTGCCACCGCGCTCAAGACTACACAAGCGCGTGATTTTTCGCGCACCGAATGGCGCGCCATGGCTGGCAATGTTCCTTGCCATTCGAGACAGAGGCTGGGTGGCTGTACCCGTTGATCCTGCGACGAGTGATGCCCAAGCCACGCAGCTTGCAAGGGCCATAAAAGCCGCTTACCTCTGGCTGGGAGAAGAGCCCACACTGCTCACTCCACGATGCGGTTCCCGCAGCACAGAAACAGCGCTTATCAAGATTACCAGTGGCTCCACCGGGTTACCCAAGTCCTTTCCCTTCTCCGACGCTGCACTCGCTGCGGATGGGCACAACATCATAGCGACCATGGGCCTGCGTCCGGCGGATCGACACTACGCGCTCATTCCCTTCGGGCACTCGTATGGGTTGGGGAATCTCGTGGCACCGCTTCTACTGCAAGGCTGCACGTTGGTCTGCGGTTCGGTCCCGCTACCGAACGTAATCGCCAGTGAGATTCTTGCCAGCGGGGCAACCGTCTTTCCAGCGGTGCCAGCCATACTTTCGGGACTGTTGCGCGCTGAGGTATCCCGGGAAACCCTCGCTACACTGCGCTTAATTATCAGTGCCGGAGCACCTCTGGACGGCACTCTGTCCAAGGCATTTGAAGAACACTTTGGAACCAAGCTACACAACTTCTACGGTTCGAGTGAAACCGGTGGCATCGCCTACGACCATACGGGTGACTCGGCTGTTAGGGGAAGTGGCATCGGCACTCCGCTTAACGGAGTAACCGTGGCAATCTCAAGTAAAGGGCGTGTGCAAGTAACCAGCGCGGCTGTAACGAATGAAGGAAAGACAACCGGGCTTTCCGATGCCCGGCGTTGGCAACTCGCCGACCGTGGTTCATGGAATGAGCGCGGGGAAATCGCTCTCCTCGGCAGAACCGACCGTACCATTAAACTGAGTGGCCGCCGCGTGGACCTCGCCGAAATTGAGCACTCCATCCGCCAAACTCCAGGCGTATCCGAAGCCTACTGCCTCGCTGTAGCAACGCCACGGGAACACTTGATCGCCGCCTACACAGGCGACACCGCAGAGTCCGCAGTCTGGCAAAAACTGAAGCTCCTGCTCCCCGCATGGAAACTCCCCAAGCGACTCATCCATTGCGATGCGTTTCCAGTAACCGCCCGTGGTAAGTTGGATCGCAGTGCGCTGGAGGCGAGACTGACCGCAAGCGCTGAAAACGCAGACCTAGCGAAAGCTTTCGTTCCTCAGCTTCGATAACTTTAGTCGCCTTAGGGTTTCACGCAAAGTCACGAAGTCGCAAATGGCTGTGCACCAGTTTTCAACTGAACTCCAACCTTACACCGCCAACTGATAGAACGGCAGCTCAAGCGTGGGTTCGAATCCCAGCTTGCATGCCAGTTTATAAGAACCGATGTTCTCGCGGCGACAGGACCACACGGGCGTCAGGTCTCTTTCCATGCAATAGTCGATCAACGCGGTGCAGGCTAATTGGGCGAGTCCCCTACCCCGGTATTCGGCCAAGGTTTCAATGCCTATCTCAAACTCTGGCTCGTGAATAAATGCAGAATAGGCGGTTGATGCAGGCTTGTCATCGCATACCACGGTATAGCCTACGCCCTCACGGAGAAAGTGCTCCTGGTTTCTCCAGAAATAGTGTGGGATTACGGAGCCCTTCATCTGTCCATAAAGCGCCGCGTCCGTACGCACTATTTTGTAGCCATCGAGAGACACATTCGCCCGGTATTGACGGTAGTGCTCAGGGCTGAAACGGAAATTCACTCTAGTGTTTCGGAGAATCTTCGTGCCACAGAGCGGCTCCAGTAGCGCCGTCCAAGCGTGGGGAAATACCTGAACCCATTCCGCACTGGTACGCACCCCGTTGACGTTCAAGAAGTACGCACGTAGCGATTGATGAAAGGCCTCATTTCCATCGTCCTGGCCATAGAGTAGTGCCATGCCATACGGGTGAGCTACATAGAAGGCCCTTGGACACAACAGATCATCCCCATACACAGTCCCATCGACTTTCTGCTCAAGTACTGTGCGGATAAAGAGGTGGTTAATAGTCACCGCCTCAAGCGCTTTCATCGCTTTGGCGTAGTCGGATGGCGGGAGAAGTAGCATGACGGCAATGCGATTAGCAATAGTGCGAAGTAAGCGGCTGTTGCAATCGTAAAGCACCTCACAGGGCGGGTGAATGGCTGGGGACTGCCTACGAATACTGCCTTCCAACGGGACGGATTTGGCCGAGGCGGGTGCTTCAGACCAGATCGGGAAGCTCTGCTACCTTGGTGCCGCTTGTATTTAGAATCCTATCCTGTAAAACACCGGGGCAGTTGTCGGAGGTGGGGCGGTAAAGGTTTTGCTACTGCCATCGCCGATCATCACCTGGCCGGATGGAGTCCATTCGATCAGGTCCGTGCTCTGGTACAGCGTGTACACCTTGCCTGGGACGGTCTGTATGCCGAGGTCTATACCGTCAGCAGCATTGTCGGGACCATTTCTGGTAATAATCGTGCCCACGGCGGGTGGTGTCGGAGTGGGCTGGGCAATTCCCTTGGCCGTAAACCCATCAAACTGGAATCCCATCCCGTACTCGGTGCGGCGTTGCAGCACCGCGATGCCGACTTCCTGAACATCGTCGAACTGTACCGCGTAGAGATTCCCAAGTGGTTGGGGGAGGGCGAAGCTGTCCGCGGTCGGCGTGATGATGGCCCAGCGTTTACCTGTCGCAGTGCTGTTGTTAAAGCCGGTGAGGGTGTGCGTACCCGCTGCGCTCATGGAGAACTCTGACGCATAATAGGTGGTCCCATTGCGCACCACAAAACGCACCTCGCGGGTGGTATCGTTGCCCGAGATACTGAGCAGGTTCAGAGTGAGAGAACTGCGGGCGATGTCGTTATCGAAGCCCACGGTGATGCGCTCCATGTTGTTGGCAAAGTTGTCTTTCCTCCAAAGCAGAAGCATGTCTGCGCGGGATGCTTTCCCCACACCCATGTCCATGTAGGAGTTGAATCGGTAGGGGGCGTATCCGGAAGCGGCATTAATCGTGAAGTACGGGCTGTTGATGAGGTTGGGCGAAGCATCGTAGCGGACCCCGCCATATACGCGTGCCTGTTTGTCGGTTGAGGAGAATAGGAGCGATGCGTCATTCGTACCAAATTGCCAACAGGTGACCTGCCCACTGTTCTGGGATACTCCATTGCGTGGACTGGTGGGTGCTGTGGCAAGCGTGGCAGCGCGGAAATCTACGAAGGCCCCATCGGTAGGCAGCCCGTTGTAATACTGCACACTGTTATCGGTACTGTTGGATTCCCGGTTGAGAGTCCCATCGACCCCTCCGGCACATACTCCGGCAGGAATGGCTGCGGTTACCGTGCCGTTTACCGGCATTCCGCTTACCGCCACTTCGAAACGGGTGGCGTTATTCGGAGACAGCTCAGTGACCACGGCGGTTGTGGGGTTGGCGGTACCGCCGAGAAGCAGGTCGGTTGCGTCAAAGCCGCTCACCGGTTGAGTGAATACAGCGAGAAAGCGCACTGGTGAAGTAAAGGCAGGATCTTCCTGGGTTGTTGCCTGGTTGATGGTCACATCCGGAGGGACTGAAGTATCGTAGGAGACGCTGTTATCCATCGATGTACTGGCTGCATTACCTGCGCCCAATGCACTGATGGCGCGCCCTGAAGGGATGGTTACAAACACAGTCCCATTCTGCGTCATACCGCTGATACTGATCTGATAGGTGGTGCCATTGTTGGGGGAAATCTGCACGACGGCGGCGGTCGTGGCTCCTGCGGTTCCGGTGATTACCACATCATCTGCCACAAACCCGGAGACGGGCTCACTGAATACGGCGGTAAAGGTGATGGGACCCACGGCGGCGGGATCGGGTTGCCCTGCTGCTTGGTTGAGCGTGACGGTGGGTGCATTTGCCTGATTATAACGTACAATACTGGAGTAGCCTGTGGCGGCCCGATTGGGATACCCGTTTGTATTGGTGCATGCACCCGCAGGCAGGGAGACGCTGACCTGACCGCTGACATTCATCCCGCTGATGCTGATTTCATAAGTAGTTCCATCATTGGGGGCGATCTCGGTGACAGTGGCTGAGGTACTACCGGCATCATTTCCCAAGACGAGATCCGTCGCCGTGAAGTTAGCAGTTGGATGGCTGAACTGGGCGACAAACTTGATCGGGGCCGAGATGGTGGGATCGGGTTGGGTCGAGGCGCGGTTGATTGTTGCGGTAAATTCCGCCGGATCGAGTGCCCAAGCCTGAAAGGAGTTAAAGGTTACATTGTGTCCGTATTGGGGGCGCTCACTGACAATGGCGAAGCCCACTTCCGTAATGTTATCGAAACTCATGGGCGCGAACCCGATCGACTGCGCGGGCAAATCGAAATCCGTGGCCGTAGGATTCCAGACCTTCCACATGCGGTTTACGTTACTTGAGGCATTGAACTCAGTCAGCGTATGCAACCCGCTGCTGTTAGCCATGTATGAGGAGATATAATAGGTACTTCCATTGCGAATCACGAAGCGCATCCGCCCTACACCGACCGAAATGAAATTTACCGCGAGTTTTCCGATGCGCTGTTCTGCGGGATTACTGAACTGGTCTCTGCGCCAGAGGAATACCCCGCTTTGTTTACTAGGGCTCGTACTGCCATCGACATAGCTGGTAAACCGGTCGGTAGAGGCATCCAGTGAGATGGCCGCATTCTTACCCGCATACGGATTGGGGGAATAATCGATCAGGTAACCCCCGTAGAACTGACCTAGCGGGTAGCCGGGGCAGTTGAAGAGGTTTCCGCCGTTGGCGGTGGAGAAATCGATCCGCCGGGTGGTGGCAGGATTCCCCAGATCAACAAAGGCACGGTTTTGGGTAATACCCGCAGGCAGTGCCGAACCCAGGAAATTGAGCAACTGAGTACCCACCGGAGGAGCGGGAGGAGGGGAAGACTCCCACCAGGGCAGATTTGCAGACATGAACTGGCGGATGGCGGCATACTTTGGCTTCGTCCAAATGTCTTGTGCGTGATTCTCCAGAACACCCCAGCTCCCCCACTTGCTATACCCACCCATGGAGGAGAAGATGCACATTTCTGCGCCACCGGCATCTCTCCAGCTATTGAGGTAGAGGCGGTAAAGATCGCCCATTCGGGGTGCACGGTTCGCCGTGTGGAAGAGCGCGGTAAGCGCGAGGTTGTTTTCAGCCCCTTGAGTACCGACCAAATGTTGTCCGGCCTCATAACAGACCGTCCGCAGCGGTTTACCTTGCAGGTTTGTGCGGGCGGTGGCATCGGCAACGTGGCGTCGAACGGTTGCCATGCTTCTTGCAATATCCATTTCGCAGGCATCCAGCACCTGATCGACGGTCCAGGTGGATACCGTATCCTGAGTTGTAGCGCTTCCCAGATACCCACCAAAATAAGGGGCATAAGCGACGCAGTCGGCATATTGGTAGGCATTTTCAAAGTCCATCATGGTGGTACCGCTGCCCACCTGCCACGCGAGCACCCGCTGCAAGCGGCTGACTCCACCGAAAACCTGTTCGAAGATTTGGAATAGCTGCTTACTGCGTCGTGCATAAAAAAGTGGAGCGGCCTCCCACGTTTGTGCTGCCAGTCCCAGTGCCACACCTTGCTGGCCGGCATAGGTTGCCTGGTCAAACATACCGTTCCACACCTCATTGGAATATTCCAGATAGAGTTTCAGATTGGAGGACAGCGGCTCCACGGTTTGCACTCCTTGGCTAAGCTGCCAGTCCACGCCCTCCACACCGCTCACATCGATAGCGCCCATATCCACCCCGGTACGGAAGAGGATGGCCGTCTTCTTTATGTAATCGTCGGTCGCCTGGTGGGGAATATTTATCCAGCCATCGCACTGCAGGGTATTGCAGAGCCGTACGATATCCTCGAGGGGCACTCCTCCAGAGGGTGCATGCCTGCCGACCTTGTTGCGCTGGGACCAGTTTTGCTGAAGGGATCCATTGGTCGCCATCCAATCCATGAAGCGGATTAAGCGATGCCCTTTCCAGAGCTGGATAAACCCGGGGTCGAAGGGCTGCGAAGCGTAGCTATTCTCAAAACCCGGCAGAATTATCCGAATGTTTCTGGGATAATTTGCGGGATTGGTACTCATGATCCGGAGCCAGATATTCCCCCCGGGATTAACATTGAGTAAAATTCTCCCGGCACCTGAAGGCGTCACAGAAGTGACATTACCCGAAAAGGTAAATGTCCCCTCGCCTTCATAGAGCATGACGTAAGTGCCCGCCGGGGCGATACCGCTGACGGCATCAAGCATGACCGTTTCGGCATACTGGGTGCCATCCAGTGAGATGACCCATCCATCGGCATCGACATTGAGTGGTCCGCCTTCACCAAAAGGCGATCCCGGACGCTGTGACCACCAGTTGCGGGCAATCTTGAAGGCATCGACAAATGTCCAGTCGTCTGCATAGGACGGAACTCCAGCGAGATTCATCCCGATGGAGGCATTTTGATTATCTGGGGAATAGCCACGAAGCATTGGCGCCATGCTCCCGAGCAGGTGCAGAAACGTAAATATACGATACATGGGATAGAAGAGGATTTGAGGGGAAATGGTGCACGAACTAAACTGAGGGTACTTGACCGACCTATAGTCTATAGTAGCAAAATTCGAGGAAATGTAAATGTTTAGAGAGAAGGAGCGGCACAACTGGGTGCGGTCTCACTTTCTATAAAGGTGGACGCCATCAGGTCATCCTGTAGAATAGCTGCGCTTGAATAAGAATCAGCCCTTCCAAAAGAAGCGGGCAGGACTGCGTAGAGTCCTGCCCGCTGGTTTGAATCACTGAATGAACGGACTGCCTTGTCTGGATTCCTCTAGGCGGCCTGTGTCACGCCAGCGGCGGCTGGGCGCTCGAGTGTCACAGCCTTGCTACCGCATTCGCGATAGGTGGATGTGACAACATACACTTTATAGAGCATGGTACTGCCTTCGACGGCGAGACCTTCTGCACTCTGCCAGGTAGTCTGTCCAGCAGCCACAGAGGCAAGTACCCTTTCATTATAGGCGTGATACGGAGCTTCATCGCATCCACGAATCTCGTAACGCAGCAGATCGGGTCGGGCACTCGGTGTCCAGGTCAGCACCGCCTTTTGCAGAGCCTCATCCCAGCGCACCTGTGCGATTACCTTGTCAGGTTGGGGGCCTGGCAGTGGAGCCACGCGAGGCATTTCCTTACGGATTTCATGCCCCTTGTCGTACATGGAGTTGATACGGGAACGATACTCCATGATGCGGCCTTTGATTTGTTTGCGCACGAGCACATCGCGGCGATTGCGCAATGATTTAGCTTCGCGTTTGCACAGGATGACGTTCATGTAGGCAGCCCCGAGCCCGGCAATCGCCGTCGTGAAGTCCTGCAAGCTGTAACCACCCTCCAGAACAAGTGGGTTGGGCAAGCCGGACACATTCAGTTCTGCCAATAGCTCCCAATAGGAGCGAAACAACTCACACTGCTGGGTAAACTTCATCTGATTGCTGCTGACCTGCGGCACGCGCGGCAGCTTGAGTTCGAGATGGAGATCACTGACCGGGTACTTCACCAGATCGTGAACCCTGCGCATAATGGTCACCAAGTCCACCTTTTGACTCGCGAGCTCTTTATAAGCCTGGCTCAGCATATTCTGCGCCTTGCTGTATTGATTCATGGTATCTTTTGCCACATCGATCAGGTTTTTGAACTGAGGCAGTCCGAATTGGTCCTTAAGGACAATGGCACCGATGGTGCCACGGTAATCATTCGCTTTAAACCAGCTGGTATAGTGCTCGTCCATGCAGCGAATCGTTGTTGATTCTAGGTATAGGTACATATTATTGATCTTTCGTTTTGTTGTTTTGTGGATTGTGCAGGTTTGCGGAACCTCGGGCGACAGGACATGGGGTTCGTGGTCATTCGCGTGAGTACCCGTCAGTGGGTTGCCCTCTTGAATAACTCCGGCCTTGTCCTGGCTCTCGGCCACCGCAAACTTGCGGATTTTTTCAGGTTACCGTTCTGGTTCTGACACTTCCAGCCGTAGGTCAGGGGGACGGGGCCATCCTTTCGGATCTACCCCGGAGGTCGTAAATCTCCGGGAGCAAGTGGGT
>JANRLC010000084.1:0-146434 GCA_033762955.1 Verrucomicrobiota bacterium | reverse complement strand
CGAGTGTCTTTGGGTCGGGCACACGAGTTGCTTTCGGGGCAAAGACGATCTTTGCTTCACGCTCTCGACTTGTTCCTGGGGCAATGGCTGTCTTTGGGTCGCGCACACGACTTGCTCATGGGGCAAAGACTGTCTTTGGGTTGCGCACACGACTTGTTCATGGGGCAATGGCTGACATCAACCCACGTACACGACTCGCGTGCAGGTTACGGACTGTCCGTAAACCACATACACGACTTGTTTGTAAGCTACGGGAGACCTTTATTGTGCTTCGTTCGTGCGAAGCAATGGCGTTGAGTCCCCCGACGCACTCCCAATCAAAATGCTCTACAATGGGTCCATGTTCTGTCCGGGATATTCCATCCGTAAAAAACAGAGCTGCGCTCAGGATGGAATTCTCCACTCTGCGCGGGGCGTGTTTCCAGAACTGTCTAAACCCATCGCCTACGCTGCGTTGCTGGCGGCAACGTCGCCGCGAATGACTCGTTCATAGTTCCCGTAGTCTCGCTCATAGCTCCCATAGTCTCATTCGTAGATCGCTTCGTCTCATTCTTAGTACGTGAAGACTTGCTCGTAGACCGCTTGGTCATGGTATTCGAGGAGTGAGTAGATGACTTCGGCGGCTGCTCTTGTATTCTCGATGCCTGCTCTTGTTTTCTCGATGGGGTAAGTTTGTTTCTTCGACACTTAATCGATGCCAGTAGGGTGGCTGTGGTTTATTTTCAGAAACCCACAAAGAAACCCGGGGTTCAATCGTCTTATAAGTAGAAAGGAACAGCGCCAGCATGCCTCGACATCAGGAAACAACCCTTGCCACTTACGATGGAATGACGCAGACTAACGCCAGTTCTTGATACGGCGTACATTGTCGCGTCGCTTGCTCAGCTAACAGGCATGCCCCCAGACCCAGCACCGCAGGAGTCACCCGCCAACGCCTCACTGAAGGCGCTCTACCTGGCATTGGAAACACCGCTGTTACTCTACGCCATGAAGATTACGCAATCGCGAGCACTCGCGGAGGATGCTGTGCAGGAGGCATTCCTTAGGCTGCACGTCAGCACCACCACAGTCCGTGAACCAAGGCCATGGCTCTACCGCACCGTCCATAACCTGGCCATCACGCAAATCCGTTCCACGGCTCGTGAGTCCGCGCTGGAACCGGAAGTGGATGGTTCCGGGCATCTCTCCGACGAGGCCCCCGCCCCGGCAGTTCTGGAGCACGCGGAGAATGTGCAGATGGCCCATCGGTTCCTAAATGAGATGACCGGAATCGAGGGCGAGATGGTCCGCCACAAGTTCGTCGGAGAGCTTTCTTATAAACAAATAGCCGAGAAGACAGGGAAGAGCATCGGGTACGTGGGCTACGTGCTGCACCAAGCCATGAAGACTCTGGCCGCTCAAATCGAACACCAGGAGCCACGCCAATGAATCCCGAATTTACACCACTCACTCCCGAGGAACGCGAGGCCTGGGAAATCCGTATCGTCTCCACGCTCTTTGGCGAGGCCGATGCCACCGAACTCAAGGCCGTGGCCGACGCCATTACCCGGCACCCGGAGCTGGCCGACTTTCGCTCCCAGATGCAGCAAACCGCCGGCCTCTTGCGCGAGGCTACAAAGCTCGATGCCGAAGCCGAACCGAAGCTGGCCACTGCCCGCCGCGATGCCGTCCTCCGGCGCCTCTCAGCGAAGCCACCGCTGCTGATGGCGCCACGAAAGAGTTCGATGAAGTTTCAGTTTAACTGGGTCCACGCGGTGGCAGCGTGTTTTCTTGTCGCACTGCTGGGAGCGATGGCGATCCCGTCGTTTCAGAAGGTTAGAATGATGGCATATGAAAGTAGCCACTTTGGAATGGAGAATGGGATGGTGCCGCAGGAAGTGAATGCGGAGAGTAATAGGAACCGTATGGCTAGGGAGGAAGCTACAGCGCCGCATTCGACGACCAAGGAGGAATCTTTTCAAAAGTCTCAAGCTGCTTTTAAGGATCAATTGATGCGCGAAGCAGAGAGTCTTAAAATGCAATATGCCACGAGATCGGACACTACTGGTTCGTCATATGGTGGAAACATTTCTGCAGTGAACGAACTTACCGATTCAGATGTCGTTTACGAAGCCGCTCCACCTGCTCCAGATAGTGTGCGCTACACCGTGCCGGCAGCATCCTATAAGAATGCTATGCGCAGTACGGTAGGTTATACTCCCCCAGCGAAACTAGATATAGCCGGATTGAGCAGTACTACTGGCAGCGCATTCCCTGCCGCACACCCATCCGCTGCCACTCCCGCACCCGCTGGTCCACCCCCGCTTGCAAAGGAAAAGAAGTCGGCGATCGAATTTCCCGAGCCATCGAGTCCCAAGGATTCATTAGTTAAAGCTCCCCCACCACGCAGACAAGCTGCCCGGAAGGAAGTGGGGATGATGACGGGAAAGGCAATGGAAACAGGCTCGCGTGCGTATGGTTCCAATCGTGGAACGGTCGCCGATATCGAATCTTCATCTGATGTAAAGGCGGAGCAGCCCTATGGGCTCAAGATGAATGCGCAGGGGGTTGACTTGAAAGAGGAAGCACCCGTTCAGAACTCTGTGGTGGGAGATGATTCCGTAGTCGGTTCGCGTGACAAGGTGTCGGGGTCGGCTGCTGGCATGGGGATTCGCATGCGCGAAACCCCGTTTTCTGTTGGTATTGTACTCGATGACGCAATGTTACAGGATACTGGGAGCGATACGTTGAGTGCCACGAGCACGAGCAGTCCCCATCTCGGTGGATTTATGGAAGCGCGCACCAATGCATCGCCGACGGCTGTCCACGCTACAGGTGTTTCAGCGACCGCACCCACAGGCTTCGCAGGCGATGGCGGTTACACAGAAGAAGATGTAGTGGAACTCGGGCCATGGGAAGTGGCTGCGGATTACACTGCTAATAACGAACCGTCTCCGCCCCCACATCTTGGCGGGTTCTTAACAACTACCGAATCCGTTGCTCCAAATGATAGCCCCAATTCATCGACTCGCGGAGGCACGCCGCCCATGTATGGGGTCTCCTACGACATTATATCCAGGCTCCCCCCCATCTACGCCGAGTACAGCGCTGCCGACGCCAATGCCACACCTTCCGCCGATCTTAAACTCAATCTCTGGGATGGTCTCTTCACCGAGGTGAAGCCCGATGCGGCGAATGACCTCTCGCTAACTGCCGACGCGGGCATATCTGATTCGGTTTCGCCTGAGACCGATGATCCAGAAGTCAGCGCGAAGCCCGCGCGTGTGCTTGAGCCCCTATCGGAGATTGCTGTAGTCGATCAGCCACTGAGCACGTTCTCGCTGAATGTCAGCGATGTGTCGTTCCGTCTCGCTGCTGAGGCGCTGCGCCGAGGCACCTGGCCACAGGCGGATGCGCTGCGCACGGAAGAGTTTATCAATGCGGTCAACTACCACGACCCACTCCCGCCCGAGGGCACACCGATTGGTTTCAACTGGGAGATTGCGCGCTGGCCGTTCTCTCATGACCGCGCACTGATGCGCCTCTCCGTTCAGGCTGGGGCGCAGGGGCGGGACTCTGCGCGTGCGCTCAACATTGTGGTGGCGATGGATCAGTCGGGCTCCATGGCACGTCCGGATAGACAGACCGTGATGACCGCCGCCATTCGCGCCCTCATCGAGCAGCTCCATCCTGCGGACCGCCTGAGTATAGTTACTTTCAACCGCACCGCTAATCTGGTTGTGGATAACAAACCGCCAAAGGCTGACACGCTGACCCGTCTTGTTGAGACACTCAATCCCGTGGGCGGTACGAATCTCGAGGCGGGGCTTGCACTCGCCTATGACACCGCAGCGCGGCACTACAAGGCATCGGCGAATAACCGGGTCATACTCTTTACCGATGGTGCGGCCAACCTCGGCACCCTGCTTCCAGAGAGCCTGCAAGAGCAGGTGGAGTCGATGCGCAAGCGGGGCATCGCGCTGGATTGTTTTGGCATCGGGCTCGATGGGTATAACGATACGATGCTGGAGACCCTCTCCCGCCATGGTGATGGGCGCTACGGCTTTCTCCAACAGGCGTCGGATGTGGAGAGCCAGTTTACCAAGCGCCTGCTCGGTGCGCTGCAAGTGAGTGCACAGGACTTGAAGGTGCAAGTGGAGTGGAACCCGCGCCGTGTGCAACTCTACCGTCAGGTCGGCTACAAGCTGCATCAACTGAAGGCTGAGGACTTTCGCAATAACGCGATCGACGCCGCCGAACTCGGAGCCGCCGAAGCCGGTACAGCCGCCTACTTTGTGCAGCTCCTGCGCGAGGGTTATGGTCCCATCGGCACCGTGCGTGTGCGCTATCGTGTGCCCGGTACGGATACCTACGAGGAAAAGGCCTGGCCTATGCTCTATGCACCTACGATGGATTTGACCGATGCCGCGCCCTCTCTTCGCCTTCTCGGGGGAACCGTGGCCTTTGCCGAATGGCTTTCGAGTAATCCCTACGCCAGCGGTTACTCGACCAATGAGAGCAAGCGCATCCTCGAAACACTGCCCCCCGCGTGGCTGTCGCAAGATCCCGCGCTGCGTACCCTGTTGGAAATGCATCAAGCCGTGCAAAGGCAGGGTGCTCGCTAACGCCATGAATCCAAACCGCCCAATTTCATAATTCGCTTTCTTCTCCACAACTGTCATGAATGCAATCCACCGACTAATTGCCCTGTTCTTCATTCTCGTCGCTTCACTCGCATCCACCAGCAATGCGCAGGCGCAGGCGGCAACGGGAATAGACGACTTTCTTCTGCGCGGAGAATTGAAACCCGAGGGTGTGCAGTTCTCCCTCAGCTTCACCGCACATGTGCGGACAAAGAACGGTGGCACTCTCGATGTACTGGCTGGTCCGATTAGTTTGTTGAGTCTGCCATCAACAAAGGAGGCATGGACACTCGCCTACAAGGACGACCGCTATGTGGCACAGTTTACGAAGCCGGGAGATTACGCGATCAAGCTGCAGTTCCTCGCGAAGATCGAACGCAACGCGCTCGAGGAGAGTGCGGCCTTCACCTTGCTGAGTGCCCCGCTGCGCAAGCTCGAGCTGAGCGGCTTTGCCAACGATGCGGAATTGACCGTGGCGAATGCCACTCCTTCTGAGCGCACCGATGGCGTGGTGCGCCTGTGGCTTTCACCCGAGAGCAAGCTACAGCTCCAGTGGAAGACCGCCACGCCGGATAAAGCTGGCAGCGCGTTCGCTTCGGTGGACGGTTTGCTGCTCTCGGTCCTTGCTCCAGGGCTGGTCCGGCAGAGCCACTACTTTGACTACAAGGTGGCCCAGGGAGAGATCACTACGATCTCCATGCAAATCCACGGCGAGGGTGAAGTCACTCGTGTGGAAGCGCCGAATCTCCTGAACTGGCAGGTGGTGAAAGGCGAGGGCGGTGCGCGCACTCTTTCGCTCCAGTTCAACCAACCCCAACGCGCCGACTTCTCCGTACTGGTTAATACACAGACCCCCATCGCAGCGCTGCCGGTGAAGCTGGCACCGCTGGTAGTGGAGCCTCTCCAAGTGCTGCGTTATGGCGGACATCTCCTGTTACTCAACGATGGTGCGGTGCGGCTCGATGTGGTGGAGTCCCGCGGGCTTTCGCAGATATCACCGGACACTTTTCCCGAGAAACCGCAGATGCAAAAAGTATCGTTGAGTGGGCGTCAGGCCTTTGCCTTCCGCTTTGGGAGTGCGCCGTTGGGGCTCACGCTGCGTGCGGATGCCATTGTCCCGGAAGTGAGTATTTCCGCCATGCTCCTGTACCATTTGGACTTGCTGGAAACCCGGCTGGAAGCGGAGTTTGAAGTGGATATCCGCGAGTCGCCGATACGTGAGCTTACGCTTCGGTTACCCTCGGATTACTCACTCGCCCAGCTCGATTGCCCGTTCCTCAACGACAGTATCCTAACTCCCGGTGCCAATGGGCAGCAATCTCTGCGCCTCCTGTTTAACAAGCCTGTCAGCGCGCACCAAGTGATTAAGCTGCAGTTGGAGAACAACACGCCTGCCCGCAAAGGCGAGTGGGTACTGCCCACTATTTCTGTGGATGGTGCGAAGTCCCTGCGTGGCTACACTGCGCTGATTGTTGAGCAGGGGTTGAGAATCAAACCCGGTACGGTGAAGGGGCTCACCGAGATGGCACCGCAGTTCTTTCCGCGCAAGAACCCGCGCATGCAGTTAGCGTTCCGTATCGCCGATGAGGAGTGGTCGGGTGTGTTTCCAGTGGAGCTTCTGGAATCCTCCATCCAGACCGAGGCACTCCATCTCTACTCGCTTGGCGAAGGCGTGGCGTACGGCAGCTCTGTAATCTATTACCAAATTGCGGGTGCTCCGGTTTCCGTGTTCACCGTGCATCTCCCAGCCCGGGCCACGAATGTGGAATTCTCCGGCAAGGATATCCGCAACTGGAAGGTGTTAACCAACGGGGATTACGAAGTCGCTCTGCAAACCGCAGTGACTGGGTCCTACACACTGCTGGTGACGAGCGAATGCTCCTTTACCGGGCAGGGCAGCGAAGTGGATTTCTCGGGCGTACAACCACTCGCTGTGCAATCCGACCAGGGCTATGTCGTCCTTGTGGGCGCACAACAGGTGCGCTCGGAAGTGGTCAAGGCGTCACCCGGATTGATTAAACTCGAGACAAACGAAATCCCCGCCGACTATCGCCTGCTCTTCAATGCCCCCGTCCTCGCTGCATATCAATACGGGCAGCGTCCGGTGGAGCTGACGATGAAACTCCAGCCCTACGAGCAGAGCGCATCCCTCGACCAGGTGATCGACTACGCCGTGATCAAGACCCACGTGGGAGACACTGGCGAGATTGTATCCCAGATCGATTTCGATCTGAAATCACGCAATCGCTCGAGCTTTCGTTTCGATCTCCCGGAGAACATGCGCCTCTGGTCCATTACGCTGAATGGCAGCGCGTTGACTCCCATCATGGATAAGAAGAGCACGTTGATTCCCTTGCCAGCGAATCTCGATTCCGCAGAGGCGGCGCGCATCAGTCTGAAGATTGCGGGACGCAGCAAAGAGAGTAGACAGCTCTCACTTCAGGCTCCGCGTTTTGATGCACCGCTTTCTGTGTTGAACTGGGAAGTGGGGATGGACAGCACGGATAAGTGGCGACTCGAAACCAGTCCCTTGCAGGTCCAGTCCCGCGCCGAACCAGCGACGGCGGCGGATGAGCGCGGGCGTTTTCTATCCATCCTCATGAAATTGGATGGTACCTTGACTGTCCTATTCACGGGATGCGCATTCCTTGTCGGTGTGGCAGCGAGCCTGATTGCGCGCCGACTTTACAATCTGGACCGCACAATCATGGCACGTCTGACTGGTGGCTTTGCGGCCTGTTGTGGCATTGCTGTCATCCTGTTACTGTTAGCATTCGCAATTTTTACTCGGTCTCGCGGGCAGCCGAGTGTCTATGCGTTCAGCGGCATAAACCTTGAGAATAAAGCCACACTCGACTTGGTCTTCTCACCCGTCGCTGCGCACTCGACTGTATTCCCATGGCTTGGTGCATCTGTGGTGCTGCTCGCAGGACTGGTGCTGCTAATCGGGCGATCTGTCCTGATCCAGAAGTTTGGTTTTCTTGGGAGCTGTGCTGGCAGCTTTGGTGCTTTCGCCCTCATGGGATTGGGCACCCTTCTCCTGCCACACAGTATGATCTGGTTCTCCGTGCTCTTCGGCCTGTTGCTGGGCTTACCGTTAATCTTCAACGGTCTGTTTCCCAATGGCATCAATCTCCGCAAACTTAGCTCGAAGGCGCTCGGCGTCATGGTGCTAATCAGCGCTCTTACCGGAGCCGCGCCCTCCAGCGAAGCCGCGTTACCAGTCCATCCTGGTGCAATTGATTTAAAGACGACCGTGTCCGAGAAATCTGCGGAAGTCACCGTGGCCTTCGTGTGGAAGGCGGAGAAAGACGCGACGTTGCCGGTTCTTCAAACCCCGGGCGTGTTGACCTCCATCAAGGGCACTGGAAAAGAGGTGACCCTGCGTCAGACTACTGGCGAGAATGAGGCCATCCAGTACGTCCTGTACGCCAGTAGAAAGGGAGACTTCAAGATAGAGTTTTCCTACCAGACTCCTGTAACTAACAAGGATGGCATTTGGGAATACCAGATCAGCTCTCTGCCCGGGCTGACGTATTCGGCAACTATGACAATTCAGCGCAGTGACTGTAATGTACAATCTGCTTCGGGTATAGGCACTGAGCGCCTCTCTGCACCCGGTGCAGCAGAAACATTATTGAAACTCTACCTGCAACCGGTGTGGGGAATAACTGTGCGCTGCGCTCCGCAGAATCGCGACCTCCGGCGAGAGTCTGCCGTGTATTACGCCGAGGCGCGCCACCTGTATCGCCCGGGCGCAGGAGTGATCGAAGGCTTCCATGAGATCACCTTGCGCATCCCTCAGGGAGAGCTGCGCGTTCTCGAGATTGCGGTGCCTGATAAATGCACCGTGATTGATACTCAAAGCACTGGGCTTGAGCGCTGGCGCTTCGATCCGTCCACCAATCGACTGCAGCTTTATTTCATGCGCCCCATCAGCGGTAACAAAGAAGTTACGCTGAAGACGCAACAGACCGCTGCCACCCTGCCGTACAGCGCGCAAGTGCGTGGCTTGGAAGTAGTGGGTGCGTCGGGGCAGATTGGGTTGCTCGCCCTTGGCACCGGGGACGATGTGCAGATAACCCAAAGCACTCCGGGAGCGGGAGTCACGCCGTCGAACGTCGATGATTTCCCCGTTGCCTTCCATAAACGCGCCACCGCAGCGGGGGTGGAGATGACCATTCGCCGCGCCTTCCGCTACGCTACGCAACCTCTTGACGCGATAGTGACTATCGAGACAGCGGCAGTGCAGCCGGATATCCGTGTCGTGCAGAGCCAGACACTGTCCCTCGGTGAAGACCGCGTGATTCTGGTGGCGCAGATGGCCGTGACCATTACCCGGGCAGGCGTGTTTCAGCTCGGGTTTGCATTGCCCACCGGATTAAGCGTGGAGTCCATCACCGGTCCGGCCTTCAGCCACTGGACAGAGAACAAGACCGCAGACGGCTCCATCATAACCATGCACTTGAAGAGCCGGATACAGGGCGAGCAATCCTTTAACCTCGTCCTCTCCGGTCCCGGCATCGGAGCAGAACAGCACTGGTCCGTACCCCGGCTGGAGTTACGCGAGTCCGCCCGACAAACCGGTACGCTTATGATCATTCCCGAACAGGGATGGAGGCTCACCGTGCAGAGTCGCGAAGGACTGACTCAGGTGGACCCGCGTGAACTGAATGCCTCATCCACAGACAAGGCCACGCTCGCTTTCCGACTCTTGCAAAACGCATGGGCCATGCACTTGCAGGTGGACTTGGTTGACCCATGGGTGGAGGTCGAATTGATGCAAGACTTCACCATCAAGAACAGCGCCACCGAGGTCGCGGCAAACATCGCCTACTCCATAAAGAACGCCGGATTGAAAACACTGCTGATCCGCCTGCCAGCGGATGCCGCGAGTGTACGCTTCAGCGGAGAGGGATTGGTGGACACTATCCGCGATCCCGCCAACCCGGAACTCTGGCGCATTCGCCTGCAGCGCAAGGTCCTGGGAGACACGCTGCTGCACGTGGATTACGTGATGCTCCACGCTGGAGGGGCGCTGCCAACTCGTTACACGGGTATTCAGGCGATGGAAACCAATGTGCAGCGCGGCTATCTGGCTCTGCGCACACGCGACCGCCTGAAGCTCGAAGTCACCGCGCTAGAGGGCCAGCTTCAGCTTACTGACTGGTCCAGCATTCCGGAGAAATTACTTAAGAGTCTGGGGGCTCCCGCACCGAGCGTGTACCGCTCCCTCTCCGGGACTGCCGCCCTTGCCGTGAAGATCGAGCGGCATGATGCCGCCGAGCTGCTCCCCGCCCAGGTCCTTGGCGTCGATGTGGAGACGGTTATCTCCGAGCGCGGGCGCTTGCTCACCCAGGTCCGCTGCCGCCTACTGCCCGGAAGCAAGCGCTACCTGCGGATGCGACTACCGGAGGACTCTGTCTGCTGGTACACCTTTGTAAATGACAAGGCCGTACACCCCGGGCGCGACGGAGCAGACTGGCTTGTGCCTCTGGAGGCGAACCCCGCAATGAGTGCGCAGTGTGTGGTGGAGTTGTGCTATGCCCGGGATAATTCCACAAACGAATCGAATCCACTGACGCTAAAGCTTGTCGGCCCGCAGTTCGATCTTCCTCTGGAGAATGTGACCTGGACCGTTTACGCATCCGAGGCGTTGAACTACGGTGAATGGGATGGCACACTGAATCCGGCGGCTGAAGAACGCTATCACAAATTTGAGGGAATGAATATCGGTGCCTATCGGAGCTTGGAGGCAGGAAAGAAGCAGCAGAAGTTTAAGATAGCGGAAGATCTGCTCTCCCTGGGTAACGACCTCGCCTCAAAAGGCCGCCAGGAGGAAGCCGTACAAGCGCTTAAAGGAGCCTACTCGCTCTCGAAGGGAGAAGAAGCATTTAACGAGGATGCCCGTGTCCAGCTCAACAATCTACGCCGTCAGCAGGCTCTGCTCGGGCTGAGTTCACGGCGCAGCAAGATGGACGCAGCGAATAGCGCTTATGCTCCGAATGGCCCACCCTCGCTCAACGCTGGGAATGATTCGGTGCAGAACGGTATAGTTGCTAATGGCACCATTTCTGCCGATGACCTCGGAAATCTCACACCCCAGCAGGCCCGCCAGTATGTGCAGTCTGCCGCCGCCGGAGAGGCCGATGTGCTCGATCAACTGGCAGACCGCTTGATCAAGCAACAGGCTGCCGCCATGCCCTCAGCCTCCGCCTTGATGACCTACTTCCCCGAGCAAGGCCGCATCTTCCGGTTTACCCGAGCGCTTCAGGTGGAGCCTTATATGGAGATGGGGCTTCAAACCAAGGCCCGCCCGGCCCACGAATCGTATGCCTGGGTGATTGCAGCAGGTTCCCTTCTCGCTGGCTTGGCTGGGTGGATTGGGGTGAGAAGACAGTAGTTAGTAGCCAGCAGTCAGTAGTTAGTAGAAAAGCAAAAAGGCTAGTAGCTACAAATGGCAGAGGGGCTCCATTCCGGTTCATTATGTCCATTCCGGTCTATCGAGCCCATTCCTCTAGCCTAGCACCCCGACTACCCGCCCCCCTGCCACACAAAATAACAATCGCCTTCGTTATCCTGTTGCAGAATGCATTACAGATTCTTAAGAAATTCGCAGTTCCGACAGTCACGGTTGTTAGTATGCTCTGGCGGAGTGCCCGCTATTAAAACCCACAACATTCATCATCATGTCATCTGTCCCCGAAGCATTCACCGGTATTCCTGCCATCGCTTATGAAGGACCCGGCAGTAAAAACGCGCTTGCCTTCAAGCATTATAACGCCGACGAGCTCGTCGATGGAAAGAGCATGCGCGAGCACCTGCGCTTTGCTGGTGCGTACTGGCATACCATGCGGGGAACAGGGGCGGACCCATTTGGTGCTGGCACTGCACAAATGCCGTGGGACGATGGTTCGCAGTCGGTGGAGAACGCGCAGAAGCGGGCGCGCGTATTCTTCGAGTTTCTAGAGAAGTGCCAGATTGGCTACTACTGTTTCCATGATCGCGATGTGGCTCCCGAGGGCACATGCCTCACCCAGACGAACAAGAATCTTGATGCTGTGGTGAAGGTGCTGAAAGAGGAGCAGGAGCGCACGGGCAAGAAGCTGCTCTGGGGGACGGCCTCGCTCTTCGGGCACCCGCGCTATGCCCAGGGTGCGGCCACTTCGCCCCACGCCCAGGTATTTGCCTATGCTGCTGCACAGGTAAAGAAGGCACTCGAGGTAACGCATGAACTCGGCGGTCTTGGCTATGTTTTCTGGGGTGGACGCGAGGGCTATGCCACGCTGCTGAACACAAACATGAAGCGCGAACTCGACCACCTCGCCGCCTTTTTGCATCTCGCTGTGGATTACGCGAAGCGAATTGGGTTCAAGGGGCAGTTCTACATCGAGCCCAAGCCACGTGAACCTTCCACCCACCAGTATGATAGCGATGCTGCTGCGTGCCTGAACTTCCTGCGCGAGTACCATCTGCTTCCCTACTTCCAGCTCAATATTGAGACGAACCACGCCACCCTCGCTGGTCATACCATGCAGCATGAGCTACTCGTTTCCGCTGGTGCCGGACGGCTGGGCTCGATTGATGCGAACCGTGGCGATACCCTCCTTGGATGGGATACAGACCAGTTCCCGACGGATCTCTACCTGACAACCCAGATTATGCTGGTCGTGCTGGAAATGGGTGGCTTTAAGACGGGCGGATTGAACTTTGACGCCAAACGCCGCCGCGAATCCCACGAGCCGGTGGACCTCTTCCACGCGCATATTGGGGGTATGGATGCCTTTGCACGCGGGCTGAAGATAGCTTCCGCCATTCGTGCGGATGGCCGCTTCGCCAAGTTTATCAAACAACGCTACGCGACTTGGGACAGCGGCATCGGCGCCTCAGTGGAGCAGGGCCGCGAGACGCTGGAGACGCTGGAAGCCTACATCGGCCTGCATGGGGAGCCGCAGCTTGACAGTGGTCGCCAGGAGATGCTTGAAAACCTGCTGAACGAGTTTATCTAAGCTATGCGTTATTTCCTGGGTATTGATATCGGCACCTCCAGCACCAAGGCGGTGCTGATGGCCCGCGACGGCACGGTGGTTCACACCTGTGCGCCTGCGTATGACTTCGTCACGCCACGGCCCTTGTGGGCCGAGAGCAACCCCGCCGACTGGTGGGTGGCTACGCAGGCTGCCTGTCGCGAGATGGTGGCTAAAGCCGGAGGCGCGGCGAACATAGCTGCTGTCGGCCTCACTGGGCAGATGCACGGACTTGTGTTACTGGATGCAGCGGGGCAGGTGCTGCGCCCCTGCATCATGTGGAATGACCAGCGCACAGCCGCCCAGTGCGCGGCGATAACGGCGCGAGTCGGTGCGGCCAGGGTTTTGCAACTCACGGGGAATCCCGTGCTGCCGGGCTTTACTGCGGGCAAGGTGGTGTGGGTGCGCGAGAACGAGCCGGATATCTATGCCCGGGCTGCGAAGATTCTATTACCCAAGGACTACATCCGCTACCTGCTCAGCGGGGAGTACTTCTCGGAGGTGTCGGATGCCTCGGGCACCTCGCTGCTCGACGTTGCACGGCGCACGTGGTCGGATGAGATGCTGGAGGGCTGTGGCATCCCTCGCTCATGGCTCCCGGAGTTAACGGAGTCCACCGTGGCCAGCACGAAAGTAAGCGCTTCCGCAGCGGCAACCACGGGTTTGCTCGCAGGCACACCGATCATCGCTGGTGGCGGCGACCAGGCCGCGCAGGCGGTCGGGTGTGGCATCGTGAAAGAGGGAATAATCTCCGCCACGCTCGGCACCTCAGGCGTGGTCTTTGCCCACAGCGATCGCTACCGGGTGGAGCCACAGGGGCGGCTGCACGCCTTCTGTCACGCAGTCCCCGGGAAGTGGCACCTCATGGGCGTGATGCTCTCGGCGGCTGGCTCATACGCTTGGTACAGGGATAACCTCGCCAGCGGGGTTTCCTATAATGATCTCAACGCGGAGGCGGCAACCGTTCTTCCGGGGAGCGAAGGGCTTTATTTCCTTCCCTATCTCAGTGGAGAACGCACGCCGCACCCGGACCCACTCGCACGGGGCGCCTTTGTGGGGCTTACCCTTCGCCACCGCAGGGCGCATCTCACGCGAGCGGTGCTGGAAGGCGTAACCTATGGCATGCGCGACTCGCTGGAGCTGATGCGCGATCTCGGCATATCGCCCAGCACGGTGATCGCCTCCGGCGGCGGTGCAGCAAGCCCCTTCTGGCGTCAGATGCAAGCGGATATTTACGGGGCAACCATCCAGACCGTGAACGCCACGGAAGGCGCAGCCTTTGGCGCGGCAGTTCTCGCCGGCGTGGGTGTCGGTGCGTACTCGTCAGTGGAAGCCGCCTGCTCGGAGACGTTAAAGGTAACCTCTGAGGTCAAGCAGGGGGCAAATGCCTCTCGCTACGCCAGCCTTTATCCCGGGTATCGCTCGCTTTATCCAGCCCTGAAGGCAGAGTTCGCGGCGATAAGCAGGGCGGAGTAAGCTCAGACTTTAGGATGTCTGAAATTGCCTTGGTAGCGCCAACGGTGCTATCAAGGCAATTTTGGGTTCGTCTCATTTCCCATGACTACGGGATGTCTGACAATGGATCGAAGTCTACAGGCCTCGAATCTTAAAAACACCAACTATGTTTGATAGAGTGCGTACAGCAATCTGGGTTTTCCGCTTTATACCAGCACCGGGATAAAGGGCCTCACCTTCATGAAATGCCCCCCTTACCGTATCATAGGTTGGCATGTTCGCCTTTTTTCGGAGGTCATGAACGTGGTTGATGACTGCACAATCGAGATTGCGGCGGATCAAATCTACGTCTCCGGCATCGCCTTGCTTGTTTTCTGGAAGTGACTGTTGGTCAAGAGCAAAGATAGCCTTCAGACTATCGTAGCCAGCTGATACCATTTCAAGTGAATGCGATTCAGTCAGATCCAAGCAATTTCCCAAATCAACAATAGCGCCTACAGCATAGGGTTCCTTGACACGCTTTCGGAAGGTCGGGTGAGCAGCCATGAATTTTGCCCAATCCATGGCGCGTTTTGGATTATTCTCCCATAAGTAGATACCATGCCCCAACCAGTCGTAGTCATTCTGACTTGCCTTGAAGGAAGTCGAACCAGCAATCAGCGCTTCACCTACGCTCTTATCGCACCCATGATAGGCGAGCACGAATGCTCCCATCTTCATTTTTTGTACTTGAGGCTAAGGTTGCCCTTTTTAGTCATGAACCCGTTTGTGATTAAGTAATTACGCGCCGACTCGCGGGAGCTCAGTATCTTGGTCGAAGCGGCCTTTATTGCGTTTACTTCGTCCCGCACTTGGGCAGGGGATGGCGTTCTGGCTATCATCACGGTCATACCGTCATAAAACTACATTGCGCCGAATTGCATGCAAGGGAAATTGAACCTAAAACGGAAGTTGAACCGCGATGAGTTATCATAAGATGCTAAGGCGAGACAACTTGCGGAGTTCCAGCGAGGCTCGGGAAGTAGGATGAACCTAATATGACTGAGGTAGAAAATTGGGTTCATCTCATTTTCCATGACTACAGGATGTTTAATTAATCAAATCACCAAGCTTCGTTACCGAAAGCACCCCATCCTGGTTCTCCTGGATGGGGTGCTTTACTAAAGAAGCTTACTCTATGAATGACGGGCTAGTGAAAGACAAACTACTGGAGGAAGTCTGGCAGGAGTAGCTCAATCTGGTTGTTGGTAAACTCCTGACTGGTGAGTTTGTTAATCAGGGAGGCGAGAATCTTGCGCTGTAAGCGGAGGCGGTAGTCGAGTTTCTCGGGGTTTGGAGTCGCCAGGGTATCGAGGTGAGTATTGAGGGCGAGAAGTCCGGCCATGACATTCTCCTTAAAGTAGGTGATATCTCGACCTTCGAAGTCAATCTTCATCGTCGCATCGAGCTGTGTACCGAGTTCTGCAAGCATGTCGCTGGTGAACTGGTTTGCAAAGTCGGGGTCTGCGCGGTGCGCATCCACAAAGGCTTTCAGCTCATCCTTGTTTTCGAGGATATAGGTGCGGATAATTTCCTGTAGTTCCAGACTAAGGTGGGGGATCATCTCCTTGTGGCAAAGGTCAATCTGCTGCTCCGCCTCTGCGCGTAATGCCGGGATGGCTCGCAGAAAGGTGAGGCTCAGAGATTCGGCAACTGCGGGTGCCTGCAATTTAAGGTTCAACTCCGCATCTGCAATGAATACCGGGGTTTGTTTCTCTATCTGAACCGCGATATTATTGGTGATCAGTTCCGGGTCTAGAAAACCGCGGATCATGTTTAGTATCACGGTCATGTAAACGATCAAGGCCACCGCAAAGATCGCACCGAGAAAGAGGGCTTGTCGGTTTGAGCGGTTAATCTGGGAAACCTCATCCCGTAGAAATGCTTCGTAATCTTGATTTGTGGAGGGATTCATTTGGATGTCTCCTCTTCTACGATTGTTGTGGCTAGAGGCTCTCCGGCCAGTTGCATATCCAGACCGAGAAGCTCGACCATCATCCCGAGGATGACTTGGTTATCCATGGGAGTCTTGCCCTGTTCGGCATCCGCTATTGTCTGTAGTTTCAGTAGAATCTCCTCTCCTACTTGGATATGCTCACGGAAGTGTTTGTCCATCACCACCTCCAGTTGCTGGCGCAGGGCATCATCATAGGCCAGGCTGATCTCTGCGAACTGATCTTCAGTGAGAATCTCCTGCATGGCCGCAGAGGCTGACTTTTCCTGGTCCAGAACGAGTTGGGCGATAGCGTCCTCCACCATCGGTGTGCGCGACACGGCAAATTCCCCGAGCTTATCGAACTCATCGAGCAGGGTCTTTGCGTATAATTCCTGATCTCGCTGAAAGGTATCTGTTAAAGCTTTGGTGTAAACGGGTACCACACGGTTGGCAGCTTCACTCAACTGTTGTGAAGCAATGGGCAGGTAGTTCCGGATTTCTTCATTAAGTTGATGTTCCACGAGTGGCAGTCCGTTTTTCCCAAAATCCACAACAGTGATCCACATCAAGCTAATGTAAACCACGACAATAACCAGGATAATACAGGCAAGGGTGACTCGCACCAGTTTCCGCTGCCGCACGGCTGAACGGTACGCGGATACTAAGTCCACCTCTGCCGACGGTGTGTCCGATTGGTCGGTCATAAAGACGGTAAGTTAGGGTTAAGACAAACGATTACAGATGAAAGCAAGCTGAACCTTCTACAACAGTGAGGTCATTTATACCGTACGCGCGTTTTAAGGCAAGGGAAAACTGCAAAGCACTTATCGGTGGTGAGGGTGGACTGGGATGGACTGAATGGACTGGGATGGACGGGATGGACAAGCCCTCTTCTGCCTTCAGCCTTTCTGCCCTCTGCAATCTTAAATCTGCCATCTTAAATCTGTCATCTGCTTCAGCCTTCTAATGGTCCCACGGCAGATGTACCTTGACTGGGGTGTGTTCCCAGACTCTGAAGGGTTCAAAGAGCTTTCCGGGGTTCAGGATGCCATTGGGGTCGAGTGCTTTTTTCACTGCCTGCATGGCGGCGATTTCGGCAGGCCCGTGTTGCAGGTGGAGAAAGACACTCTTTGCGAGGCCGATGCCGTGCTCTCCAGTGATGGCGCCGCCGAGTGCCACTACTTTCTCCATCAGGGCCTGTACTCCGCGCTCTGCCGCGGCACATTGCCCGGGGTCGGAGCGCTGGAACATGAGGTGTACGTGGAAGTTCCCATCCGCAGCGTGGCCAAAAGTGGGTGTGGCGAGCCCAGTCTCGCGTTTTAACTGAAGGGTGTACTTGAGCAATTCCTTCTGCGAGCGCAGTGGGACGACTACGTCCTCATTTAATTTGGAGTCCCCCATCTGAAACATCGCCTTTGAGCAACGTCGCCGTATGGACCAGAGCAGCTCGGCCTCTTCGGGTGTAGTGGCTTCACTCACGGCCAGGGTAAGCGGTTTCAGAGTTTCTTGTAGCAGGGCGTAGTCATCTTTCACCTGGGCGGGGTGCCCGTCCACTTCTATCAAGAGAACTGCAACCGGTTTCGCAGGTAACGAGAGACGCTTTGAGAGGCGGAGGGTACCGTCCTTCGCCACAGTGCCCTCCCCTTTGTCCTTCAGCAAGCGCACGGTACACTCGATGGATTGCCTGTCGAGGAACTCGAGAATACTCGGTACGAGCCGCGCTTGAAAAATACGCTGCACTGCGGTGATGGCCTTATCCTCATTGGCAAACTGTGCGAGGAGTGTCCGTCGCGCAGCGGGCTTTGGCAGCAGTTTGAGTGCTGCGCCGGTGATAATGCCCAGCATCCCTTCGCTGCCTATCCACAGGTCGCGCAGGTTAAACCCTGCTGCAAATTTCCTCAAGTCTGCCCCCCACCGCACGTACTCGCCCGTGGCCAGAAAGCCCTCGAGCGCCAGCACATAGTCCCGGGTCACCCCGTACTTCGCACCCCGCATGCCCCCGGCATTGCAGGCGATCGCCCCGCCAATCGTTGCCCACTTGTGGCTCGAAGGGTCAGGTGGGTAAGCCCACCCTTCCTTCTCTGCCTCCGCTTGGATGGAGGCAATAGTCACCCCGGGTTGCACATAGGCTACTCCCGCAGCGGCATCGATATGCACCTTGTTCCAGCCGGACAAGTCGATCACCCAGCCACCCTTAACGGGGGAGGCCGAGCCTGTCGTCGAAGTCCCGGCGCCCCGCACGGTCACCGGCATTTTGTACGTATTGGCAAGCTTCAGTACGGTGGCGATATCTGCCTCAACCGCCGGTTTCACGACGGCCTCCGGCATGAAGGAGAGCCGTGCGTTATCAAAAGACGCGGCGAAGCACTCTGGCTCAGTAGTTTGTACGAGCGAGCCCAGCGCCTTCTGCAATCTCACCAGTGGAGTTATCGGTTTGGCCATGATGCGGGCAATCTAGAATGCTTTTAGGGGCTGCTGCAAGCTGGACGTAAAGGACCTAAAGGACTTATGGGACCTATAGGACCCAGGGGACCAATGCCAATTAGAGTTATTCAAGCTATTGGTGGTTTCTATTTTGATTGCCATGGTGACTGCGGAAGCGTTGATTTTTAGTTTCTACTGAAACAACCCAGACAACGTTCCATCATGGCTAAAAAAGCAACCGCCAAACCCGTAGCCGCGAAAGCGGCCGCCAAGAAACCCGCTGCCGCTGCAAAGCCGGCTGCCAAGACCGATGGTCTTTATCAGAAGCGTCTCGCTTCGCTGATTCGCGACTACGAGAAACTCGTGACTGCGCCGAACAAGGCGGACTCCCGCTGGAACAACGGCTGGTACACCCGCTACGTCAACCCCATTCTCACGAACAAGCATGCCCCGATCGAGTGGCGTTATGACTTGAACCCTGCGACCAACCCCCGCTTGCTGGAGCGTCTCGGTATCAATGCTGCCTTTAATTCCGGCGCGTTGGAGCACGAGGGTTACATCTACGTGATGGCTCGCGTGGAGGGGTTTGACCGCAAGAGCTTTTTCGCACTCACTCGCAGCCGCAATGGCGTGGATAATTTCCGCTTCGTAGGGAAACCCATCTGCCTGCCAGAGCCCGAGGGGAACCCCGCAGCGAATGTCTATGACATGCGACTGACTCGCCACGAGGATGGTAATATTTATGGCGTGTACTGCATCGAGCGCAAGGATCCCAAAGCAGCCCGGGGCGACCTCTCCAGCGCCGTCGCCCAGTGTGGCGTTGCCCGTACCAAGGACTTGATTAACTGGGAATTCATCGGCGAGGTGCGCACGCCCTCCCCCCAGCAGCGCAACGTGGTGCTCCACCCCGAGTTCGTCGAAGGCAAGCGCTACGGCTGGTACACCCGGCCCATGGATGGCTTTATCGAGGCTGGCTCCGGTGGCGGTATTGCCTGGGGCACATCCGCAACGATCGAGAACCCGGTTCTCGAGAAGGAAGTGATTGTGGACGAGCGCGCCTATCACACGATTAAGGAACAGAAGAACGGCGCCGGCGCTCCCCCGATCAAGACCAAGGACGGCTGGCTCCATATCGCCCACGGCGTGCGCGGGTGCGCGGCGGGTCTGCGCTATGTTATCTACGCCTTTCTCTGCGACTTGAAGGACCCCTCCAAGCGTATCGCACAGCCTGGGGGTTACTTCATTGCCCCGTTTGAGGAAGAGTTCCACGGAGACGTGGGCAATGTGACCTTCCTGAACGGTGTTGTCGCCCGCAAGAATGGCGATGTGTTTATCTACTACGCCTCGGCAGACACCCGCCAGCACGTGGCCAAGACAGACATAGATACGCTTCTCGACTACGTGAAGAACACGCCGCAGGACCCTCTGCGCACCGGCCTTTGCGTGGAACAACGCTGCGCTCTCTACGATGCAAACGTAGCCTACGCAAAGACCGCGAAGAATCCGCTCCTGAAGCAGCTCTTTAAGAAGTAGGGCTGGCCGGAGAAGTGCTGGTTCGGAGAAGGGACCTAAGGGACTTTCAGGGACCTAAGGGACTTCAGGGACTTATATTACAGGTCCTTGTTGTCCCTTAGGTCTCTTTTTGTCCTTTAAGTCCCTTTCCGAACTCACCTCGCCTTCCGCATCACAAGGATTATCGGCAGCATACCCAGTGGGGCGAGTGCGGAGATAGCGAGGCCCCAGTGCAGGTTACTCAAGTCTGCCACCCAGCCCACGACCCAGGGCATGAAGATGCCGCCTGCATTCCCGAAAGCAGAGAGGACACCAAACATGGTGGCGCCTCCATTTGGGTAATGGTCGGCGGTGACTGCGAGTACTGTTGGCCACAGGCAACTTCCCGTAAACCCTGCTGCTATGCAGCAGACTAGCGCGGTCATCGGGTGAGGAATGAATGAAGCTCCAAGAAATAATAGTACGGAGAGGCCGCAGCCCCAGGCCATGGTATGGAAGGGATCGAGTCGTGTTCCCGCTGCACCGACTGCCATACGGCCGAATGCCATGGCGAGTGAGAACAGGAGCAGCCCCATACCACCCACCCATGGCGCGAACCCGAGGGATGTCTCCGCATAAGCGGGTAACCACTGCGCCATCCCCAGCTCTGTAGCGCCTCCGAGAAAGAGCGCAACCAGTGCGAGGCGGAACCACGTTTGCCCCATTAAGCTTCCCAACCCCATGCGTCTCTCTTCATGCGCCATCTGGGGAAACTTCAGCGGTGCAAAGAACACGATTAATAAAGCGGGCAGCGGGAGCAGGACGAGGCAGGCCACGCGCCAACCGCCGCCCGCTTTTAGAACCACGGTGCCGGCAAGAATGGTCAACGCCGCTCCCACGCAGTAAAACGAGTGCAGCCAGTTCATCGCCGATGCGCGGCGTTCGGGATTCAGGGCGGAGACCACGGGGCTCAGGACCATGTCCAGTATGCCCGAGCCCAGTCCCAGGAAGCCGAGTGCCACCGCGAGTGTGGCATAGTTCGGCGCAAATGCCATGGCCAGCAGGCTCAGGACTATTAGCCCATTCCCCAACAGCACGAATGGCTTTGCCCCCAAGCGGTCTGCCAGTGGCCCAGTGATGAATATCCCGCCGACTAACCCGGCAAACATAATGGCCCCCAGCCGCCCGAGCTGCTCCTTGGTCAGGCCTGTCTCGCCCCCATAAGTCACACTCAAGGTTGTGAGGAAGACAGGAAGCATGTTTAAGCCGATGGACAATGCCATCATGGCACCGTACGAGAGGGTTGTGAGTAGTCGTGGTCGTATCATGGGGATGTGCCAGTGTGGGAGTGTACGCAAGCAGGGTCAAGCTGCCCGGAAGGTGTTCGGGTGGGTCCGGTGCGTCTCGAAGTCGTTAATAATATATCCCGGACAGCACCAGGACCGCTATGAATGAATTCGATCGCACAAGATGGATTAAGCCCCGGCACTGCCGTCCCAAGGGGACGGTATGCATCTTAGCCCCAGGTTTTAACCTGGGGTAATCGGCGTATTTAATAACACAAGTCCCGTAGGGACGGCTGAAGGGCTTTCAAATTCGCCATAAGGACGAAAGAAATAGATCGCTTCGACTGGTTTGATGCCCTCCATCCAGTCGTCCCTGCGGGACTCGGTCCGCGTATGTACGCATTTCCCCAGGTTAAAACCTGGAGCTAAGTTGCAGGTCGTCCCGAAGCAACTTCATTCATTCTTCCCATGCATGCGATGAGGTGAAGATGCCCGTGCCACTAAAGACGTGCCACTAAAGACAGTCCAATGACTTCGATCCCGGAGACCAAAGTCTTGCTCCCGAGGTCCAAAGTCTTGCTGCCGGGGTCCAAAGTCTTGCTGCCGGGGTCCAAAGTCTTGCTCCCGGACTGCAAAGTCTTGCTGCCGGAGTGCAAAGTCTTGCTCCCGGAGTGCAAAGTCTTGCTCCCGGGGCGTGAGGTTTTACTCCCGGACTACAAAGTCTTGCTCCCGGGGTCCAGAGTTTGACTCCCGGGATGTAAAGCGGCCGACGTTTAGGTACTTTGCCTACACTTCTGCGGGCAGTGGGAAGCTTTTGTTGGGACGGTGATGGTTCTGCATCTGGGAGAGCATCCGAGCTAGGCGAGAGGGTTCCTTGTCGGCGAGGTTCGTAGCCTCTGCTAGGTCCGTTTCCAAGTTATACAGCTCAGGAGCTGGCGGCTGTTGACGAAGGTCGGGGATTATGAGCTTCCACTGGTTGTCGCGGAGGGCCTGTGCTCCGTTGCCGTCGGGGTACTCCCAGTAGAGGGTCTCGCGGGGCAAGTCTGCTGTGGCGCGGTTGATCAGGGAGCGGGCAAAGGAGCGGCTGTCCACGGTACCGTGGAGGGGCTGGGTTGCGCGGGCAAAGTCCAAAAGGGTGGCGGCGATGTCCCACGCTGCCATGGGGTCTGCGATCTCTTGGTCGGGGCGGATACGGCCGGGTGCCCATGCAAGAAGGGGCACACGGAGTGCGCCTTCGTATAGGGTGCGCTTGCCGCCGCGGTAGGGGCCGCTGCTGTTAAAGAAGGAGGGGTCGGAGCCACCTTCGGGGGAGGGGCCGTTGTCGCTGGTAAAGAGTACCACGGTGTCCTCGGCCTGGCCGGTGGAACGGAGGGTGCCGAGTAGTGCGCCTATGTGGGCATCGAGGCGGGTAACCATGGCGGCATAGGCCGCGCGGGGTGTGGCTTGGGCACTGTAGGTTCTACCGTCGAACGGGGTTTCCGGGTATTTTCCAGCAAAAGGCGCCATAGCCGGAGCGGGAGCGGCCAGTTCGGCATGGGGGAGGGTCGGCGCAAAGTAGAGGAAGTAGGGGCGGCTGGCATTTACCTCGGCGAAGCGAATGGCCTGCTCCGCGATGAGGTCGGGAGCGTAGGTCTGGCGGGCATTCGCGGTGTTTTCCGGCAGAGCGATGCGGTGTTCATTATCCCAGAGGGCCTCCGGGTAATGGTAGTGAGCCTGCCGCTGACAAAGGTAGCCGTAGAAGCGACCGAAGCCGTGGCGCAGGGGCGAGCCCTCGTTCTCCATCGTGCCCAGGCCCCATTTTCCAAAGCATCCGGTGGCGTAGCCGGCATCGGCGAGGGCGCGAGGGAATGTCCACGTGCCTTCTGGTAACGGCATCTGGCCCTCGGGCTCGAGTTCTACGTTGGTGCGGATGGGTGCATGGCCGCTGTGAAGTCCAGTTAGCAGGCCGCAGCGAGCAGGGGCGCACACTGGTGCACAGCTATAGAACTGTGTGCAGCGTATGCCCTCCGCAGCCATGCGATCGAGGTGCGGAGTCTTGAACTTTTGTTGGCCAAAGCAGGACAAGTCGCCCCAGCCGAGGTCATCTGCTACTATTAGGATGAGGTTTGGGCGGCGGCGCTTGGCGAGGCATCCCGTCGTGCCCAAGCCAGCCAGCCCGAGTGCGGTACCGGCAGCGAATGTACTACGGATAAACTGGCGGCGAGTCATTCTGAAGGCAGTAGGCAGGAGGCAGAAGGAAGAAGGGGGGCTTGCGGTGGTCTAGTCGT
This sequence comes from Verrucomicrobiota bacterium, assembly GCA_033762955.1. Lineage (GTDB taxonomy): Bacteria > Verrucomicrobiota > Verrucomicrobiia > Opitutales > Oceanipulchritudinaceae > JANRLC01. Next base: position 122,887 of record JANRLC010000084.1, on the reverse strand, counting down.
GGCTGAGTTTTCTGTATTCCTCGCCGATAGCTTTGGCATCGCAGGAGAGGATGAACTTGCGGTTGACCGGGCCGTTGATGATGAAGCTAAAGTCCCGGAAAACGTCCTTCGCAAGGAGTACCCCTATCTGCTCGCGGCGCTCATGGATGGCATCTCGGCTGTCAGTGGGCTCGCAGCCAACGTAGAGGCGCAGATCCTTGGTTGCGCGGTTCGTTATGCGTGCCAGTATGCGGATGCGGCCATCCTGCAAGTCCTGTACTTCCAACCGTGGGATGCCGACGAGTGCGTTAAAGGCGAGCCCGCCGCCCGTCTCGTTAAACGGGAATACCGAGGGCTTGAAATCCATGGCATCCAGCTTTGACCGAATCTCTGGCGAGACTTCATTAAAGGGAATAGTGGGCGAGCCGGTCATAGGCTCGGAGACCGTACTCACTGGCAGGAACGCCAGATCGGTGGGTACCGGGGCCTTTGAGTCCTCAGTCTTTGCTATAGGCGGAGTAAATACTGGTGGTACTTCCTGGACAACGGGCACTGGAGTTCTCGCCGGGGGGCGGGGGGCTGTCCGGCAGCCACTGAAGCCGAGCATCAGCAAGCCGAGTGGTGCAATTAATACAATCAGTCGCGAAGCAGCATAGTCGTACATGACAGTAATTTCCCTCACAGCATACGCATAACCAACGCAGCCGCAACGCCGATTTCTGCGGTCACTCATTTGTCACCGCAGGGGGCATGGAACTGCTATGTCCCGGCCGTGATTGACAGCCCCGCCTTCTCGCGCTCATCGTAGCCGACCCATGGCTTCCCTTAATCCCTTGCGCCTGAATCAACAAGACTGGTCTGATCTACGGATCATGCTGGTATCCGCATTTCCGCTCATCGTACTTAACTTCACGCAAACGGGCATGCAGTTTACGGACGCCTGGATGGTGTCCAAGCTTGGCTCCGAAGCACTCGCGGCAGTCATGCCGAGTGGGATGATGTTTCTCATACCGCTGAGCTTCGGCTGGGGTCTGATGCAGTCGCTCAATACCTTTGTCGCGCAATGTATCGGACGTGGCGAGCCCCAGGGTGCGGGGCATTACACGCTGCATGGGCTGCTCATCGGGCTGCTGTTCGGGCTGGCGATGATAGCGCTCTGGCCACTGACCCCGGCGATATTTCGCCTCGTAGGCCACGAGCCAGCCGTACAGGCGATGGAAGTGCAGTTCTTCCAAACCAGTTTGCTGGGAGCATTTGCCGGCCTGACGATCGCGGCGCTGTCCAGTTTCTTTACGGGTATGCAGCGCACGAAGATACTGCTGGTTGGGGCACTACTGGGTACGGCCTTGAACATATTCTTCAACTGGCTCTTCATTTACGGGAACTGGGGCTGCCCACGCCTGGGGCTTACCGGCTCAGCGCTTGGCACCGTGCTTGCACAGGTTTGCCAGATGATTTTCCTGCTCTGTTTCTTCTGGAACAAGCACAACCGCGCAGCCTACGGCACATTGCGCTGGCGCTATGAGGGAAAGGCAATTCTCCAAATATTCAAAGTGGGCGCACCTGCAGGCGCACAGTTTACTTTCGACCTCTTTACGTGGGGAGTGATCATCCTCTGGATGATTGGCCAGTTCGGCACCGCGCATCTGGCGGCGAACACCATCGCTGTGCGTTACCTACACCTCGCCTTCATGCCCGCACTGGCCCTGGCAGCCATTCTCACCGCGCGTGTGGGGCAGGCTATCGGTGAGAAGAACCCTGCACGCGCGGAGTCGCAGACGCGCATCGCATTCACAGTTATCATGGTTTACATGATGTCCATCGGGTTGCTCTTCTTCTTCGGGAGAACACCGTTGATGCACCTGTTTACACAGGACCCGGAGATTATACACGCGGGCGGATTGATCCTCATTGTCACCGCAATCTACCAATTATTCGATGCCATGTATATAACCTACTCCCACTCGCTGCGAGGTGCGGGCGACACCATCTGGCCTGCCGTCATGCTAATCATTTACTCGCTCGTGGTGCTTGTGGGTGGAGGACTGACGATTATTCACTACTTCCCGGAGTGGAAATCCGTTGGCCCATGGCTGGCGACGACGCTCTATGTCGTCGCACTCGGCGTTACTTATAAGATACGCTGGCACAAGGGCAAGTGGCGGAAGATGGATATCTTCAAGGCGTAGGGGATGGGGGGTATCGTGGTAAAGACTGGCCCGAACTACTTCATCTCAAGCACTGGAATCTGCTCCACTATCTCCAGTCCGTAGCCTTCGAGGCCCACGACCTTCCGGCTGGTGCTTGAGAGGAGCCGTATCTGCTTCAAGCCGAGAGCAGAGAGAATCTGGGCGCCGAGTCCATACGCGCGGAAATCCATCTTTGCGACCACGGGGGATGCGTTAACCGCGCATGCCGAGGTCTTCGGTAACTGCAACCCGCCGCAGGGGTGGGAGACATAGAGCACCACGCCTTTACCCTCTTTGGCGATGCGCTGGAGGGCGGTTTGGAGGACGTTGACACCGCTGATGTGTCTGGCGGCAAATACATCGGTAAGAATGTTTTCGCTATGCACGCGGACTAGGGTGGGACTTCCGTCCAGTGTGCCCATGCTCAGAACGAAATGGTGGGCATGGTCGAGACTGCTGCGAAAAACGCGCAGCTCAAAGTCGCCGTACTCACTCGCGAATGGGCTCTGGTGGATAAGCTCTACGAGACGTTCGCGCTGGTGGCGGTATTCAATCAAGTCAGCAATCGTAATAAGCTTCAAGCCGTGTCGCTTCTTGAACTCGATGAGGTCCGGCAGGCGCGAGCAGGAACCATCGTCATTAAGGATTTCGCAGATAACTGCGGCTGGGTAAAGTCCGGCAAGTGACGCGAGGTCCACTGCGGCCTCGGTATGCCCGGCACGCTCCAGCACGCCTCCCGGGCGGGCGCGCAAGGGGAAAACGTGTCCTGGCTGGACAAGCTCGTCTGGTGTGCTGTCGGGATTGGCGAGTATCTGGATGGTCCGGGCGCGGTCGCTGGCACTGATGCCCGTGCTTATTCCCGCTGCAGCGTCCACGCTCACCGTAAAATCGGTTTTCATGGACTCCCGATTCTGCTGGACCATGGGGTTGAGCCCCAGGCGGCGGAGCTGCCAGTCCGTCATCGGCACACAGATAAGCCCGCGCGCGTGGCGAATCATCATGTTGATCGTTTCGGGAGTAGCCTTGGATGCGGCGATGACCAGATCGCCCTCGTTCTCGCGGTCTTCGTCGTCCGCGACAACGATGGGTTTGCCAGCGGCAATGGCCGCAATCGCATCTTCAATCGAATCAAAAGGGGTGGCTTCACCATGCTGAGTCATAGGGCGCAAATTACCCGCAGAGCCGATGGCTGCAATGGCAAATTGCCCGACGCACATGACGATCTGTTTCAGAGAGCCTACTTTTTCCTTTTCGCAATCGACCCAATGGCATAAATCCAGAGGCTGATTGCATCCTAGCATGAGAAAGCAAATCCTATCACTTCTTGGAATTCTATTAACACTGCTGCCGATTCCTGTAATTGCGCAGACGTCGACGGGTGGCGATGTCCATCCGCATACGATTCCCCAGTGGATAGACCATATTGGCAATACGATGGTCTGGCAGTTCACCATTAGCGAACTCGCCCTCAGCTTTTGCATCATCTTGGTAACCTTCTTGTTGCGCAACATACTCACGCGTCTGGTGTTTGCGCGATTGAAGACGCTGGCCGAGCGCACCAAGTGGGAATATGACGACCAATTGATCCACAGCCTGGAGCCGCCTTTCACTTTCTTCTTGGTAGTGCTGGGAATGTTTCTCGCTATTGTCGCCCTGCCGCTCGAAGACGATCTCCAGTCGATGGTGAATTTAGTCTTCCGCGGGCTCAGTATGGCATCATTGTTCTGGGCTGTCTCCCGTGCACTGAGCGTCCTGCTGGATGCGGCGGCAGACAACGCGATTAAGAAAGGCTCGGGCATCGGGGACTTCATGCCATTGATCAAGAAAGCCGTGAATGTCTTCGTTATACTCGTTGCGGCGATTATGGTGATAGACAACCTTGGCTACTCCGTAAGCGGCATCATTGCCACACTGGGGCTCGGCGGTGCAGCATTTGCACTCGCGGCGAAGGACACGATCGCGAACATGTATGGCGCGTTTGCCATAGCAACGGACCGCCCCTTCAAGGTCGGCGACTGGATACAAGTCGGCGATCGCGTGGATGGCGAGGTGGAGGAAATCGGCGTGCGCTCCACCCGCGTACGCACCTGGCCGAAGGCGCTTATTATCATCCCCAACAACGTCCTGTGTAACGAGTACATCGTCAACTGGTCCCGCATGCCGCATCGGCGTATCCGGCAGACCCTGGGAGTGACTTATGACACCAGCCCGGACCAGATGCGCGCGCTCTTGGCAGAGATACGAGCGCTGATTAAGAATCATCCCGGCATCGCAGAGGATGGCCAGCATGTGCGCTTTGTGAGCTTTGGCTCGTCGTCGCTGGATATTCTCGTGAATTACTTCACCAAGACCACTGTGTATGCGGAGCACGTGGCGATACAAGAGGGCATAAACCTGCAAATGATGGAAATCGTAGCAAAGCACGGTCTCTCCTTCGCCTTTCCCACGCAGACGGTGCATTTCGATGGAGAAATAGCCCGCAGCTTTGCAGATGGAGTGACTGCGAAGCAGGCTAAAACACCGAAACTCAGCGACTAAGCGGAACTCTGGCATCACTTTAATGGACATCATTCCCATGTTGAAACCGTGCCTATGCTTCGCGCTGCCGCTTGCAGCTCTATATATAATGCCAAGCCTGACCGTGCGCGCAGAAGAGGTCCCGGCACAGGCAGCCCAGACAGCTCCTGCCGAGGCAGCGAAGGCGAATGACCCGAAGATAACCCCGCTCTTTCCCATCGCGCTGACACACGCGGTGCCTAACTCCCACGCCACCTACGAGGAGGTCCGCAAGCTCATCCTGGAGAACTACTACACCAGCGACATCACCCAGGAGGCACTTGATTGGGCGGCGATTCAGGGCATGCTGCGCTACATTTCCCCACCGGAAAATCCCACTCTCGCCACGATTTGGACAGCTGAGGAGTACGATAAAATCCTCAACTCCCTCGAGGGGGTGGATGTCTCCCTCGGACTCAAGAGCAGCTTCAACGCGGGGGATGGCAGTCTGACCGTCACGGAAGTACAGCCAAACTCTCCCGCAGAGGGCATCATACTGCCCCTCGACCGCATCCTTCGGGTGAATGGGCAGGTGCTGAAAGGCAAGACGGTCGCTGAAGTCAACGCCCTCATGAGCGGTCCGGCGGATACGGATGTCGTGCTGACGATCAATCGCGACATCAAGATCGTGGAGATCAAGCTTACCCGCCAGAAGTACGAGACCAAGAACCTCTTCGTTAACCAGATAAGTCCCAAGCTCGCTCTCGTTGAGCTGCGCTACTTCGCCCAGGATGTCTCAAAGGATTTGGAGAAGGAGTTAACCACACTGAAGCAGAACGGCACCGAGGCAATTATTCTGGACTTGCGCAATAATACTGGCGGAGTCTTTGGCGAAGCACTCAAGATGAGCCAACTCTTTGTAAATGAGCGCGGCATCGTCCTGCGCACCTACAACCAGCAGGAGAAACTCCGTAACTTTAGCTCTGGCAACAAGGAACCTTTCAACTTCAAACTCGCAATTCTCGCCAATGGCAACACCGCCTCAGCCTCCGAAGTCTTGGTTGGCGCACTGCGCGACCAGAAGCGTGCCTTTGTCATCGGCACGAAGACTTATGGCAAGGGAGTGTTTGAGAAAACCTTCGAGCTGGAGAACCACTTCCGCGTGAAGTTCATAACCGGGGCGATGTTCACACCGACCGGTGTTTCCTGGCAGGGGAAGGGTCTGGCACCAGACTTTCTCGTCGAGCAGGACGTTGCCACGGTGACGGCACTTCATAAAATCGACCTTGCCCAGCGCTTGAAGAAGGACATCGGGCTTATCACAGCCATCAAGCTCCTGAACTTCGGCAGCCTTGCGACGGAGACCGCTCCAGAGAACCCGACCCCGGCCACTTCCGGGAAATAGCACTTCGCCCGCGCAGGCGTTTAATCTACGCTAAACATGCATCCAGTGGCGTTGATTCATCGAGCAGCTATCTGCTCTTGTTCACTCCGCAACCTTTATGACTGCTGGACCCGCGCGTTCCTGCGCCGCAGGTATTTGCATTCACAGAGCCAGGCGGGGAGATAGAGTGAACCCATGGTAGCGAGTGTGATGAGGGTGGATTGTACTTCATCTGCGGCGGTGGCATAGATAAGGCTCATCGCCGCAAGAGCGGCCACAATCTGGAAACAAAAGACCTGCAACGAGTGCCGCCCCAGAAGGGCGAGTGGGGTGATCATCCAGCGTGGCAACCGCTCTGGAACGAAACCGATAAACAGTATTACCAGCGCTGCCATATTCAGTAAGCGCAGGGGGGCGAGCGTCCACTTATCCAAAATATACGGGAAATAGTCCCACACCCACGGGGCATCGATCCATTGCTGACGCACAGCGAGAAGCCAGCCCCCCAGTAGAAGAGAAGGGACCGTGATGAGGGGTGTCACATGCCAGGGCTTCCCCAGCTTCAGCCGCTCATAGCGCCAGGTCCCAAGCGCCAGACCTCCGACCCAAAGGAACTGCCATGCAAAACAGTCGAATGCCCCCATCCATACTATCCAGTACTCTTTCACATGCCCCAGGAGTGCAGGTTTTATCCCGCATTGAGCACCAGCCCAGCACGCGAAACTAAGGAAGAGCGGCCACCCCCACCCTCTTCTGCGTGCATGGCTGAGAACTACTGGAGTAAGTACCAACCCCATTATATACAGTGGTAGTATATCAAACAGAGGCGGCTGGTAGGCGAGTAGCACGCTACTCGTCATAGCCTGCACCGGGTTCGCATAGAACAGGGTGAATATATTACTAATGGGGTTATCGTAATCGCCTATGTAGAACGCCACCGCCAGACCCACTGCCAGCAAACACAAATGCCAGAGATAAATCTGCCCGGCTTTATGCCAGACATGCCTGCGGTTTAGCCGGTCGCCCTCGGTCTCGAGGTGCCGCGAGTAAACCACACCCGCCAGATAGCCGGCTAGAAAAACAAAGCCCTCCGCCGAGGAGACGAAGCCGAGGGGCTCGACCGTGAACCGGGTCAACGGGCTTCCCAGATGATTGCTCGTCATACACAGCAGCAAGACCCCGCGGAACGCATCCAGCCGTACATCACGTGCAGATGGACTTAGCGGTGAAGAGGGCTTGGCTTCCACAATTATAAAGCCAATCTAATGAGGCATTCGCCCTGTGAGCAAACTGAAAACGAATGGACTATAGATGCTACTCGCGCGGTTGTGAGGACATCGTTGACCCTATTGCTCTGTTGACGCCATTGCCAGTGCGTGGCATGGGAGTCTCGCCCGTGTTCGGGTTTTGTTATGATCTCTAGAAGACACACGGGCAAGATTCCCGTGCCACATCAACCAGCCGTATGACTGTAGATACACCACGCCACTCACGTCATTGTGGGTTTGGCGAAGACTTGCTTGCCTAACACACTATTAACTCTCAATGTTAACTCACTCATCGAATCATTATGTATTCCAATACCTATCCAGTCTTCAATCTTTCAGAAGCAGCACCGAATGTACGCGCTGCATTCATCCGCAAGACTTATCTGCACCTGGCTGGTGCCATAGGCGCATTCGCATTGTTGGAGACGGTCCTGCTTAACCTCCAAATCACAAGGGAACTCGCCTATAAAGTGCTTACCATGCCCTATGGGTTCCTCATGGTCATGGGGGGATTTGTACTTGTCGGGTTTCTCGCCCGCAGCATGGCAACGGCCAGCACATCGAAGCCGGTACAGTACGCCGGGCTCGGGCTCTATGTTATCCTTGAAGCAATCATCTTTGTCCCGCTGCTGCTGCTCGCCCTCTATCGGTCTGGTGGGGGTGACATGATCGCCCAGGCGGGAATAATGACTACGCTGCTCTTCGCGGGGCTGACAGCCACGGTCTTCATCACACGGAAAGATTTCTCCTTCCTTGGCTCCATTCTGACTGTGGGCGGATTCATCGCCCTGGGGTTGATTATTACCGGGGCCATCTTTGGGTTTAACCTCGGTCTTTGGTTCTCTGTTGGCATGGTTGTGCTGGCTGCAGGTGCTATTCTTTACACCACATCCAACATACTGAATACCTACAATGAAGACCAGTATGTGGCCGCCGCTCTCGAGCTTTTCGCCGCAGTTGCACTCATGTTCTGGTACATCCTGCGCATCCTGATGTCGCGCAAGTAGCGCAGATGCGCTCTTGGGTAGGCCTAAGGGACAAAGGCAAACAGGTACTGAGTCGGAATGGCGAGGCAGAAGCATCGCGCAGACGCGAGTCTCGACCACCGGCAAATTTCTTGGATACCTGCGGCGTATTTTGTAACACTAGTCCTACAAGGGACGGCTGAAGGGGTTTAACAATCACCATTTATTAGACGGCAATAGACCGTTTCGACTTGTTTGTTGACGTTCATCCAGTCGTTCCCTCGGGACTTGGTCCGTGTATGTATGTTTACCCTGGGATAATCCGTGTCCCATCCATCTAATGGGTACTCCGAGCTACAAAACACCCTGATTAGGCGCTATATTCGCGTATTTTCGGTGCATATTGAAATAATTTAAAATAGTTGTAACTCATTGCACGACGGGCACTTGCACGGCGTTTACAAATGTCGCAGGCCGATTTTTGTCCTACCCCCTTGTTATAATTGGCGGCATGATAAAAACAGCCAGTTTATATGCCAACAGAGGCACGAGCGCTGCACTCATAGCGCTTCAAAGTCCTCGCAACCAGCCAGCGAATTGCTCGTAGCGGGATGTCGTCACCCCGAGATGAGTCAATCCTAGTCTATCAGACCATTTCACTACTCTATCAGACCATTTCACGACTCTATCAGGCGATTACACTACTCTATCAGACGATTACACAACTCTATCAGACGATTACACTACTCTATCAGGCGATTACACAGCTCTATCAGACGATTACACGACTCTATCAGACGATTACACTACACCTCGCGCGATAGCCTGATCACCTCGCGCGGACGTTTCCCCGGGTCCGTGTAAAACCATCACGGGACCCACAACTACGAAATGCACTGTGTGATCATGGGCGATGCCCCTCTCTATTGACACCCTCTCCGTCCGCACTATTCTACTGTTAAGGTTCTTTCCTATTGCTAGGTGCACGTATCCTGCCTGTGAATTGCCCCACTGAGTGCTTCTTGCACTCGAAAACGCGATGCAAATGCCCCAAAACGGCACCGCAGAGGACTCATCGCGTGTGTGCATAGCTATTAACGAGAAACTGGGTTACGTAACCTTACCCCTACTATTACCATGAATACTATTACTCCTTTCCTCAAGTTGTCTCTTGGTTATCTACTGGTTCTCGCGCTTCCTTGCAGGCTGGCGGCTGCGCTTAATCCCGCGCATGAAGTCCAGATCACGGCATTGATCAATGGGATGACGTTGGATGAGAAACTGGGGCAAATTGCACTCGTTGCGGAGGATGTAGTGCTACCGGAGAACGTCACCTCGCAGTTTCTTGGTGGTATCCTTGTAGGGGCTGGACGCAATAGCCACCCTGGTCTGGATGTGGCCCCCGTGGCATCCAAGTGGGCGGACCGCTATGATAGCTACAAAAATGCAGCGCTGGCGACACGGCTCCAGATACCCGTGGTTGTTTTCGCAGATGCCGTCCACGGGCATGCGGAGGCAGTGGGCGCTACAGTCATACCACACAATATCGGTCTGGCAGCGACGGATGACCCGGAGCTTATGGAGCGGCTGGGCGTGCTCGTTGCGCAGGAAGTCGCCGCTACTGGCGTAGATGGTATCTTTGGACCGTGCGTAGCGACCAATAGGGATAGTCGCTGGGGGCGCACGTATGAAGGGTGGGGAGACCACCCCGACAATAACATTGCTCTAATCCGGCATTTCATACGCGGAGTGCAAACACCGTACAATGCCACGAATGCGGTCATCGCCTGTGCCAAGCATTTTCTAGCTGATGGCGGAGCTACCTGGGGCACGGGGAGGCAGAGCCGGATAGATCAAGGTGATGTGCAGGTGGATGAGCCTACGCTTCGCGCGCTCCATCTCCCACCTTATCAGGCCGCGATTGATGAAGGAGTGGGCTCCATCATGATTAGCTATGGCAAGTGGAATGGCACGGAACTTCACCACCACCGCTACCTATTGACGGATTTACTTAAGACGGAACTCGGATTCGATGGGATTGTGATGACGGATTTTGGGGGTTTTATAGACTCTGAGGTGCCTGCCGTGGATACCATGGAGGAGGCCGCCCCGAGTTCCTTAAACGCAGGCATGGATTTCTTTATGCTCGGGGATAACTACGCCAATTTTGCCCCGGCGATGAAGGCTGCCTTGACTGCGGGCACCATCACACAAGCCAGACTGGATGATGCCGTGCGCCGGGTGCTGCGTGTAAAGCTGCGGCACGGGCTCTTCGCGCAATCGTTGACGGATCGCTCTCTGATAGCTGGCGGTGTATTTGGCAGCGAGGCTCACCGGCAGATAGCCCGGGAGGCAGCAGAAAAGTCGCTGGTCCTCCTGCGCAATCGCAACCAGATACTACCGCTCGCGCCGAAACAGCGTGTTCTCGTTGCAGGGAAAAAGGCTGATGACATGGGCGTGCAATGCGGTGGGTGGACTGTCGAGTGGGCTGGTATGTCCGGCATGGAGTCGAATCTAGTCATTACAGGCACCACGCTCCTCGAAGGCATTAAGGCTGTCGTGGAGCCTGCGGGCGGAAGTGTTACCTATAGTGCGGATGGCTCGGCAGCGGGGGACTTCGATTGTGTCATCGTGGCAGTGGGTGAGAACCCCACGGCGGAGTGGTTTGGTGATACAGCGGAACCCGCCCTGCCCGGAGATGACAGGACTCTCCTTGATGCGCTGAAACTCCGCGACTTGCCGAGAGTGGTGGTTGTGTTTGGCAACCGCCCGCTCACCGTAACAGAGCGTGTGGACTATTGGGATGCACTGGTAATGGCCTGGTTACCGGGCTCCGAGGGAGGTGCCGGGGTGGCAAACGCGCTCTTCGGCGCAGTGGCCTTCAGCGGCAGGCTGCCTTTGGCATGGCACCGCAATGCCCAACAGTTACCCATCCACTTCGAGGACCGCGGGGCGAAACCCCTTTATCCACGCGGCTTTGGGCTCTCCACAGACGGAGCGCGATTCGTAACGGATAAGCTCACGCCAGCCATGCGTAGCGAACCCTACAGCTACCCACTGGAATCGCACGGTATGGATGCCCCGGTATTTTCTGTTAAGGAGGGCACGCTTCCGGAAGGGGTCACCATGACATTCAGCGGATTAATCCAAGGGACGCCCGCCGTGGCGGGTAACTACAGCATCGCTGTCGAGGTAGTCGGTGGGATCAATGGCGTCATCACCACGAGAAAGCAGGCGTTTACACTGCCGGTAGTCGAGGCCAACTTCTATGAAAGGTGGGCGAAGGGTATCTCCTGGCAGGAACCAGTATTATCAGATCGGGATGCCGACCCCGATGCGGATGGGTTGACGAATCAGATGGAGTTCTTCGTGGCCAGTGACCCACTCGTTTACAGTCCGGAGAAGGGGCCGTCCGTTGTGGCCCTTAAATCGGGAAACGTGCGGTCACTCATCCTCCACTATAATACAAGGAAAGTTATGGCACTCACCCACTATGTGATTGAGAGCAGTACCGATTTACTCCAGTGGACTATTCTTAATAGTACCCCAAAGGTGCTAAGCCAGAACGAATTCACCAGCCAAATGGAGGTAAAGCAATCTTTTGCCAACACACTCCCTTTCTACTACAGGCTGCGGTTACTGGATGAATAGCAGGCATGGACGTGGTCTTATGAAGAACAAGGTTCGAAAGGTAGGGACTGAGGTACAAAGGCAGAGAGGCAGAAGCGTCTGATTACAGGTCAGTCAATAGCGTCAATAAGGTCACTGAACGCTGAAAGCTGATAGCTTCCCATGTTACTCCCATCGCGAAACACGCGGGCCTGTTTTTGCGTTTTGAAGGAATAGAACCGACGTACAAGACACTAGAAATGAGAGCTAATCTAATAAAATTAAGTAAAAACTTATCCTAATGCATCCATTTAGGAATTCGATTACGTATCAGATAGGTAATTAAACCGACGGAGTACTATAATTTTTTCTGGACAATGAGCGTTACAGATCGCATTTTTTACAAATCCATAGTAGGAGTTCATGTATGTCACCCCCAAGTTTTGCTACCTTGGCCGACTGCAGGGCTGCTATCTGGTTCGAGAACTATTATTTCACAACCCTAATCCAAACAAAGTAAACACATGAAGAAGCTAATCCTCACGATTGCTACCACGGTTGCTGCTGTTGGCCTGTACGCCGCACTGCCACCCATCGAAGTTGCCAACAAAGTGGCGAAAGCCGTTAAGATCGAGTCCCCGTCCGTCGCCCCCATCATTGATGGCGAGATGGATGATGTCTGGGCAGATGCTGGTGTGTGGAATACCATCGACAGCTATACCCCTAATGGTACTGCGTTCACCGAGCCGAGCGGCCCCTCCGATATTTCCGGTAAATGGCGCGCCCTCTGGGATGCAAACAAGCTCTACTTTTATATCGAGGTAGTAGACGATGTCAGAGTGCTCAGTCCGCTCAATACTTTCGAAATCTATACCAGCACCGCCTACACCCGCCAGTTTGGTGAGTGGGCGAATTCTGGCTACGGCCCGACAGATGCGCAGCTGCTCTTTGACGTCGGCGCTTCACCCGTTCGCGCAGTCGCCGGTCTCTATAGCGTAGATTCCGCACTCGACCCGTTCCCAAGCACCACGGTTGTCAAGGCTACCGCCACTGGCTATGCAGCAGAAGTCGCACTCAGCTGGAACTCCCTCAACAAGGGCAATGCAGTGACGTGGGATTCCGATGCCGGTTTGTTCATTGGTGGCCCAAGCGAGTACGAAGAACGCAACTTTATCGGTCTTGAAGTGGAACTGCAGGACGAAGATGACGACACCGTCCGCGACACCAAGGTTGCTTGGTTCGGCGGTCCGGAAGATCGCCACGGTGACTTTGCTTGGGCCGACACCCAAGTTTGGGGTACGCTGGAACTCGGGTATAAGGACATTCCTGTAGATCCCATCTTCGCCACTGGTTGCCCCGAGCAATGGGCTGTCTATGATGGCGGATTCAAGTGGCATGCTGGCACTGGTTTCATTTACGATGGCTTCTATCCCTTTGTATACGATTTCGACTCAAACAACTGGTTCTATTGCTACACTGACGTAAACACCGATGAGACTGCTGGTTACTTCATCTATGACTTCGGACGTGCACAGTTCGGATGGCTCACTTGCGACCTCTATGTTTGGGGTTATGCGGTTGTCCCAGCTACCGAACCCGCCACCTATGTTATGTTGAAGACTCCGCTTAACTAAGTCTGCGAGTTTCCAGGACTGATTTAAGCTTAATTCCATTTAGTTCAAAGGCTGCGGAGCAATCCGCAGCCTTTTTTATGCCCTTACGTATGGTGTGAAGCCGATCGTGGATGGTGCCTGCGTTTACGATGGATTCACGACTGCAACCCCGCTGAGGTCGATGGTGAATGTTGCACGGATGGGCACTCACCATTGCCCATTATAAGATAAAATGTCGAGAAACTGAGAAGTAACCTACACCACACTCCTGGGGTTTTGAGTTGACCCCCTGCCCTGCATGGAAGAGCTTATTGACTCTGTTATGCGAAAGAACCGTGCCGCCACCGAGCAACGCCTACTTACTGCCGCCCGCAGCCTGCTCGAGGAATCTGGCTTTGCCCACTTTGGCATTAATGCTGTGGCCGAACGAGCAGGCGTGGATAAAGTGCTCGTTTATCGCTACTTCGGTGGACCTAATGGCATTCTTGCCGCGCTGGCGGTTGACCCGTTTTTCCCAACACACGAGGAGTTGCTGGAGCTAATCAGACCTGCATCCGGACATAATGGTGACAACTCCCGCTTCGTCACCTTTTACTTTCAATGGGTGATGCATCGTCCCCTGCTTCGCCAACTCTTTGCCTGGGAGAATGCAGCGAACCCGAACCCACTTATCACCGCTTTTCGACAAAGCAGACATGGTTTCGAGAAAACTCTAGCAGAGCTATCCACCACTGAAGGCACTGCAACTGACAGCACCACTCTGGGGTTGCAAATCTCCGGGCTCATCGCACGGACAATGGCCAAGGCTGCCGAGCAGCTCCCAATCACCTACACTCTTGAACGCAAGACGGTGCAACCCGCCCGCCCCCCGCGAGCAGCCCGGATCGGCATAGCCGTAGCAACCCTTGAAGAAGGGGCAAAGGCAGGAGTCAGAGGGCAGAACCAGGAAGCAGAACCCGTCCCCGATAGTTACTCCCATCGCGAAACACGTCCGCGAGTTCATCCTGCTCAGGAAGCGATTAACTCGAACTCGCTCCCCTCCGAGTTGCTCTGACCGCACGTGGCAGCTTTTAGCCATTAGCTCTTAGCTTTTAGCTTTTAGCTTTTTTGTTCCTACTGCCTTCTGTCTACTGCCTGCTGCCTTCTGCCTTCTGCCTTCTGCCTTCTGCCTTCTGCAAATACAGTTTGCAAAGTGGAGTATTTCTCCTCATCTGAAAGAAGTACCAAGAATAATTCTAATTTATCTATGAACAACGATCGCTGCCTCATTCAGGACATGGCTGTCGCCCTCGCTGCAGATCCCGATGTTAAAGCTGTGCGCTTGGATGCCCGGGATAAGCAGGTATCCTTCGCCTTCATGCCCCATGCCGATGAGGCTGCGAGTAAGAAGCGTCTTCTTGCCGTGGTGGCGCTGCACAAGCCTGTCATGCCCGATTGTACACCCGGCGCCAAACCGGACATATTTAAGGTGGCCTGTGAAGTGTGCGATCGGGGCACCGGGGCATCATTACCCAAGGGCATCGTATTGAAGCGGGTGGATGGCAACAGTGTCATTCTGGAGAAAGAGAGCTGCCCCACCGGGCCTACCTTTTGGAAGTGGAGCCAGTTCGGCTGGCCAAAGCTGAGTGCTCGCGCGGTTACCGTCGGTTCCGATGAGCACGACCTCAATGAGTGGAAGCATGCGATGGCCTTCGCAGTCGTCTGTGGTATCTTCACGATCACCGCCTTCGTCCTGGAGAAGTCTTTTTCGCCCACGGCCTGGCAAGCGCTTGTTGCATACGCCATCGCTTACCTGGCAGGTGCCTGGCACCCGGCGGAAGAAATCTGGGAATTGCTCAAGAAGCGGGTGCTCGATGTCCACTTTCTAATGCTCTGTGTAGCGGCTGGTGCAGCACTTATCGGCCACTATTGGGAGGGAGCCATGTTGCTCTTTCTCTTCTCTTTTAGCGGCGCACTGGAGCACCTGGCCATGGCACGTACACAACGAGAGATACAGTCCCTCTTCAAGGCTGCCCCTAAAGAAACTACTGTTCTCGATGCCTCTGGCCAGGAGCGACGCGTGCCCGTGGAGCAACTTAGCGCTGGCATGACGATCCGTGTGCGCCCGGGCGAACAGTTTGCCGTTGATGCCGCCATCCTCACAGGCACCAGCGCAGCGGACGAGTCGAACCTCACTGGCGAGGCGATTCCTGTTGAGAAGAAGCCGGGGGACTCTGTGTTCTCAGGCACGCTAAACCTCTGGGGCTCGCTCGATCTAAAGGTAACGCGTGGAGTTTCAGAAAGCTCATTGGCCAAAATTATCACGCTCATTAAGGAAGCGCAGGAGAGCAAAGCCCCTGCCCAGCGTTTTACGGACAAGTTTGGCACCACATATACGTACGCCATCCTTGGGCTCAGCCTGGTTATGTTCCTAGTCTGGTGGCTCATTATGGGACATCCTGCGTTTACCAGTGCAGCAGAACCTTCTGCCTTTTACCGGGCGATGACTCTGCTCGTCGTGGCATCGCCCTGTGCCTTGGTGCTCTCCATCCCATCGGCCATTCTCGCCGGAATAGCTGCTGGCGCGCGCCGTGGTATTCTCTTCCGTGGGGGCGCGGCGATTGAGAAGCTGGCGGAGATCAACCGCGTAGCCCTCGACAAGACCGGCACTCTCACCACAGGAGAAATGGAAGTCATGACTGTGGAAGCCTGCCCCGGTTCGAACCCCGATGAAGTGCTTCGCCTTGCCGCAGCGCTAGCGCATAATTCCTCCCACCCCGTCTCCCGAGCGATTGTGAAGTCGCTTCGCACCCGCAACCTCGAGCTTCCCGCATCCACCGATTTCCGCTCCTTAACCGGAAATGGGCTGGAAGGCACGGTCACCGGTTATGCATCGCCTGTGCGCCTCGGACGCCGCACCCTCTTTGCTAATGAGGCGTGGCCAAAGGCTATACCGGAGCCCGAAGTCGGCATCTCCGAAACGCTCGTGCAGTGTGGAGCGGTAAGCGGACGCATTCTTCTCCGGGATACCATTCGCGAAACCAGCGCACCGCTGTTGAAGCGCCTCTACAGCGCTGGGTTAAAGGTGACTATGCTCACCGGGGACCGCCAGGAGGCTGCCGAACGCGTCGCCTCGCAACTGGGCTTGCGCGAGTTTAAGGCCGGACTCCACCCAGAGGACAAAGTCGCCGCCATCAAGGCCTGGTCCGCTGCAGGTGAGAAAGTCGCCATGGTTGGGGACGGGGTAAACGACGCCCCCAGCCTCGCCGCCGCTCACGTGGCCGTGGGCATGGGCATGCGCGGCTCCGATGCCGTACTGGAGCAGGCCGATGTGGTCCTCATGCAGGATCGGCTGGATAATTTCTACATAGCCTACAAACTCAGCGCGATGGCCCGGCAGATAATCCGGCAGAACGTGGGTATATCCCTCGGTGTTCTCGTCATTCTCGTCCTAAGCGCTCTCGGCAGCTTTGTCCCGCTAACCTTGGGCGTCATCGGCCACGAAGGCAGTACAGTAATCGTTGTGCTGAACAGTCTGCGCCTTCTGTTTTACAAGCCGGAATAATGAATAATGGAGAATGGCGAAGGCAGATTACAGATTACAAATTGCAGATTACTAAAAGCTAAAGCTAATGGCTAAAAGCTACAAGGATTATTCGAGTGTTCTTCCTCTTTAGCCTTTTCAAAACTTTCATTTCGTTTAGGCATGTAGTGTCGCTGTCTGTAAACTGTCAATTGTCACTTGCTACACCATGCCTACGAGCACGGTCGAGAACTACGTTAAGAATATTTATACCGAGCAACTGGCTTCACACCCGAGGCCAGTGCCCATGGGTAGGATCGCGTCTCTGCTGAATGTGGTACCCGGTACGGCTACGACGATGGTCAAGTCCCTGGCTGCCTCTGGTCTTGTTACATACAAACCTCGGGTCGGCGTACATCTCACTGAGCGCGGGGAGAAACTCGCACTCACCATGCTGCGCAAGCACCGGCTGGTGGAAGTCTTTCTCGTCAAGATTATGGGTTATGACTGGAGCGAGATACACGACGATGCGGAGCGCCTTGAGCACGCGGTCTCGGAGAAGATGCTCGATAGTATGGACAGGCTCTGTGGTTATCCTGAGTTCGACCCACACGGAGACCCCATCCCCTCTGCCAGTGGCAAAGTGGCCATTCGTTCCCTACGCAGCCTGAATACTTGTACGGTCGGTGCCTTGGTAGTCGTTGCACGTCTTCTAAACCAGGAGACCACGTTTCTCCAGTTTGCGAATGCACAGGGCTTGAAACCAGGCACCCACCTCACCATCACCCAGCGCATCCCGTCAGCAGACGCCCTCTCGTTAAAACTAGAAAACACAGGGCAAGTCGTCGTTCTAGGCAGCAAAGTCGCCGAAAGTATTTTGGTTGAAGACCTTGAGGGACATCATCAGCCATTAGCTGACGCGGATCGCTAAAGGCTGCCTTCATCAAGGTATGTGTTTAGCGTATACCAAGACGCAACGGGACACATTCCGCGCTGAAGGTGCAACAGAATGCCATAATTCTACGCTTAACAGATACTCATCAAGGATAAACGCGTCACATAAACGTGCGGCATGTGCGGGCGTTGTGGCCCTCTCTTTGTCTTACCTTTGGAATTGAATCACTGCATACTTAGTATTTTAAAGTAGTACATGAAAAGACGAACCCTTTGGCTGGTGAGTGGTGTGTTGTTTCTTTCACTGATATTGTCTGGGTGGGCAACCACTCAGGTGAATGACACGGAAGTCAAAAAAGAAGCCAAGGCGGGCGAGGGTCCAGGGGCAAAGCTGGCGGAAACACTTACGCAGGTCACAGGGGTGGCGATTTCGCCCCTTTTGGGCATGAGTGCGGTGGGCGCCTATGAGTACATTAAGGCGCCGAGCGAGAAGCGCGCCGGGCTGCCCTGGTATTGCCATCCTTTGGTATTCTCTGCTGGAATTGTCCTGGTGGGAGCCTGTGCGATGAAGGACACCCTCGGCACCGTCGTACCAGCCGGGCTCAAGAAGCCCTTGGATGTCTTGGAAACCTTCGAGAACAAGGCTAGCGGCTTAGTCGCCACGGCAGCATTTGTGCCATTCACCGTCTCTCAAGTGGGGTCGTACATCACCGAATCGGTCAACCAAGCGGTGGCTATCCACGGCGGAGGTGCGCTCGCCCCATTGGCAACCATTGATTTCGCACCGTTTCTGTCCATCCTCATGATCCCACTCGCCATGGCTGTCTTTGTCCTGGTCTGGTTGGTCTCGCACGCAATAAATGTGCTGATACTTTTGAGTCCGTTTGCGGCTGTGGATGCTGCGTTGAAATCCATACGCATCTCCGTGTTGGGCTTGCTCACACTCACATCCACAATTAACCCGTGGGCAGGTGCCGTCCTCTCCATTGTGTTGATCGTGGTGGCTTATCTGCTCTGGGGCTGGGCGTTCCGGCTGTCTGTTTTTGGAACTGTGTTTGTATGGGATTACCTCAGCTTCGGACGTACGCGGTGTAAACCGACTAACCCTACTGGCATGATCTTTACTGCACGCAAAATACAAGATGTGCCTATTCGCAGTTCTGGGCGGTTGACGAAGAACGCGGATGGCACCCTCACCTTCACCTACCGCCCACTGCTGGTAATGCGGCCACGCACACTGACATTGCCCAAGGGTAACTACGCGATTGGTAAAGGGCTCCTCTTTTCCACCATTCTGGAGGACGATCCCACCACTCCAGAGTTGGACTTCCGAAACATCTTCACACTGCCACCGCGCTACCTGTCGCATGAGGCTGCGCTAGCCGCGTGCCTTGGCTTGGGCGTGGAGGATGTCGGCTTGCGCAAGCGCGCGAAGTCCGTAGTTCGTTTCATTAAGCACCTGTTTGGTATGGGACGCGGTACGGATACGGCTGTGATAGCGACTGCCAGTGTTTAGCTTTTAGCTGGTTGCTTGCGTCTTCACCGTTGACAGCCGCGGCTTGGTTTACCAAGACTGACGTCTTCCCACCAAGCGAAGTAATCCATTAGCTAATAAAGTCGTCATGACAACCATCCAAGCCATCAAAGCCCGCGAGATCATTGACTCGCGTGGTAATCCCACCGTTGAAGTGGACGTCACCCTCGAGTGTGGCGTCGTTGGTCGCGCTGCCGTTCCCTCGGGTGCCAGCACCGGCGTCAACGAAGCTCTCGAGCTTCGCGACGGTGCACTCACTGCGAAAGACGCCCCAAAGGGCGTGGACGCAAAGACCCGCTACAACGGGAAGGGAGTCCTCAAGGCAGTGCAGAACGTAAACAACGTCATCGCCAAGGCCCTCATTGGCCAGGATGCCTGTAACCAAGTCGAAATCGACGGCCTGATGATTGCCCTCGATGGCACGCCGAACAAGAAGAACCTGGGTGCAAACGCCATTCTCGGCGTCTCCCTAGCCACAGCCAAAGCCGCTGCAGAGGCTCTCGGTCAGCCGCTCTTTAAGTACATTGGCGGCCCGAACGCGAAGGTTCTCCCCGTCCCGATGATGAACATCATCAACGGTGGTGCGCACTCGGATGCCCCGATTGATTTCCAGGAGTTCATGATCATGCCAAAGGGGTTGTCCTCCTTTAGCGATGCGCTCCGCGCCGGTTGCGAAGTGTTCCACGCACTCAAAGGTATCCTGAAGGCAAAAGGTCTCTCGACCGCAGTAGGTGACGAAGGCGGCTACGCCCCGAATCTCGCCAGCGCTGAAGATGCCCTCGAAGTCATCATCGCGGCGATCAAGAAAGCGGGTTACAAGCCCGGCAAGGAAATCTTCATCGCTCTCGATGTAGCCTCCAGCGAGTTCTACAACGAAGAGAAAGAGAAGTATGTTTTCAAGAAGTCTGACAAGTCTGAGCGCACCGCTGCGGAGTTGGTACAGTTCTACGCAGACCTCCAGAAGAAGTACCCCATCATCTCCATCGAAGACGGCTGCGCCGAAGGCGATTGGGCTGGATGGAAGATTCTCACCGACAAACTTGGCGAATCCACGCAGCTCGTGGGTGATGATCTCTTCGTAACGAACGTCAAGTTCCTCCAGAAGGGTATCGAAACCGACGTGGCCAACTCCATCCTCGTGAAGGTCAACCAGATCGGTTCCCTCACAGAGACCCTCGACGCCGTCGAGATGGCCAAGGAAGCGGGCTACACTTCCGTGCTCTCCCACCGCTCCGGCGAGACCGAGGACGCCACGATCGCCGATATCGCTGTGGCCACGAACTGCGGCCAGATCAAGACCGGCTCCCTCTCGCGCTCCGACCGTATTGCCAAGTACAACCAGCTCCTGCGCATCGAGGAGATCCTCGGCAAGAACGCTGTGTACGGCGGTAAGTTCTAAGCGCCCCGCGCACTAGTAACACTTACATGCATTTCAAGGCGGGCTCCATAGAGGGGCCCGCCTTTTTTGTGATCTAATGTAAGTGATAAGCGTTGTTAAACCCAAAAAGGAAAATGGCGGGTGACCAAGCCAGGTCTTTTCCCAAGATGCCGTAGTATCTGTTTAGCGTAGAATTCATGGCATTCTGTCGCACCGAAGGTGCGGAATACGTCCGAGCTCAGGTATACGCCTAACACAAACATGCCGTAGGCATCCCCCTCAACCCTTCAACGGAAACAGCGGCGTGGACCCGCCGGAGTTACCGCTGCGGATGTTGCGGATGATTTGTTCCAGGCTCTCGGTGACTAGATCGCCCATGGACTGGCAGACGAGAAAGAGGTCGGTCTTATAGTGGTCGGCAAGGGATTCGCGGAGCATGAGGACTTTGTCGGGGGAGGATAGCTTGTCCAGGCGCATGGCGCTGAGAAGGCGGGTGAGGCGGTCGCGCACGAGCATCATGCGGCGGTTGATGAGGGACTGCTCCTCGCGCTGGTATTGGCGGGCGCTGGCGGGCTCGAGTTGGGCGGTGCAGAAGGTCACCAGTGGCAGGTTATCCTTAAAGAACTGGGGAAGGTAAAAGGTTTTGCGCCCGCTGTAGGATTGCTGGTCGAAGTCCATCGAGCGGATGCGGATTTGCACTTCCTCGAAGTCCGGGGTGACGTCCACTACAAAGTTGTAGGGGCGCATATCACCGAGGAGGCGGACAAAGCAGCGCTCGTTAAACTTCACCAACTCCTTGGCCAGACGTATCTTCTTGATATGCGGGTCATGCATCCACTTCTCGATAAAGATGTCGCCGGGAATCCCCACCACGTGCTCCTCGACGAGCGTGTTCTGCTCGGTTAGGTAGTGCATGCGGTTAGGGGAGAGGAGATGCTCGATCTCGAGGCCGTAAACACGGGAGGCATCCGCCAGCTTGATGTAGTAATAGTCCTGATTGTCGTTGCGGGCGTTGACGATGCGGATGCGGAAGGGCTTCGAGTTCCCGAAGGCGCAGTAGTCGATACGGTCTGCATAGAGATGCTCCAGCATGGAGGTCTCACCCTCGGCCTTGAGGATGGAGTAGAGCATCGTGAGGTTGCGGTTGAGTCGCGGCATTTCGTCGGGCCGGTAGATCACGGTCTGCCAGAGGGTGTCGTTACCATTCGAGTCGTAGAGTGGCATGGTATCCTGCCAGTCGAGGAGATCGTGGTAGGTCACCGGAAGTCTGCGCTCGCGGTCGAACTGCAGGAGGTAGGCGCGCAAATCTGGACTGATCGCGTAAGAGGGCTTTTTCTTCGTAGCGAAATTGTCGTGGTAGTTATCGTTCATGGCTGGACAGCTCCTGTCAACAGAGTGCTAGGCACGGCTGCGAAGTCCAGCCCGCAGGCAAAGAACCAGAGTTTGCCGTCGATCAATAACCCGCCCGCAGCGAGCGCATCCAGAGCTTCGCGAAGGCCGCGCAGGGGAATCTGCATGACCTCGATATGCTCCTCGATCTCCGGTTGGTGCTCAGCGATGGACTCCACATGCACCGTGACCGGGATGACGTACTCGTCCGTCATGCCCGGGGTGGAATAGCCGCGCGGGCCGACACCGATGACTCGGCCCCGGCAGCCGGTTTCCTCAAAGAGTTCACGCAGAGCGCAGGCTTCAGGAGCTTCGCCAGCGTTTAACCCACCGGCGGGAAACTCCAAAATGCTGGTGGCAAGCGCAGGGCGGAATTGTTTCACCAACACTAGCACAGGCTCCGGTCCCGGGATGATGGGGATGACAAGGACAGCCCCGTCCGTATTGGTGCGGGTGACAAATTCCCAGACGCGCTCCGTGCCTTCGCGGTCTCTGAAGCTCCGGGTGCGGAAGGAGAGCCATTTCCCGTCGTGAATGGTCGAATCCGGGCTACTAGGTGTTTGCATGAAGTCGTTTCGTGTTGATCGGTTTGGTCATGAGGTAGTGCTGGATCGAGCCAAACATTATGAAGGACTTGCCTAGGTTCTGGTACCCGAGGTGGAGATAGAATTCCAGCGCATTCTCCCGGGCTTGGAGCGTGATGGTAGTAATGCCCAGGAGCGCGGCTTCGTCTTCCAAGCCCCGCATCACAAAGCGCCCCACGCCACGGCCCTGATAGTTTGGGTCCACGGCCATCGAGCGAATGCGGGCTTCGCCCGGTGCTGTAAAAATGAGGCACCCCACACCAGCAACTGTCGCTGGCTCCCAAGCGGTGTCCAACGCCATGAGATGATAGCCCGCATCATCGCCATCGATGCGCTCGCTGCCCCTCGGTTCACCCCATGGTGCACGGAGCACTCGGTAGCGCAAGTCGTAGTAGCGCTCGAAATCGGATTCAGTCGAGGGTTGAGCAAGGGCGAGTTTCATGGAAGGGGGTTTTCAACACTGTAGAGCCACCAGCGCTGCTTGGCGCTGGCACGGGAGTCTGCCTTGCGCAGGCAGTAGAGTTTCGCGGTGCGGCCATCCTCTATTTGCACCTTGTACCAATGCTTGCGCACGTAGCGGTCTCCACAACCTGCTACTTCAGACTCCTTCCACTTCTCCATAACCGAGGTGATGGTGAGCACTTCCTTTCCCTGTTGGAACTGGCGCGGTAGGATAGGTTCACCCACGGTCTGCGCGAGGACAACGTCCGAGGTATCCACAGGCTTAAGCGGGGCGCTGAGCAGGGTTTCGTTCGCAGGAGGGGTTGTCATTGGGAAGGGTTCCCGGTTATTGGCTTCCCTTGTCGTGTGAAGCAATTTCGATAAGATTCCCCTCGGGGTCGGCAATCATAGCGGAGCGAATGCCCCAGGGCTCCAACCGTGCGGGATAGACTGAGCGTGCGCCGGCAGCAACCATGCGGGCATACTCCACGTCCACATCTGCGAAGCGGGGCACTTCCACCGAGAGGGAGAACGTGCCGTTCAGCCCGGTGCCAGGCGGGTAACCGGGCGCCTGGCCCAGCAGTGTGGGCAGCTCGCTTCGCGCGTACATGCTAACACGCATGCCCTCATGCTTAAACTCGGCATAAGGACGCTTGCCATCCCATGCGGTCTCCATGCCCAACACGGTGCGGTAGAACTCCACCATCTTGGGGAGATCGCTGACGAAGATACTGATGAGGTCAAATTTCATGGTTAAAGAAGCTTTGGGAGGAGCCCTTCTTACCGCCCAGCGGTCCAGAAAGGCGAGTACTTTTACCGGGCTGTGATGGTCACCCTCTTCGAGCGCGCCCGTCTCCTGCACGGTGAGTAATCCGCCACCGGCATTGAGCACCAGGAGCACGGGAAGCCCGAACTGGCGCGGGTTGCCAAAGCGCGTGCTCACAGCCTCGTTCTTGCCTTTGTCGATATTGATCAACACGAGGACAAAGTTATCCGCCATGCGCTTCTGGATGGTGGTATCAGTTTGGATAAGCTTATTAAGCTTGTGGCACCAGGGGCACCAATTCGCCCCCATCAGAAGCAGAACCCTGCGGCCATCCTTGGAAGCGATATCCATGGCCTCTTGTATCTGAGCGAAGCCATCGGCCGTTTCTGAAAAGATGGGCGGGAGCGCGGTGGCCTTTGTTTCCGTAGGCGGTGTCTGAACGGGCGGCGTTGCTTCGAGGATAGGCAGAAGGCAGAGGCAGAGAAAGAAAGGCAGAAGGCGGAAGGCGGAAGGCAGAAGGCGAAAGGCAGATGGCAGATGGCGGAAGCGTTGCCGCGTCACGCTGGCATTCCGTGATTCTGATGCCCCAACGTATGTGTTTGGCCTATACCAAGGCACAACGGACCCATTCCGCGCCGAAGGCGCAACCACTCTTGAGCCCAGGGCATCGCCCTGGGTTTGGATTATATTTTTATTTTTTGAGCCCTGATGGGGCGATACCGGTCTTCCATCCATCGAGGTGGTCGCCCTTACAGGGCTCATGGATAAAAGGGACGTCCCTACCCAGGGCGTTGCCCTGGGCTGAAGAGTTGATGCACCTTCGGTGCGACAGGATGCCATGAAATCTACGAAGGCAGAGGGCAGTGGGTCGTTTACAGTGGCCTGCTGGCTGAACGCTGAATGCTGAATGCTGAACACTGTTGGCTCATGGCTGTTGGCTGCATGGAAACATTTCATTGTAAAGATGGCGCTGAAGCTCGCTGCCATTAGTAGAGTATCCCGCCCGTATTGCGGTAATGCCGGAGCACGGCTTGTGCAGCCTCGCGCTCCAGTCCGGCGCTGACGCTGACTCCCCGCGTCTCCAGTTCCTGCTGCCAAAGCGGGGGCAATGGGCCCTCGTCGAATCCCGCCTCGGTCTCCACATCTTCGCGGAGCGCGCCGATGAGCACGCGCTGCACTCCAGACCACGGAATCGCGCCGAAACACATGGCGCAGGGCTGCGCGGAAGTCGCGAGGATGTACTTCCGCCCATCCGCTCCCAGCCGGTGTTGCCCAAGAGACTGCTGGGCGAGCATCAGTGCGACCATCTCGGCGTGGGCGACTGATGTGGTGGACATAGTAACCAGATTCACTCCCGCCGCGATACAGTGGCCCTCTTCGTCGAAGACCGCCGCACCGAATGGGCCGCCCGTGCCCGCCGCCACATTGCGCGCGGCCAGCTCCACGGTGTAGGCCACCATCCCTGCCTCTGTTGGGATGGATTCCGGGAGCGCCCGTCCGAGCAGCCACTCAGGGAGTTGTAGCGAGAAATGGGTTGGATAACGCATGGTTCGAGTGCAATTAATGGCCTACAATAGTCCTTGTTACCGCGTATTGTGCAGTATTGAGGAAGTTTTACAAACGCTTTGCAATCAGTTCCCCCGATTATACTCTGGTGCCTGTGTGGCGCGTAACTCTGGACCATGGCATCTTCCTCCCACAGATTGGCTGGCATCTCGATGCACCGAAACCCGTGGCGCGGTCCTTCATCTCTCATGCCCACTCCGACCATGTGGCGAACCACAAGGTAGCGATTTGCACTCCCGCGACGGCGCGGCTCTTTCAGGCGCGCACCCGCAGTAAAAGTAAGCTTCGCGAGATTCCCTTTGGAGAGACGGTACTGCTGGGCACCACATCTCTCGATGCCGAAACCCGCGTCACACTCCTGCCTGCGGGGCATATCTTCGGCTCCGCCCAGTGGCTCGCTGAGAACGAGCATGGGCGTCTGCTTTACACGGGCGACTTCAAGCTCGCCCAAGGGTTAAGCGCCGAGACTTGCGCCACACCACGGGCGGATACTCTCATAATGGAGACCACTTTCGGGGTGCCGCGCTATGCGTTTCCCCCGCAGGCGGAAGTGCTCGCGGCGTTGCGGCAGTTCTGCCATCAGAGCATTGCGGAAGGAGCCGTGCCCATTCTCCTCGGCTACAGTCTGGGCAAAAGCCAGGAACTACTGCGCGCACTCGATGGCGTCGGGTTACCCATCATGCTCCACCCGCAATCCCTGGAGATGACCCGTGTTTATGAAATGCTCGGTATGCAATTCCCCCACTATAAACCCCTCGATACAGACAGCGCCGCCGGGCATGTAATCATCTGCCCACCTCAAGCAGCCCAGAGCGAGTGGATAGAGCGTATCAACCCGCGCCGCACAGCCACCATCACCGGCTGGGCCATCGACACCAGCACTCGCTACCGCAGCCGCGTGGACGCAGCATTCGCACTCTCCGACCACGCCGACTTCAAAGACCTACTCCGCTTCGTGGACCTAGTCCAACCCAAGGTCGTTTACACCGTCCACGGCTTCGCCCAGGAATTCGCCCAAACCCTGCGCCATCGCGGTATCGAGGCATGGGCTCTCGGGCGGGAGAACCAGCTGGAGCTGTCGATGGGGATGTGAGGGGAGTGCGCACAAAGCGCCTAAGGCATTGAGGCAGAAAGGGGGTAGAAGCTAGGACAGCCATTACGTTTAAGCTTAGGACATGGGCCATTTATACCCGATTATACCTGATTATACCTGATTATACCCATTTATAGCTTGAATCAGGTATAATCGGGTATAAATGTGTATAAATGGATCCAGTCCGAAACCCATTTTCACCTGGTGCCGGGTCTCCACCGCCTGAGATGGTGGGAAGGGAACCGGTTCTGGAACAGGCGCGTATTTTGCTCGGGCGAATCAAGGAACGAAGACCGGAAAAGAGTATGCTTCTGACTGGGCTGCGGGGGGTCGGCAAGACCGTGTTGCTCAACGAAATGGAGCGAATGGCGGAGAAGGCTGGCTACCGGACTATTCTGTTGGAGGCACACGAGGAAAAATCACTCGCCGCTCTGTTAGTGCCGCCTTTGCGCAAGCTTCTCTTCGATCTGGATAGAGTCTCTGGCGCAGGGCATAAGGTCAAACGAGGGCTTGCGGTACTCAAGGGGTTTCTAAATGGGGTAAAAGTCTCAATGGGAGACATCGAAGTGGGATTGGATATCGACCCGGAAACAGGTGCGGCCGATAGTGGTGACTTGGAAAGCGATCTGCCGAACCTCTTTATCGCTATTGCGGAAGCCGCAGCCGAACGCAATACGCCCGTAGCACTTCTGATTGACGAATTGCAGTACTTTTCCCCAAAAGAACTGAGTGCTCTCATTATGGCCATGCATAAGATGCAACAGCGCCAATTGCCCATGGTACTTATTGGCGCGGGGCTTCCGATACTCCCTGGTTTGGCGGGGGAATCAAAATCGTATGCAGAGCGGTTGTTCAGCTTTCCTGATATCGGCACATTGTCCGAGTCCGATGCCATCAAGGCATTGCAAGAACCGGCGAAAGCAGCCGGTGTTGACTTCGAAATCGACGCACTCGGAAGGATATACCAGTTGACGCAGGGTTACCCTTATTTCTTACAAGAATGGGGATATCAATCATGGAACCACGCAAGCGCTTCGCCCATTACACTCAGTGTTGTCGAATCGGCTACCGAAACGGTAATCAACCGGTTGGATGCCAATTTCTTTCGTGTTCGCTTCGATCGATTAACCCCATCCGAGAAGCGCTTTCTTCGAGCTATGGCTGGTCTGGCACCAGAGGCACGGCGCAGCGGTGACATTGCGGAAGCGCTGGGCGTGAAAATGGGTAACCTTGGACCCGTACGTGCCAAATTAATTCAAAAAGGCATGATCTACAGCCCAGCTCACGGTGATATGGCTTTTACCGTTCCGCGTTTCGATAAATTTATGTTGCGCACCATGAAGGTACTGGAGAAAAACGGATAATGGCGAACGACATCAATGAACTCACTACTGTTTAGATTCGTACGTTTCTTGTTTGGTTTCGCAGTGGTAGGAATTACTTGCGCGTTTTGCCTTGAGAAGAGCGTCTGGAAAGAGCAGCTCATTTTGCTGTTACTATTTTCTGTCATCGCAGGGATTATTTGTGCGTTTAGTGACAGAGCTATTAAAGCTATCTTTGAGCACTGGACATTCTGACTGTTTATTTAAGTTTTGTTCTGTCTTTCTACCTTCGATAGCACTGCAATAGAATCGGTGCATCTCGAAGTCATTTGGAAAAATCCCGAACAATCTAGACTTTGGCCAATCTTGCTCTGCCAACAGTCCCATATCCAAAGCGACGACAAGTGATAATCCAGCAACGCCCGTGGTCCAATGGTCAAAATGTATTCCCGCCCTATTGGTAGGGACATGTAGCGGAGCGTTCGCGTCACGTAGAGGAGCATTCGCGTCACGTAGAGGAGCGTTCGCGACAGGTAGAGGAGCGTTCGCGACAGGTAGAGGAGCGTTCGCGACAGGTAGAGGAGCATTCACGACAGGTAGAGGAGCGTTCGCGACAGGTAGAGGAGCATTCGCGACAGGTAGAGGAGCGTTCGCGACAGGTAGAGGAGTATTCGCGACAGGTAGAGGAGCATTCGCGACAGGTAGAGGAGCATTCGCGACGGGTAGAGGTGCGTTCGCGACGATGCTATGATGAAAAATGCCTACAAGCTATGGGAAGGAACGAGAACCCACACTATTGGCGTGGTGGATAGATTACACCGTATACAGCATATGAGAGCGACCCAAAAGTAGCGCTATCTTGCCGCATTTCACAATCCGCTTGAAGAACAAGGTTCGGAAGGTAGGCACAGAGGTCCAAAGGCACAGAGTCGGAAAGGCAGAAGGCAGAAGCCGAACCGGGGTATCGCCTCGCGCAGACGCGAGTCTCGACCCCCGGCTAATTTCTGGGATGCCTACAGCATCCTCCTGCGGTTATATACGCTGCCGTAAGTGCAACAACTTCGATAGCTTTGCAATTGAACCGCACATGGAGAATGGTCTTGTTCAAACTTTCATTTCAGACTACGAGGATGCGCACTTGGAAACCGTACGCCTGCGATGATGAAAAAAACATCCCCCAGTAAGCCCCAAATCAAGGGTGTGTTTGAGATACGAGCGATGGGTCATCCGCTCCACGAAACATCAAATATATTTCGTGCCGGTCCCGGGGATGCATCAGGGAAGGCAGACCGCTATAGCGACCCACCGCTGTGTTTTCAGGGCAGTGGGTCGCCAGAGAGTAAAATTACGGGGCAAAGGTACAGGCAGTTGTTGGAATGGATCGGCTCGAAAGAGAATCTGACCGTCACGGTGGCTGTTGTTACACCTGCGAAGCGCTATACGGTTGTGCGCGAACCACTCGGCGAGGTCATCGCGCATCTGAAACTGGTGCGCAGAGATGATAAAGTGGCCTTGGAATTGAGCTGGGAACTAGAAAATGACACACCGGGCGATGCCAACAGGCTGATTCCCATCACTTGCTGGATGGCATTTGACCCTGTGGAGCGTCGTCTCTACTTCGTAAAGAATGGCAATACCCTGAACTGGGTTGTGGACACTTTTCGCAAGCAAATAGGCTATAGTTTCACGCCCCCGACTTTGTGCGAGCTGGATAGTGCCCAGTTTAATGCTATGAATATCCGGTGGCCCAGTGAGGGCGTGCCCTGCGCGTTTGAACCGGAGTGCACTATGAGAGTTTGCGACCTGTCCCGTAAGGTTGAGCTGATGCCCAGCCGGGTACCATCCCTCACCCTTAAGCAGCCGGAAAGCTATTGGTTTGCGTTTCGCTGTAGTGAAAACGCCTCTGGAACCAAGCTGCCCATTGCTATTTCATGGTGGGAAAGAGAGATGCAGATTATTGAAGAAATCAATGGCAAGTCCCTCTTTGGCAACAGTAAGCGTGCAACAGTAGTTACGTCATTGCATACCAGAATATTGAATGCCAGTGATGATTCGACTGCCGAAGCCCTCTATGAAGCGGCAAGAACGCATCCACTCCTAGTTCAGGAGAAGCAGGCCTCCCTGGCGGTGTCGTTCTTGAAGAAAGTGTACAAGGCCAGGGTTGATATCCGCGGACAAGTACTGCTACGAGCCGCTTCTCCCTACTCGAGCACTATGCCCGCGTGGTTTCTAACCCAGGGAGAGACTGTGCTGGCCGCTGAGATGGCAGCACTGGTAAGTACTCACTGCAAGGCCATGGTGGGCGGGGGTACGCCCAAGAATGATTCCTATTATGTCTCTGAAGTGGAGGATGTTAACGCGGGGTTGCGCGGGTTGGCAGAGGCCTGCGCGGCACGACAGATCGCACTAAACATCGACGGTACTGAGCACCAGCCTTCCTCGCTGGATATAACGCTCGATTTTAATGTGGGTAAGGAGATCGACTGGTTTGAGTTAGTCCCGGAAGTACGCAGTCAGGGCATTCTGATCCCTGCTGCAAAGTGGGAGGAAGTGATCCTGAAGCGGCGTTTCAATGCAGAAAATGGTGACGTCCATCTCTTGTCCAAGGAATCACTGGATACGCTCGAATCGCTGATGAAGCAGATGGGTAGTGACCTGGACACAGGGACTTCCGTAGTGCGCATCAACCGTTTGCAGCTAATCGATTGGGCTGAGTGCAAAGCCAAGGGTCTGATTCGTAAACTCCCCCCCGAGGTAAAGGCGGTCTTCAGCGCGCTGAACAAGCTGGAGCGCGTACCCCGCATGAGCCTGCCCGAAGGGCTGAATGTGAGCTTGCGCAAGTATCAGCAGACCGGTTACGAATGGCTGGCTTTCCTGTATACGCACCGCTTCGGCGGGGTTCTGGCGGATGATATGGGACTGGGTAAAACGGTTCAAGTCATAGCCTTTCTTGCGGGCATAAAGTCAGGCATTATAACCCGTATCAAGCGTACCCAGCGCACCCCGGCGGTAGCCCCGCGCTTTCTGGTCGTAATGCCACCGACGCTCCTCTTCAACTGGAGTCAGGAGATAAAGCGCTTCTACCCGGAGCTTACAGTCGCGGAACATGCCGGTCCGGATAGAGGCGAAGTACTGCCGACTGCTGATATCCTGCTAACCTCTTACGAAATCGCCCGACG
This sequence comes from Verrucomicrobiota bacterium, assembly GCA_033762955.1. Classification (GTDB taxonomy): domain Bacteria; phylum Verrucomicrobiota; class Verrucomicrobiia; order Opitutales; family Oceanipulchritudinaceae; genus JANRLC01. The sequence goes on along the minus strand of JANRLC010000084.1, from coordinate 91,736 downwards.
CGACAGTGAACTATTGGCGAAAACAACCTTTGATGTCATCGTCTTCGATGAAGCACAGCAGGTAAAAAACCTTCAGGCGGCGCGCGCCCAAGCCCTTCGCACGCTGAAGGGTAACTTCAAACTTTGCCTTACAGGCACGCCCCTGGAGAACCACGCAGGGGAATACTACGCCATCGTCGACCTCGCGCTGCCCGGTATCTTTGGAACCATTAAGAACTTCAATAAAGCGCTGGTTGCGAACGAGGGTATCCTGCGGCGGGTTCGTCCCTTTGTCCTGCGCAGAACGAAGGATAAAATCATCAACGAACTGCCGCCAAAGGTGGAGAGCGATCTCTATCTGGAACTCGATGAATACCAGAAAGCTTATTACACCCGAGCCGTCGCGGATGTACGCTCCGAGGTCATGCAAGCCTACGAAGACAGACCTGCTGCACAGGCGGGTATCATCGCTCTCGCCGCACTGATGCGCCTCAGGCAAATCTGTGTGAGTCCGGCGCTGATTGACCCGACCTACACTGAGCCTAGCCCCAAGCTGGAACACCTCATCGAGAAAGTCGCTGAAGTGATCGAGGAAGGTCAGTCGGCATTGGTATTCTCGCAATTTCTCAAAGCACTGGATCTAGTAGAGGCGGGCCTAAAAGCACTGGATATCAACTACTTGCGCATGGATGGGGCCGTGCCCGTTGCCAAGCGCAAGGCACTCGTCAACGCATTTCAGAAAGCGACGAAACCCACCATCTTCCTAATCAGCCTTAAGACCGGCGGAGCAGGGCTAAACCTCACAAGCGCAAGCCACGTCTTTCACCTCGACCCGTGGTGGAATCCGGCTGTGGAAAACCAAGCCACAGACCGCGCCCACCGCATCGGCCAGTACCGCACGGTATTTGTCACGCGACTGCTTATGCTGCATACGGTGGAAGAGAAAATCCTCATCCTGAAAGACCGCAAAAGCGAGCTGTTCACGCGGGTATTGGCAGGCACCTTGGATGGCGTACACGGGCTCCCGATCAATCGCGAAGACTTCAAGTTCCTGCTGGAGTAGTTGTAGTAAAGTTCTTCCCTCGCACCGCGAATCCGCGGGTCCCGCAACTGGCCGCCGACTCTGCCCATGAAAAAGCCGGTCCCCTTGCGAAGACCGGCTTTGACTTAAACTTTGGAAAGTATTCCCTGGGGACTACTTCTTCGCGGCATCAGCTTTCTCCTGCTCAGCGGCGACCTTTGCGGCTTCCTCAGGAGTGAGGACCATGTAGAGAGAAGACTTCTCGGGAACCACGAGGTACTGGCGGTTAACGGACCAGCGGTAGGTGTCCCACATCTTCTGGTTGTTTTCATTGAGCTTGGCGAGGGCCTCATCGAACTCTTTCTGAATCTTGGCCTTCTCGGAAGCGCTGGTCTCTTTCTCGAGGCGTGCTTTCATCTCGCTGATAGCCTGGAGCTGGCTCTGGACGAGGCGCATGTTCTGATTGAAGGTCTGGTTGGCCTCAACCGAGTTCAATTGCGAGACGCGCATGAGCTGCACGTTTTGCTTTTCGGCAGCAGCGGGGGCGGCGGCCTTGGCTGAAGCCTTCGCACCAGCGGCGCTGGCGGCGGGTGTAGAAGCCTTGGAAGGCTTGGTGTCAGCGGCCACAGCGACAGAGGCGGTGAGGCAGGCAAGTGCGGCAAGCGCGAAAACAGTCTTGCGTATATTCATAGGTTTCTTTGCTTCGATCGGTACGTTTAGGTTGTGTACGGGCGTATGCCCGCAGCGACATTAAAGTGGACCATAACAACTAGCGCGTGTTCCGAAGTCAACGGCTTTTAGGTGACGGCAGCCAGTTGAGGTGCAAGTTACCCCGGTTTCAGCGGCTTTGTGGGTGGCGCATAGCGCAGTGTACGGAGCGCTTAGCTAAGTTTTGCAGCAGCTACTACTCGCTATGAGAATCTGGGGCCACGTCAACCTGTCGTGGGAGCGGGGTGCCGGTGTTTGCGTGGAGCAGCGTGGCAATGATGGCGAAGTGGTGATTGGCGTGGGCGAGGAGCAAGTGGAGTTCGTGGTGGGGGGTGCTGGTTCTCCACTCTCCGGTATCTCCCGCGTCTTTCTTTATGCGGAGTTCCTGGGTATAAAGGTGCTCTTCGAACTGCTCCAAGCCCATGATGATGCCGCGCATGACGGCGGCGGCGTAGAGCGGGTCGCTTTCTAGCTGGGGGTCGCGTTCGGCGGTGCTGTAGTCAATGGCTCCGCTACCTATGCCAATAAGAAATGCCTGGTAATGGTCGGTGATAAGGCGCAGATGGTCGGCGGCAGTGCTGTTGTCAGCGGTTGCACAGGGCTTGGTGTAGTCTGCGGGAGACAGCCGGGCAATGATTTCCACGGCGCGTTGAAGGCAGAGCAGGTTGTCGTCGATAAGGGTGTCCATGATGAGGGAAGCTTGGAGCGTTCAGCTAGTAGCGGTCAGCTTTTAGTGTTAAGTGGTGGTGGTTTAAATTGTTTTAAGCTTTCAGCTTGGATCCGTCAGATTGCAGCTTGGAGCATTCAGCTTTCAGCGGTCAGCCGTCAGCTTTAAGATTAAAGTTTTCGTGTTATAGATTTTTGTTTTCTGCTTAACAATTTTAGTTTTCAGGCTTCTGCCATCTGCCTTTCACTGTCTTCCATCTTCAATTTGGAATCTGCAATTTTCAATCTGCCATCTGGAATCTTGAATTTGCCTTCTGCCTTCTGCCTTCAATCAACACTCGGTCTGGCTGAGGGCGAGGCCACCGAGGCTGGTCTCTTTGTAGCGGGTGTTCATGTCTCGTCCAGTGCGAAGCATGGTGGAGATGACGGTGTCGAGGGGGATTTTTTGGTTTAGCGGGTTCCCGGCGAGGGCCATGAGGGAGCTGTTATAGGCTTTGACGGCGCCCATGGCGTTGCGCTCGATGCAGGGTATCTGTAGGTACCCGCCGACAGGGTCGCAAGTCATGCCGAGGTGGTGTTCGAGGGCGATTTCAGCGGCTGCGGCCACGACTGCGGGGGTGGCGTCCTGGACTTGGGCAAGGAGTGCCGCGCCCATGGCTGATGCGGCGCCGACTTCGCCCTGGCAGCCGACTTCGGCGCCGGAGATGGAGGCGTTGTGCTTTATGAGAAAGCCGATGGCGGCGGCGGCGAGGAGTCCGCGGTGGAGTTTGGGCGTGGGCACGTTCCAGTCGTGGCGCAGCCAGTAGATGATGCCGGGGAGCACACCGCAGGCGCCGCTGGTGGGGGCGGTGACGACGCGGTTCCCGGCGGCGTTCTCCTCGCTGGCGGCGAGTGCGTAGGCGTTGAGAGCGACGAGGCGGGGGTCTGCTAATAAACTGGCGGGTAAACTGGCGTGACTGAGAAGGCCGGGAGCTTTCCTCTGGAGGCCGATGGGGCCGGGAAGGGAGCCGGTGGTAGCGAGGCCGCGGCGCACTTCGTCTTCCATGGCGCTGAGGATGTGGTTAAGCTTTTCGCGTATCTGGGCGGGGGCGGAGCCGGTGAGAGCGGCCTCGTTGCGAAGGATGAGGTCGGGCAGGGAGAGGTCGGCAGCCACGAGTTGCTCAGTCAGGCCCTTCATGGTGTGGTAGGGGAACTCGGGCTGGGTGTTGGTGGCGGATGTCCAGCCGTCCCAGCGGATGAACCCGCCGCCGGTAGAGTAGTAGCGCTGGCCGAGGACGGTCTTTGTGTGCCGCGTGAGCAGCTCGAAGTCGATGGTGTTACTGTAGGGAAAGGGGTGTGCCACTGGCCCCCAGAGGATGTCGTCTCTGGAGAAGCTGATGGTGCGCGGGCCAATTGTTATGGGGTAATACTTGCGAGTTTCCGGCAGGAGCGAGCGCAGCCAGACGGGGTCCACGGTCTCTGGCTCCTGTCGCATAAGGCCGGCAAGTACCGCACGGTCTGTGCCGTGGCCGCGGCCAGTAGCGCTGAGAGAGCCATAAAAGCTTACGCGAAGGGAGAAGGCATTTGTCAGTGCCTCGATGGGCAGTGCGGCGGCTGCGGACTGGAATCGCAGGGCTGCGAGCATTGGCCCGATGGTGTGCGAGCTGGATGGGCCGGGGCCGATCTTAAATAGCTCGAAGACCGAAGTGGTTATGGGGGAGAGGTTAATGGTGATGGGGTAAAGTTAACAGGAAATGGGGCGTAGTTAGCGAAAGAAGTTATACTTCACAATGCAGTAGAGGGCGCGAAAGCCGTCTTTCCAGCCGATCTTTTTGCCCTCGTGGTAGGTGCGACCGCTGTAGGAGATGCCCACTTCGTAGATGCGCACTTCGGCCTTGGCAACTTTGGCGGTGATCTCGGGTTCGAAGCCGAAACGGTTCTCCTCAATCTTAATTTTCTGCACTACTTCCCGGCGAAACATCTTAAAACAGGTCTCCATGTCGGTGAGGTTGAGGTTCGTGGCCATGTTGGAGAGAAGGGTGAGTAACTTGTTCCCCACCATGTGCCAGAAGTACACTACGCGGTGCGGTTCGCCACCCATGAAACGGGAGCCGAAGACGACGTCGGCCTTGCCATCGATAATGGGCTGCAAAAGCTTCGGGTACTCGCGCGGATCGTACTCCAGATCTGCATCTTGAATGATGACCACATCCCCCGTGGCATGCTGGATGCCGGTGCGCAAGGCGGCGCCCTTACCCTGGTTAACTTCGTGAAGGATGACGCGCACGATGCCGCCGTTGAGCGACTTCAGAATGTCGCGCGTGCCGTCCTTCGAGCCATCATCGACAATGATAATCTCATGGATCAGAGCCGGAGAGGCTTTTACTTGATCAACAATGGCGCTTATGGTGCCGCGCTCATTGTAGCAGGGGATGACGACAGTGAGATTCACACGCGACAAGTTACCCATAAATTGCGCATGGGCAAGCCGCTATGCTTGCAGAAACGCGGGAAACCCGTAATTGCTGTGGTATGAGCATGAGCCCAGCACCCGCCCCGCGACTGACTCCCACACCCGCAAACGCATGGGCGCTCTGGCCACTGGGTGACCGCGCGGCCTGGTTGCTGGCTGTGCTTGTGGCGATGGGATTCTGGGTGCTGGCACTGAGCGCGGCGCGTCAGAACGGGGCCACCTACGATGAGCCCGCATTCATCGCAGCGGGGTACACGCACTGGGCCTTTAACGATCACCGCATGACAGCACAGAACGGGCCACTGCCTCATCTGGTTGAGGGATTCCCCGTCTGGTTGATGAAGCCCAAGTTTGTGGAGCAGGATAGCGCGATCTGGCAGAAGAGTGCGGCATTCCAAGCGGGACGTAACATCCTTTACTTCAATGGGAACAACGGCGAGGCCATTCTCATGCTCGCCAGGGCGGCAAACGCGCTCTTCGGGGTGGGCCTGGTGCTCGTTATCTTTGCATGGGCCAGACACCTCTGGGGGAATGCAGCCGGTCTCCTCGCCGCTACGCTCGCCGCGCTCTCGCCAACGCTGCTCGCGCATAATGGCGTGGCCACTTCGGACAGCGCACTCGTCTTTTTCCTGTATCTTGGCATGTACTGCTTCTGGAGAAGCCTGCGCGCCTGCACGGTATGGACAGTGCTGGGAGTAATGATAGCCATTACCGGAGCCTTAACTTCGAAACTCACCGGTGTCATGTTGCTGGTGTACCTCACAGGCATCCTGCTGGTGGAGTTGATAGCGCATCGAAGCAGCACTCTGCAAATTCGCAGAAAGTACTACACGCTTCGCAGTAGAATGAAGCGAATGGCGCTCGGGATAACGCTCATCGCAGTCGGCCTCGTGGCCGCATGGGGAGCCGTGTGGGCGATGCACGGCTTCCGCTACACGGCGTTCACACCCGGCATGGATAAGGATGCGGAGTTTCTCCGGCCATGGAAAGAAGTAATACCCAAGGGGATAGTACTCGGCGGCGCGGTGACGGTTATCAAGGATAATAAACTCTTGCCCGAGGGATATCTCTGGGGACTCTGTTTTATTTACAGCACACTTGGCAAGCGCTCTGCCTGGCTGCATGGCGAGTACAGCGATACGGGCTGGCGCGAGTTCTTTCCCATCGCCTATGGCATAAAGAGCACGGCGTTTGAGCTGGTGTTAACCGTGGGGTTCCTGTGTTTACTGATCTATGCCGGCGTACAGAGCATCAGGCGGAGAACCCTGACCTCAACAGCCCCTCCACTAGCGCTCACGGCACTCGCGCCATTGGTTTTGATAGCGGTGCTTTATTGGACACTCTCCATCAATAGTAATATTAACATAGGCCAGCGACATCTACTACCGGTTTACCCATTGATATTTATTTGCGCGGGCTACCTGGTGGCTTCCATGCGGGAATCACGCAGAGTGCTGGTGGTTCTCGTCGTCATGCTGTTAATGGGCCAGGCCATCGAGACTGTGCGTGCCTTTCCCCACTATATCGGATACTTCAACCCGTTGGTTGGAGGGAGCTACCAAGGCTGGAAATGGCTCGTGGACAGCTCTCTGGATTGGGGCCAGGACTTGCCAGCGGTGCAAAAATGGGTTGCGGACAACCCCATCCGACCTGGCGAGACCCGATACATTGCGTACTTCGGTACGGATGACTTGAACAAAGTTGCCGATGGGCAATTCAAGCTTCTTCAAGTAGTACCGCGCCAGTACTACGGGCCAGCGGAGAGCCAACTACAACCCGGCACGTACATAATTAGTGCCACCATGTTATCGTGTGTTTACATGGATGGGTTCCCTGGTAAATGGGCGGGGGAGAATGCAACACGCTTTGCCAAGCTGAAGAAAACCCTGGAAGAATATATAAAGGTGAATCAATTAAAACCAAATACTTACCGAATCGAACAGGATATCATCGAGCACTACAAGCGCGGGCGCTTCGCCAAGCTCTGTGATTACCTACGCCGACGCGGCCCAGACAGCCAGATAACCCCGGCTCTCCTGGTCTTTAACCTCAGTGCCTCTGAACTCAACGAAGCCCTGCGCCCCTGATGCATTAGCGGATGAAGCCACGCGCCCTCTACCACGCACTCGCCTGCACTCTCATTGCCGCAGCCATCATGTTCTGCTACTGGAGCGTTATCGATGCGGATTTTGTCTGGGACGACCGGATAAACCTGAAGGATAATCCGTTCATCCGGTCCTTCTCCCATGTGAATCTGAAGTGGATGGGCACCGGATTCTACATGGGCCACTACCACCCACTCACGTGGCTGAGCCTGGCGCTGGATTACCACTGGTACGGGATGTCAGCCAGCGGCTACCACCTGACAAATCTCATCCTCCACGCCATCGGCAGCCTGCTGGTCTATGCGCTCTCCTGGCAAGTACTGGGGCGGATAGGCCCAGAGATTACGGGGCTGCGCGCGCAGCTTTTTTGCACGGCAGCAGCGCTAATCTTTGCCATTCACCCTACACGGGTGGAGTCGGTGGCATGGATTACAGAGCGGCGGGACGTGCTCTCCTTCGTTTTCATCGCGCTCTTCTTTCTAGCATGGCATCGCTACGTGAGCACCACTACTTCGCGCCGTTGGTTCTGGTACTCGCTGGGGATAGTGGTCTTCACGCTCTCCCTGCTAAGCAAGGCCTGGGGCATGACCATTCCGGCAATACTCATTGCACTGGATTACACGTACTTTAACCGCGTATCTTTCCGCTTCGAGCGACTCCGCGAGCAGTCGCTTCTCTGGCTGGAGAAGCTGCCACTGCTCGCACTTTCCGCCGCATGCGCATATCAGGCCTTCAAAGCACAGAAACTTGTAGCCATGGACATGGTGAGGGACCACACCCTCTTTGACCGCACCATTCAGGCCGGATACGGAATCATATTCTACGTTTGGAAGACCTTCATCCCCTACCCGCTCTCGCCCCTCTATCTTATCAAGGACGATTACAATCCACTCACCTGGCCCTACCTGTATTGCGCCATCGCCGGATACCTGCTCGTAGTACTGGCAGTCTGGATGTTCCTCGCCAAGTGCGCACGCTGGCGCGCCCTGCTTGGCGGCTTCTTTTTCTACTTAATCACACTCGCCCCCGTACTCGGGTTCGCCCAGAGCGGACAGCAGCTAACTGCCGACCGCTACACTTATATCGCCTGCATTCCGCTCATCTTCGCCTTCGTGCTGTGGGTCATCCGCCGCGCACCTCACCGGCCAGCAATCACCGGCGCATTTCTAGGAGCAGTGGTTATTGCGCTGACAGTGTTAACACTTAATCAGGCAAAACTCTGGCAGAACGAAGTAGCTCTCTGGACACACGCCATCGCCCACGACCCCGGCAACTACGTCGCCCACAACAATCTCGGCCTCGCTCTCGAAGATGCAGGCGCTCTCGGGCCTGCCTATGAGCACTACGACAAGGCCGTTACCCTCTTCCCCGACTACGCCGCCGCCCTCTACAACCGTGGCAACATGCGCTCCCAGCTAGGCGACCGCACTGGTGCCATGGCCGACTATAATGCCGCCATTAAGAACGACCAAAAGATGGTCAAAGCCTACAACAACCGCGGCAATCTCAACCGCGACAACGGCGACTACGAAGCCTCCCTGCGCGACTTCGACCGCGCCCTCACTCTCAACCCCAGATACGCCGACGCTTTCTACAACCGCGGCCTCAGCCTGCGCGCCCTAGAGCGCAATGACGAAGCAATCGACGACTACACCCAAGCCATCCGGCATAACCCGGGCTTTGTCCAAGCCTACAACAACCGCGCCAATATCTATCGCCTGCTCAAGCGCGACGAGGACGCCGTGGCCGACTACAAACGCGCCATCGCCATCAAGCCCGCCTACTTCAACGCCAACTATAACTGCGGCAACGCCCTGCGCGAACTCGGCCGCTACGCCGAAGCCATCCAGTACTACCAGCACGCCTTCAAACTCGACCCCTCAAGCGCCGCCACCGTGGGCAACATCGGCATCTGTTACTGGCGCCTCCTCAAAATCCCAGAAGCCGAAGCCAGCTTCCGCCAATCCCTCGCCCTCGACACCAAAGACCCCGCCAACCGCTTCAACTACGCCCAGTTCCTCCGCGATCAAGGCCGCCGCGACGAAGCCCTCACCCAAATCCATATCGTACTAAAGTCCACCGACCGTACTTTGGAACTCCACCGCACTGCACAAGCCGTCTTGAACCAGTTGCTCAAGCCAGCAACCAAATAAGTGCATGGGCCATTCCTCATCCCAGCTGGGTCGCAGCGCGGGTCGCTGATGTAGTAGGATTGAAATCTCTGGGTTGCCTACAGCATCCTGGGAAAAGCACTGATCGGTCACACTCCATTTCAGACATCCTGTCGCGCCAGTAAGAAAACAAAGGAATTCCCGGCGAGTACCTGGAAGTAGAATGACCCCAAGAGGACCGTATTATAGTTGTTATGTGCTCCATGCAGCGCTAACGACGCGACCCAACCAAAGCCTGGGTCAACGGCCCAGGTAATACGATATATGTAAATAAAATGATCGGGAGCGCTGAAAGCGCGGCACCAGCGGATTGAATGAACGACATCTCCTTGGGTCGCTCCTTCAGCGCTCATGACATTGTTTTGGTCTACACCCAGGCCGTTGGCTCAGGCTATGGCAAGTGCGCGCCGTTGGCGCTCTTGTAGGCAGACAGGGTTCATCTCATTTTCCACGACTTCCATTTTCCTCTTTAAGACTAGTGGCTTTAAAAACGAGCGGGCCGCCCTGGAAGGGCGGCCCGCGTATGAGAAGCTAAACTAACAGATAGGTGTTAACCTACATGGACATCGGGAGCATTTCCCAAGCACCAGTTCCATCTTCATTGAAGACATAGAACCAGCGGATATCAACTTCGTTGATCATTTGCTTGCCTGCGAACCACATCCACTTGGCCTTGGTGGCACTGAAGTAGAAGGGGGCGATACCGTTACCGGTATAGAGCCAGCCATTCTTGATGTCCCAGAGCCAGTTGGAGGTATCGGTATTCTTGCTGCCGAAGTAGAGCCAGCCATGGTCGGTAGTGCCGAGCCAGGGGTAGGCGCTAATGGTGGTGTCTTTTAGCCAGGGATGGGTGAAGACGCCAGGTGAACCGGCCTTCTTCTTAAGGCCGATTATCTTTACTTCAGCGGCAACAGGCAGGATCCCCTGTTGCTTGATCTTGCCGGTGTTGATGCCGACGCCGACTGTGGCTTCGCGTGTATACGCTTCATCGGTAGCGGCCAGGGTGATCTCGAATGTGCCGTCTCCAGTACCGGTACCATTCGCAACGGTATTCCAAGCCTGATCCTTGTTTGGCACTGCTGTCCAGTTGGAGTACTGGAAACGGGCGGCTACATTCATAATTGCAGAACCACCAGCGCGGGGAACCGGAACAATCGCGGCAGGATCCGGTGTAATCTGGAAGGCGTCAACCGCAGCCTGTGCCAGATAGAGGGTACCGTGGGTCGAGGTCTGGTGCCAGGCATTGTTATTACCATCCGCCCAGCCCTTCTTACCGTCAGAAGGATAGACATACTTGCCATCAACGGCTGGTTCCTGCGGTAGGTCGCGGTCATTGAGCTGTACTTCAAGCCCAATCATCGAGCCAGCCGCTGGGTCACCATCATAAGCGAGTCCAGCCCAGGAGATACGCACTTCAGCGGTGTAACCGGTTGCCGATGTTACGCCTGCAACACTGTAGTTGGTTCCCCAACCAGCGGGTTTTACCTTGTCTGGGTTTGAGGTTGAACCATACTGCCAATCTGCTGGGAAGCCCGAGAAGAAACCGTCAGTTCCTGCACGGAAGGCCCACTGGATATCGTTGCTATCGTACACTGGAGGCCAACCGGGTCCTTTGTTGCGGTTGTAGCGGGCGTCGGTGAAGACTTCGAATTCGTCGTTCTGCATTCCGGTATTGTCCGCCTTTTCCGGGTGAGTGGTATCGCCAAACTTGATGAGTTGGTCATCGGTCACCGAGAAGAAGAGGTAGAGGTATTCAGCATCCCAGAGGGCGCGGAATGATCCTTCCAGATCGGTCGTCGGGATGGTCTTACCGCCATGGATAAGTGCAATCGGATAGGAAGGCGCGGCTGCCCAGACTTCGTCCATAGTACCATCCAGTGTTGGAGGTGTGGCCGTCATGTGCGCCACGGCGCCCTTAACAGGATCTACGGCGGCTGGCTTTACCAACTGGCTGTAGTCGTCACCGATCACGAGGTTACCGATCTTGACATCGCTAAACACGGTGAAGAGGGCGACGCTGTCGAAGCTATGGGCGCGGTCTACATTGAGGTCAAAGGACTGCTTGAGCGTGGCGTTCATCGGGTCACTCACATCATCGCCAGCCATGAAGACATAATAGTTCACCTTGGCCATGTCATAATCTACATTGATGACATAGTAGGCGTTGCCTTCCGGGTAGGGCCAGCCAGTCATTGGTACATAGACTTCAGCCTGGACTTGACCAGCGGCATTCTTGTAGGTCGGGCTCTTCGAAGCATCAAGTGCCTGAATTTCTCCACCGGTCATGGTATAGCCCGCGACTGAGGATGTGTCGGCATTGGTCGTAGGATCAGCAGGAGGTACTGCAGGCTCGCCACCCTTGGTGTCGAGGCGGACTTGGAGATGGCTGCCCTTGGACATTACGAAACCAACCCAGTAGGAGCCAGAAGTTGCGAGAGGAGCAGCGAGCTGGCGGGCGACGCGAGCGAAGCTACCACCGCCGCCGGCGTTGTTACCAGAAACGAGCATGTCTCCACCGAATGCAAGGGGACCAGCGACAACCTTCGTGGCCTTGGCTGTACCTGTCCAGCTGGGCTGCCAAGCTTTGTACCATGCAGCGGCCCAACCATTGGCGGCTGTACCGTTGCCATCGAGCACTTCGTCAACTGTGTATCCGCTAAAGTCATCCCAAGCGATGGGGTCAACAGCGGGGAGCAGTGCGAGTGTACCGAAGTTCTGGGTACCGTTCCAGTTTGCATTTACCTTGTCGCTTGCGAAGTACTGACTCTTTTCCAGGGTAGCAGGTACAGTCGGCACTGCAGGAGTATCGAAGTCGACAACAGCGATATCATAGCCGATGTACTGGCCGAAATAAGGCTCTGTGATCTTCAGCACTGTGGCGAGATTGACAACGGCAGTGAGAATATAGCCATCGGCTGTAGTGGTAACTTTATAGGTGATGCCTTCAAAGTTCTGCGTTTTCGCGTTGTCTCCGGTTCCAATGACTTCGCCAAAAGCTCCTTTATACCCGGGAGGATTCCCTGTGGGGTTCGCAGACCAGGCACCTTCGATCGTTGCGCCTTGTGCCGCTGTAGCACTGAGCTTAAAGATAAGTTGGAAATCGTCCACCTGATCGTAGTTGGTGGGCCAACCGAGATTGGCACTGCGACTCATGTTCCCGTCAAAATAGACTTCGACAGTGTCCTTGTTGTCACCCGTCTTGATTAGTTCCTGATCCTTTACGGCTACGGCTACATAGAGATTTGTGGCATCCCAAGAGACATAGGAATTGGCAGAGAAGTCTGCGGCATTCGTTGCTGCAACATTCTTCACACCATCAGGAAAGAAATTGGTAACCGGCATCGGCTGCACATTCGTCCACCAAGAGGTGTTGTCCACTGCAATAGCACCACGGGACATAGGAGCGTAGGCCCACGCATTGAAGGTGGGTGTGGCTTCCTTGTAATTTTGCGCTATACGGAAGTTGCTGAACTCCGCCTTGTCATTACCCACGGTAAACATGGCGAGACCGGCAACGGGGGATTTACCCCCGACTTGCTTGTCAGCATGGATGGCTAAGCCTTCAACCTTGTAGGTTGCATTAGCCATACTGCTGATGTCTGCCCCAGGGGTGAAGACATAGTAGCTGACCTTGTTCGCGGCCACTTCAATTTTGGCAACGAGAAGGAGAGCTGAGTTGATGGTGGCTGGTGTAACCCCATCGGCCAAAGTAAATTTGTGATAGACTTCAGCCGCACCACCAACTGTGAGCGGATTTGTATCTTCCTTCACATCGGTGGTCAGAGGATCATCCCCTTCACTTGCTCCGATGGCATTCGGCAGAGAAGTGTCATAATACATGATCTCCTTGCCGAGAACGCGGAAGCCAGCGACAGCATCAAACTTGGTCGCCCAGACAGCACCGGCATCATCGACTACGAACGAAGTGGTATTGTCATTGTTGTAGGTTTCGGTGCGTGGCTTCGACTCACCACTGACGATCCAGACCTGGTTTTCGCCAGCATCGGTGTAGTTCTTTGCATTGAAAGTATAAGCGACATAGACAGTGCCCGCGGTTTCTGGCGTGGTCATCATACGCTGAAGACGACCCAATCCACCGAGGAACTTACCGCCAGTGGCAAGGGATTTGCCGTCAAAACTGACTGGCCCCTCGGCGGTGATGGGCTGTCCCCACCAAACCAGACTAAAGGAGGCTACCCAATTGCCAGCAAAGCCAGTGCCGCCGCCGGTTTGATCAATAATAGGTACGCCTGGGGTATAGCTTCCGTAATCTTCTTGAGCCAGGACTTTACCGAAAGCATTCGGCGCAGCCCAGAGCCCGACCATTCCTGCAACAGACAGGAACGCTGAGGTTTTGAGGTTTCTCGTGATCTTTTTCATATACTAGTAGTGATTATACGATGGGTTAATGTGTGAAAGAACAGATACGTTATGCACCACCGCATCGGCACCGATGCCATAGGGTTAAGTATGAATTTTGGTTTAAATACAGGAGTGCAAGCCGGTAACAGTACGTCAGACAATGAGATTCCCGCGAGACTTTGGCAATAATTTATTTATGCGATTTTTAAGATTTTTACAATCGCAGATCTACTCAACTACTGCCGTCACTGCTAATTCTCCCAGGAATGCGGTACGTACTAAATTGAATCCAACGCGCGATGTACGCACGTTACCCCGCACCGTTTAGTATGATAAGTGGTGCCCGAAGAGAGGGTCGAACTCTCACGCCTTGCGGCACAGGATCCTAAGTCCTGCGTGTCTGCCAATTCCACCATCCGGGCCTTGTAAGTAGGGGGTGGACTATTTCAAAGTCCGCCGGGTGTGACAAGTTTCAATTTCATGCATCCAGTAGAAGCGATCAATCTCCTTAGCCCTCGGCGTGGAATGTGTCCGTTGTGGCGTGGTCTACGCTAAACACGTGCGATTGTCTAAGCTACACGTCCATCCGCTACGAACCGTGACTATCTTGTCCCGGCTACACTATTACGTGTAAGGTAAAGCTTGCGTAGTGCATTTCAGGGACATTTATCTTACAGTATTGCAGGCTGAATTGCCCACCAACCGCTACTATCCAACCTATTAATAGTATGAAATTTGGAATATGCACAGGACTCGAAGGCGCACAGGATGCCGCCAATGCCGGGTTTGATTACATTGAAATCAATGTACAAGCCCACTTGAAGCCGGAGGCCCCAGAGGCTGAGTTCTTACCCGTATTTAAGCAGATTATGAGCAGTCCGGTGCCCTGTTACGCAGCCAATTGCTTTGTCCCCGGCCATCTAAAGATTACTGGTCCTGCTGTGAACTGGGATGCCCTCGAGAAATATCTGGTCACAGCGTTTGCGCGGGCAGAACGCGCCGGGGTGCGTGTGATTGTATTTGGCTCGGGCGGTGCCCGACAAGTTCCCGATGGATTTTCCCGGTCAGAGGCAAATCTCCAGCTAGCCCGCTTTGGGCGGCTGTGTGATTCTCTTGCGAAGGAGCATGACGTGACCGTGGTTGTGGAGCCATTAAACCGCGGCGAGTGCAATATACTCAACAGTGTCAATGAAGGTGCGCACCTTGTCCATGCAGTGGACCTATCGCATTTTCGCCTGCTGGTGGATGCCTATCACTGGGCCAAGGAGAATGAACCCGCTGGGGACATCGTCACGCATGGGGCGTTGCTCAAGCATGCACACATCGCGACTTATCCTGCTCGCAAAGCGCCTGGCCTGGAGGCGACGGATTTCCAGCCGTTCTTCAACGCATTGAAGGCTGCCGGTTACTCGGGCGGGCTCTCCATCGAAGGCGGATGGAACTCCATGGCGGTCGATGCTGCTCCTGCTCTGGCTGAGATGCGCCGTTGCGCCATAATCGCTGGATATTCGGTTTAATAGCACGCCTCTGTGTATGTTCCCCTATAAAGACGCATCCCTTACAGTCGCCGAACGTGTCCGCGATCTCCTCAGCCGCATGACGCTTGAGGAGAAAGCTGGCCAACTCAATCAGCTTCCCACGCGCGACGAGCGCTTGCAGGCGCGAATTGCTGCTGGCGAACTCGGCTCCGTTCTCTTTGCAGACAGCGCCTTTGCGGGTAATGACAAACAGGCCCGTGTCATGGTTGGGCAGGTCAACGAACTCCAGAAGCTGGCCGTGGAAGGCTCGCGCCTGGGCATACCACTCATCTGCGCACGCGATGTTATCCACGGGCATACCACGGTGGCGCCTATCCCGCTGGGGCAGGCGGCTACGTGGAATCCCCCGCTGGCCAAGGGTGCGCAGGAGAACGCCGCTCGCGAGTGCAGCGCGGATGGCATCCGCTGGGCTTTCTCGCCGATGATGGATATCGCCCGAGATCCTCGCTGGGGCCGTATTGCCGAAGGGTTTGGAGAAGACCCGTATCTCGCTTCGGCCTTTGCTGCTGCCTCTGTGCGTGGGTTTCAGAGCGATGCGCTCCCGCCCGAGGAGCGTGTAGCTGCCTGCGCGAAACATTATGTAGGCTATGGTGCGGCGGAGGGTGGGCGCGATTACAACACTACCGAGATCACGCCAACCACGATGTGGAACACCTACCTTCCGCCTTTCAAGGCCGCCGTGGAAGCAGGTGCCATGACGATCATGAGCGCGTTCCACGAGGTGGATGGCATACCGCTCGCTGCGCATAAGCACTGGCTAAACACTGTGCTGCGCGAGCATCTCGGCTTCACCGGAGCCGTCGTCACCGATTGGGGAAGCATCTATCAACTCATCCCCCACGGAGTAGCAGGCGACGATGCCGAGGCCGCTCTCCTGGCTATTCTTGCGGGGAATGACATGGACATGTGTACGGAGCTGTTTTACCGCAACCTCCCCACCCTCGTACGCACCGGGAAACTCCCGCTTGCCGTACTCGACACCGCCGTGGCGCGCCTGCTTACCGTGAAGTTTACCCTCGGACTCTTCGAGTCACCCTACACCGACCCGGCCCGTGCCGCCCGCGTGCAGAGCATACCAGCGCATCGCGAAGCCGCGCTTCATTTTGCCCGCCAGTCTCTCGTACTCCTCCAGAACCGTAACAACGTGCTACCCATTAAGGAGCCGAATACGGGCATCCTGCTTTGCGGGCCCATGGCCGATATGCGGGGCATCCTGCATGGCACCTGGTGTCTGGACGGCGATGAGCGCCACACCACTACGCTGAAGGAAGCGATGGAGCGCCTGAAGCCGGAGGCCTTCAAGTTAACCCATGTCGGCCTCATCGACGACGCGGTGAAACTTGCCCGCTGGAATAATACCTGCGTGATCGCACTTGGAGAATCGAGTGGGCGCAGCGGCGAAGATAACTGCACTACCACGCTGGAGCTTCCCGCCGGGCAGATCGAGCAAGTGGCAGCGATTCATGCAATGGGTATCCCCATCATCGCCATCGTTTTCTGCGGCCGTGCACTTGCGCTCGAGCGTCTCTGCCAGCTTGCGGATACAGTCATCATCGCCTGGCACCCGGGCACCGCCGGAGGCATACCCGCAGCCGAGGCGGTTTATGGACTGCTCAACCCAAGCGGCAAACTCCCGGTGACATTCCCCCGCAACAGCGGGCAGGTGCCTCTCTATTATAATCACAAGCCCACTGGCCGCCCCGTCCCGACGAAGAACCGCTACCATTCGCGATACATAGATGCGCTGGATTCTCCATTGTTTCCCTTTGGATATGGCATGAGTCTGACTACTTTCGCCTTCACCGCGCTCGAAGTGGATAAGTCCAGCGCCAAGGTCGGGGAGACCATCAATGTCTCCGTAACCGTCACCAACACCGGAGACCGCACCGGCGACACCGTGGCCCAACTCTATCTCCGTGATCCGGTGGCCACCATCTCCCGCCCTGTGCGCGAGTTGAAGGGGTTCCGTCGCATTACCCTTTCCCCCGGCGAAAGCCAGACCGTGACGTTCCCCATTGGCCCCGAAGAGCTCGGATTTTACACCGCAGATGGCATCTGGTGTGTGGAGCCCGGGCTATTCCAAGTCTGGGTGGGTGATAGCAGCGAGGCTCCGTTGAGTACGCAGGTGACTTTGGTGCCGGCAACAACAGTGTAACTTCAGACATCCGGAAGTGGTGGGAACCTCTTAGTTGGATTTGTCCCAGAGTACGTGTGTTTAGCGTCAAATCCGGTGCTTTCAGAATCCCTCCTATAATTTCCGCCCCGGCAGGGGCGGTGGCTGGCGTGGCCGAATCGCAAAAGATTACAGGATGCAGTAGGCATCCCCTCGTCCCGGAGGACAGTATGCATCTTAGCCCCAGGTTTTAAACTGGGGAGCGGGTTAGAAAACCCGCTCTCCGTTTGCTTCAAACCCCCAACGGAGGGCGGACATTCTTGTCCGTTGTTATACCAACGGAGGGCGGACATTCTTGTCCGCCTGTTATACCAACGGAGGGCGGACATTCTTGTCCGCCTATTTGCGATCAACGGTGCATTGATTTATCTAGTCGAAGCCAAACTTCAGACACGGGTTAAAACCTGGGGCTAGGGATGCCGTAGGCATCCTCGAAAAAGCACTGATCGGTCACATGCCATTTTCCTTTTTAGTTTTTGGGGGTCATCGTGCTTCCCGCGACTCGCCCGGAATCCACGAGATTGATTGGCTTTATTAGATCGCCGCACTGGGAATAAAAAGGGCGGCTGGTACGAGACCAGCCGCCCTTTTGGGAAGTAGTAAGCTGTGGTACTTAATTTGGAATTACTACGGTATCAATGACATGGATCACACCATTGCTGGCGGCAATATCTGTCTTTGTGACCGTGGCGTTGTTTACCATGACCTTGCCGTCTGCGACTGTAATACTCAGCGCCTTGCCGTTGACTGTAGGCGCCGACATGGTTTTTACATCGGCAGCCATTACCTTGCCCGGGACGACATGGTAGGTCAATATGGACACGAGTTTTGCCTTGTTTTCAGGCTTGAGAAGGCTTTCAACCGTACCCGCGGGGAGTTTGGCAAAAGCGGCATCTGTCGGCGCGAATACAGTGAATGGTCCATTCCCCTGTAGGGTCTTGACCAAGTCGGCTGCGGTTAGAGCAGCCACCAGGGTGTTGAAGCTGCCCGCACCTGAGGCGACGGCGACGATGTCGGCCGGGGCCTTCATTCCAGCCACAGCTTGAGTGACGGGAAGTGTGAGTACCGATGCTGTCAGTGCGGCTATGGTCAGGATGTTTTTGATCGTTTTCATTATTTTGTTCGTTGCTTGTTTATTTTGGTTTGCTGAAGAATCACAAACTTGTGTAACTCTTGTGCATGTTTTGTGTAATGTCAAATGAGGCACAGAAAAAATTTATAACATTCCTAAAACGACAGTCCTACCTCCACAAACAAGCCATCCACGCACTTTTACGCATAAACAAATGAGGTTTGTGTTGTGTATTTAAGCCTGTTGTGGAATATTTGTGTACAATTACATCAATGGCTACTCACTCAATAAAGATCACGGCAAGAATGACGGGACTAAGCCCGCATCTCATACGCATCTGGGAACAACGCTACAACGCTGTGATACCAGAAAGGACCGGCACGAATCGCCGGTTGTATTCACTGAAGGATATAGAGAGACTAAATTTGCTGAGGGAGCTGTCCCAGAGGGGACACACCATTGGGCAAATTGCGCAGTGTGCCACCGAGGAGCTTCGCAAGCTGGCCCGGGCACCAACCGGGCAGCAAGTGCCGGCAAGTCATCCGGTGCAGGAGACACTTACTCTCGCTGACTCCATAATAGAGGAATGCGTTTCCGCCATAAAATCACTTGATTCCAGAATGCTGGATGCAGCCTATAGGCAGGGAGTGGTTTCATTGGGTAGTGTGGGGCTTATCCAGAAAGTGGTGGCACCGCTGGCACAAAGTATTGGCACCCTGTGGATCGAAGGCACCATCACAGCGGCCCATGAACACTTCGCGACCGCAGCCACCTGTGCTTTCCTGCGGAATCTAGCACCTCCCTTTGGCGATACCAGAAATGCCCCTTGTTTGGTCGTAGCCACCCCTTCGGGGCAGCTCCATGAGCTGGGTGCACTGTTGGTGGCTGCACTCGCGGTGAACATCGGCTGGCAGGTGACCTATCTGGGGGCCAGTCTGCCCGCACCCGAGATTGCCGGAGCGGCAAAGCAAAGCAAGGTACGGGCGGTTGCTCTCAGCCTTGTGTATCCGGACGACGACCCCGGCATGGATCGTGAACTGCGGCTTCTACGTGATTTACTCCCGCCAGAAGTTGTCCTCCTGGTCGGGGGTCGAGCCATGCATTCCTATCGGGGAACATTGGATGCGATCGGCGCATTACCACAGGATGACCTTATGTCCCTCGTTAACACCCTGGCCACTCTGAGAAAACCTGCATCCCAAAAACAACAGGTAAAATCAAAGGCAGGGCGGGGCAAAAGCCATGAGTGATTCCAAAGAAACCGGACAACACCAACGAGGTTGCGTCCATATTGCTATGGGCGGGATAAACGCCGTGTAGACGGACGACACAACCCCGGTGGGTTGAGGTAACTTTCACATACTTACCATGAGCGCTGAAGGCCCAGGTAGCATGATATTTCAATAGGATCGCGAGCGCTGAAAGCGCGACCCCAACGAATTGTAGGGCATCTCCCTAGGCGCGCCTCTGAACCTGGGCCACTCGCCCGGAATCCGTTTGCTTTCGTGCTGACAGGATGTCTGTTGAGGCGTTCTGCGATAGTACCTGCTCTCAAATGGGGAAGGCTCTTTGTTAAGCATTCCCTGCGTTTACCTGTCTAAAAGCAGAGGTGCTTCATCGCACGAGTACAAACAGTTTTCATTATACAAAGAGTGCGCGCTGTTTACGGGTTGAGTTCCCGGTTATTAGCCATAAATTAGGGGCATTCTTTAAACTAATGCAGGACATTAGGGAATAGCTTCCATGCCCATCTCTCTACAATCCATACCAGAAAGCCGGCTGTACTTAATTAATAATACAGTGGGCGGCCTTTATGACGCAGTGGATTCGGAACATCCGGAATCGATGCTCATGGAGCTGCTCAGGCAGGTGGTGCCTTGTGAGACGGCGGTGCTCAATGCCATAGGTTTGCGACCGAATCGGTTGGTTTCGTGGAGTTCCTCCCGGCCACAGCGGCGAGACATCAGCGGTGACCCGGTCATCGCACGGCATTTGCATCTGCATCCTACCTTGAACGAGCTGATTAATGCGGGTTCCCATGATGCTGTGCGCTTAAGTGATACTGGTACCCTTCAGGAGCTGAACAGGAACCCCTTTGTCCGCGACTACTACTACCCGAATGGGCTGCGGCAACAGATGACGCTGAGCGTGGGCAGGGCGAATTGGGTGGTGGAGAACTCGACTTGGGTCATCGGGATGCACCGCTTCGACAAGGTGAACTTCAAGGATGAAGATGTGGCCGTGGCCAATCTCATGCGTCCGCACTTGGAGCGGGCACTGAAGCGCCTGGAACTGCGGCGTGAACGCGAGTCGATCCATAGTATCCACCAGGCAGCGAGCTCCGAAGCTGCGTGTGGGACACTGGCCGTACGGCTGGATGGCACGATCCTGGATGCAAGCCCGGTGGCGCTGGACATCATTGCGCGATGGTTCGGTGTTAGTCGCGATACCAGCAAGCTCCCGATCACGCTTTGCGAGAGACTGGGGCTCGCCACCTGTGGCATTAAACCCTGGGTAAAGGCCATTAATTTCGAAGGAGAAGCGGGCGGAAGCCTGAGGGTGCAAGTTACCAAACCGGCTGGAACCGCCAGTCGCGATACTTTGGCTGGACTTTGGCTGAAGGAGACGCGCCCCGTCTCCCAAGAATTCGTGGCACAAGCTCTTGGACTGACTCCCCGGCAAGCCGCCATCGCTTCGTGGATTTCCATGGGAAAGACAAATGCCGAGATTGCAGTGATTCTCGGTATCAGCCAGCGCACCGTGGACAAGCATCTGGAACTCATGCTCCAGCGTTTACCCGTGGAGAACCGCCACGGAATCGCCGAGGCGGTGAGAAATCTTGGGTAGTAGCAGGGAGTGGGGGCGTGGCCGGGTGAGGGTGAGGAGTATTCGGTCGCCGCTCTATGGGAAGAGAATGGGAAACAGGGGAGAGAATGGGTGATAAAAGGGGGACTACGGAAGTCAGCTACTGTTATCCCTCAGGAATTGCGCAGTAGGGTTGGCCTGGGTGTGAATGTATTTTGCCAGTTTATCCGCCGCGATTATCTTTGTGATCAGAACGTTTGCTGTCTTTACGATCTTTCTTGGCTTTCTTATCCTTCCTGTCATCGCGGTCATCGCGGTCCTTCCTGTTATCGCGGTCATTGCGGTCATCGCGGTATTCGCGCTTTTGAACTTGTTCGGGACCAGACGCTTTCCAGTGTTTAGGATATTGTTTGATCACTGTGTCATGGTGATTAGCCGGGGAATCGTGGAACGTCATGAACACCCTTGGCGACCGCATGAATACCTCCACCGACACACCACGCGGTGCGGGTCGCGACACCCAGTTGCGACCATCCCGGTAGATATATTGGCGCCGACTGACGCTGTAATAGGATCCATACTCGGGGTAATAATAGTAGTCATCCTGGGCCACGAATACGGTCGTTTCCACGCGTGTTTCAGCGCGCGGACCATGCGATGGAGTCGAGCAACCAACCAGCGACACCAGAAATACGGCAGCCAACCCAATTGCGAATCTGTTGGCGTTGTTAACAAGCATTTTGTCAATCATGGAGTGAGTATAGCCCAATGAGGTAGGAGGTACTATGGGGTATATCCCTACCGATGGAGACCTTGCCGAATGATTAGCCGCAAAAAGTCGCAAAAAGATACAAAAAATGAAAGACACCGCTTGCATCGTGCATCGTGCATCGTGCATCGTGCCTTGCGTGTTCGTTAACCCAGCATTTTTTTAAATTTTTTGCGCCTTTTTGCGGCAAAAAATCCTCGTTGCGCTTCACACGGATTACGACAACGCCCCGGCTAAAGCCACCTATTCAAAAACGGAGATGCGCCCGGGAGCATGGGCACTTCGTTTTTGGTTTGTAGCCTGTCACTGCGGCCATACGCTACATTTCCATGAACGATCTGCTCGAACTCCTATCCATCGCTGGCAAGACAGCACGTGCTGCGGGGGATACCCTGCGGAAATCAACCGATGCGCAGCGCACGGTCCATTTTGAGGACGCAAAGGATGTAAAGCTGAAGGCAGACCTGGATACCGAGGCGCTGATTCGCCAGATGCTCCAGGCCGCTGCGCCGCTTCCAGTCATTGGTGAAGAGCAGGGCGGTGATGCCACACTGACGAGTCGCTATGAGCCGTATTGGGTCATCGACCCGCTGGACGGCACCTTTAACTACCAGCGCGGAGTGCCGCTGACTTGTGTGAGCATCGGCTTGATGCGCGGGGAAACCCCGGTGTTGGGTGCGATCTACGACTTTAACCGCGACGAGTTATTTACGGGCCTCGCCGGCCACGGGTACTTTATCAATGGCAAGGCCACGAAACCACGCTGGGCGGCAACGACCGCACTGGCATCGCTGCAGACCGGGTTCCCCACGGGGCGGGATTTCTCGGATGCCGCGCTAAAGGAGTTTGTTGGCAAGATTCAGGGATTCCAGAAGATTCGCGCCATCGGTAGCGCAGCGCTCTCACTTGCCTGGGTCTCGTGCGGGCGGTTCGACGTATATTTCGAGGAAGGCATCCGCCTCTGGGACGTGGCCGCGGGGCTGGCACTTGTGCAGGCAGCCGGCGGTGTGGTAAAGATGGCTCCGAGCAAGACAGGGAAGTTCCTCGCCTACGATGTGTGGGCTGCCGGGAATCCGGCGCTGTTATAAGCTGAGTTAACCTGAAATCTCGACCCGGCGCGAAGCTCTCGCTACCTCGTCCACCCATACCCGCCTCTGTCCATCCCCAGACGCACTACCGCATACCATTCTAAACATCAGAAAATTCATGGGGATGGCGCCTGCGTAATTCCGCAATAGCCGCACCGCGTCCTGTCTTCTCAAGATAGTTACAGTAATCTCTAAGCCTTCCCCGCGCATGGAATGGACCACCTTCGCGCATGACAGTCCAGAGTGGATCAATGTTGGTTAGAGAGCTGGCCATCATCTCGTCATGCCAGTTGAGCAAGCGGGCGGCACCTTCGCGACATAGTTCCGGATGCTGTCCGGACAGATCGTTTTGCTCGTGCGGATCATTGGTAATATCAAACAGCATCTCTTTAGGAAAGAGGTGATAGCCATCATGATAGGTGCGTATATAGAGCCATTGACCAAATCGTACACTGCGCTGACAAACATGGGCGCACTGGCTAATAACAAGCTGATCGCGACCACAGGCTTCACCGCGTTGCAGTGCCGGGGCAAAACTGCGCCCATCCCAGAGTGCTTGGGGTTTGCGCCCAAGAAGCTCTGCGATGGTGGGTGCTAGATCAATATTGTAGTGCAATCCATCATCTACGCTGCCTCCTCTTGCCAGACCAGGCCACTTGATCAGGAGAGGGACGCGACAGGTAATATGGTCAGCCGTGCCATGCTCGCCATAAATCCCCAGCTCGCCCATATTCTCTCCATGATCAGCGGATACGATGATGGCTGTGTCTTCATAAACACCAGCGCGTTTTAATGCCTCCACAATCAAACCAAACTGCGCATCGGCAAAGCGGACTCCTGTGTCGTACCCATCGATCATGCGTCGTAAATCTTCTCTGGTTCGCACGCTCCCGGGTTGCCGCGGAAACAGCGCGCTCTCACGGTCGTCGTACATGCTAATTTCCTGGGCACAATGCGGGCCAACACAATTCAAATGCTTTCGCCAGACTTCATCCGTCAACCATGCAGGTAAGGGAGCCGCGCCAAAGGGTTCACCCTCGGTCATGGGCACCCGGTAAGGAGTATGAGGGTCCCAGTAGTTTATGTGCAGGAACCAGTTGTCCCGTGAAGCATTGTCAGCGAGCCACTTCATCACTACCGGGGTTACGTCCTCTGCCGATTCCATGCCGCCTTTCCCCGTGTTATGAATCTCATTAAACCCGGCATAGAACTGACGAGCCGCATGCCGTTGCCCAAACGGACTGACTTGTGCGGTATGCAGCCCGGCATATTGCAGATCAGAGGGAAGAGACTGCAGCTCGACCCTATCCCTAAAGTTGCGTGTGGCTCCTTCTACAAAAAGATCTGCAGCCGTGCCACCATGGCCCACCACACCGGAGTGGATGCCAAACATTCCCGTATAGAGTGCCGTACGCGACGGTAAACAGGGAGCATCCGAACAGTAATAGTTATTGAAGCGAACTGCCTCACGGGCAAAGGAATCAATATTCGGGGATGTATTGCGATGATAGCCGTAGCATCCCAAATGATCGGGCCGAAGTGAATCAATATCAATGTAAAGGATTCTCATGCGAATGGGGAAGTTAACTGCTTTAAGTGACCCTGCTATTTACACCCAAATCATGAGGAACATCAAGTACTCCAAAATAGCAACATTTCGACTACTGTTATTCGATAATAGTCTGCGCTACGTGATCTGTTTTGATAATATCTATAAGGGATTATGCTCCGAAGCACTGCGATGCCGAAGCGACTGCCCCACCACCGGTGCCGCCTCAATCAGCAACCGCACCGGTGGCGAATCGGGTTGCGGCGGGCGGGCAATCAACCCTTCCAACAGGTGAATCGCAGACGCCAACAAGCGTGTGCGCTCACGCAAAAATCCGCTTAACTGTAGCGGCAATCTGGGATTGTGATCGTAGGCGTCTGGTAGATTAAAATTTAAAAAACCTACTTCATCTGGAATTTTGACGCCCGTATCTTTCAACGAATGGTAGATCGCCTCATTCATTCCCACCACTACTTCCGGACGGTGCTGCTTATACCATTTAGATACCTGAAGCTGAATTTTTCCGTAATGCTGGGGCAGATAGAACAAAGGCGGGCAAAAGCTCATTTCGGGAAATCTCTCAGGCATGTAGTGTAACGCTCCGCGTCGGATATAGTCGTCATCCAGAGGCGGCTCATGCTCCAACATTACAAACCCCACACGCCGATACCCAAACTCTCGCATCCACCTCACCGCCCGCATAATTCGCCCGGCATTATCCTCGAGCACTTCGTGGCAGTGCCCACCATAGGCTAGAGAATAATACGCCACTGTTGGCCAAACCGCGGATACTGCGGCAATATCCACGGAATCCGTAGTGATCCCCGGTCCCAGCAAAATGCCTTCAACCCCGCGCGCACGCAACTGCTCCCACCAAGTCTCCGGTCTATGGTATGAGGCAATATTAATCGCAGTCGCGCCATGCCCGTGTGGCTTGCATAATGCCAGAAAGACGTGCCGTTCCCGCTCCGCTGCGCTAATATACGCAGTAGCCACAGAAGAATATAGCCATGCCAGATTAAGACCCTCGCCGACTCCACTCCTTCCTGCCCATCGCCTGTTAGCCATCTGTTGCGCCGCGCGCGAGGGCACATAGCCCAGTGCCTGCGCCGCTTCTAAAATGCGGGTACGTGTGCCCAACCCCAGCCGCCCCTTGCCCATTAAAGCCAGGGATACCGCACTTAGCGATACCCCACACCGGGCCGCGATGGCCTCCTGAGTAATAGGCTCATCGGGAGTTGATGAATCGGTGCTAATGCGCATGAGCATCACGCCTGTTTCAACCTTCCGTCAATTCTGAAATACTTAAACTGGTCTGAATTGTGCGCAGCAACCCTTAATTACCTATGAAAATATCATCAATAGTCCTACTCTTGGAGTTGCCACCCGCTTCTTTAGGTTCAGCTCAACATTAGCACGCTTGGCGTGAATGCATATCCCATGAAACGACGTGATTTTATTAAAGACATCGCTGTAGTTGGTAGCGTTTTGGGTACTGGCCTGCAGGGACTGCATGCCAATGCCCCCAGCAAGCCTGACACTGCCAGTGGTGGCAACATCCGCCCAAACATTCTGTTCGTTATGACCGACCAGCAACGCTATGACGCTTTAGGGTGTCATGGGGGGCCGGCAGTAACACCAAATTTGGACCGGCTGGCGGCATCCGGTGCAGATTTGCAAGCATTCTTCACCCAGGCTCCCGTCTGTGTCCCCTCGCGACAAAACTTATTCACCGGACGAGCCCGCATGGCTCGTAGGGGTGAGACTTTCTTACTGCAACCCCACGAAATCCATCTTTACCGCACCCTTAAAGAGAATGGCTACTACCTGGGCTACACAGGCAAAAATCATTTATTAGAGCACCATGAGTTCGAGAACTTTGATCGCCATCAGATTAATGAGCTAAAACCAGGAACCGATAAGGATGCGGCAGAGCGTCGTCGCTACAAAGACGCGCAGGCTGCGTCCCGGTATCTGCTCAACAGCAAGGGCAGTTGGGCCTCGGGTATTTTCTTCGATGGGGCACCTGAAGCCACGGATACCTATCTCGATCGGGCATTTGCCGTCGATTTCATCCGCAATGCACCCGCAGAGCGTCCTTTCTGCCTTACGGTTTCTTTCAATGATCCGCATGTCCCCCACGTAGCCCCTGCGAAATTTCGGGATATGTACCCACTCGCCAGCATCCGTTTGCCCGACGTGCCCGAAGGCACCCTGGACCAAAAGCAGCGCCGCTACCGAATAAAGCGGGAGGGTCAGTGTATGGACAACGCGAGCGCTGACGACAAGCGACATTACCTCGCGGTGTATTATGCCATGGTCTCCTGGATTGATGAAAATGTAGGGGCTATCTTGGACGCACTACAAGAGTCGGGACGCGCAGGGAACACCATTATTGTATTCACCTCCGACCACGGGGACTTCGCCTGCGAGTACGACATGGTAAAAAAGGACCTCGTACTGCCGGATTCACTGATCCATGTCCCCTGCCTCGTTTCCTGGCCGGGGGTCATCAACCCACAGTCGGTGGACAAGACCATGGCAGACCAAATAGATATCATGCCGACTCTGCTGGATTACTGCGGGATTCCCGCACCAATCGGGGTACAAGGTAAGTCACTAAAGCCTTTACTCGAAGGGAAAACTACTACGCACAAAGACGAAATCTATGCTGAGGTATGCCAGCCTGTGGATATTAACACGTACCCAAACTACGCCGCCTACGTCAGGGACCTGGAACGCTACGGGAAAACGCCCGGGCATAGGGTGTCGTTTGCCGCTCCGTATAACATACCCGGGGAATACAATCGCTGCCTGCGGACGAAAGAGTGGAAATACATCTGGTACAACAGCGAGTTCGAGGAGCTGTATGATCTCGTCAATGATCCCCGCGAACTGCACAATCTGGCAACCAACCCGGCACACCAACAACGCTGCCGAGAGATGAAGGACAAGCTGTGGACCTACGGCCAAACCTACTCAGACTACCGGACTGTAGGAGAACGTCTGGCGGTTACCTCACAGTATCCCAAATGGAAGTCTTAATCCAAGAATGGCCGCCCGCATAGGCTACACGACTTTACTCAGGGCTTGGGCAGTTCCGATAATTGGCATAACAGTACGGATGAAGGGATGACAAGTAGCGATGAACCCTTCGCCACTTTACATTAGGACTCCGGCTGTTCTGATGATTGTAAAAACAGTTCCGTTGAAGGGATGAATAGTAGTAATGAAGGCTTCACCACTTTACATTAGGACCTGAACAGTTCCAATGATTGTAAAAACGGTTCCGATGAAGGGATGAATAGTTGCGATGAAGGCTTCGCCACTTTACATTAAGGACTGAGCAGTTCGCTTGATGACTCGGGCAGTTCCGTTGATTGGCAAAGCCAGTGCACGGTCTCCTTTACCACTCTGCAATGGTGTGGAATCAAAGCCTTTTAAAAAACTACTAAGATGTATTAGTACGGCGAAATTGTGCACATGGGCGCAGTCGTGGCTTGCTCCAGGCCTCAATGCACGTATGCGTAGGCGGTTTTTATGCAAACCCAAGGACAGAACTCTGTAACGGAAACTCGCATCGTGCTCTCCGATCCCACCGCGCTCGGTGTCTTCGGCCTGGCCATGGTCACACTGGTGGCAGGCGCACAAAAAATGGGCTGGACCACAGGGGTGGACTACCTCATCCCGTGGGCATTATTCCTCGGCTCGGTTGCACAGATTTGGGCCTCGTCGGTTGATTTTAAGAAGAACAATTACTTTGGCGCGATTGTTCTCGGAGCGTACGGGTTGTTCTGGATTGCCGTAGCCATGCACTGGGCTACATCGCTGGGTTGGCTCGGCCCTCTGAGCGCCAACGCGGACCCGCGCCCCCTGGCATTTGCATGCATCGGCTACACGATTTTTTCTGTGTTTATAATGGTGGCGGCATTCGAGGCGAACAAGGTCTTCGCGCTCATCCTCATCTTGATCAATGTGCTCCTTCCGGCACTCGCATTGACGATACTTGGCATCCGCCCGGATATCTTCAAGCCCGCCGCTGCCTACTCGGAATTACTCATCTCCGCCCTCTCCTTCTATGCTGCCGGAGCTGTATTCATTAACAGCTACTTTGGCCGCGTCATTCTACCCCTGGGCAAGCCCATGGGATGGATTAAGAAGGGACCGAAACCAGTGCCAGCGAAGAGCTAGACGGGTGATTTGACGGCAGGCTTATTTCACGGAGTTTAGCTAAACATCCTTTAGATAGACGAACGGTAACTAAAGGAAGGCCCACATTCCTTTAGTTAAATGGGTGTTTAGTGCTTGAACGCAGAGGCATTCCATCTGAACGAGCCGCAGCGGCTTCATGGAGCTCAACTCACCGCTTGTGAATTCGGGGAATTTGCGTAATATTAAAGAGATGAAAACTCTCGCCTCCCTCTTCATCTGTGCCCTCCTTGTCGCTGTCGCTGGTTGCCAGACCGCTCCACGCGCAGCCAGTGATGCCGACCCGGCTACTGATTTCACTGCGTATCGGTCATTTGCAGTCACACCCATCGCACTGGACGCGGAGATATCCGACCCACCCATCGGCCCGACCATGATGGCTAAACTGGAAAGGGCTGTGCGCGAACACCTCATTGCGAATGGTTACAAGGAAACCGCACTGGCCACCGCAGACTTGGTCGTCCAGATCAATGGCCAGATTACCAACCGCACCGAAACGCAGGATTGGGGCTACGACCACAGCACTCGTTTTGGAAACTATCGCGGCTTGGACCGCTTGAATGTCGAGATAGGCAACCGCGGCACGCTCATCGTGGACATCATTCGCCGCGAAGACAGTAAACTCCTCTGGCGCGGTTGGTCCTCCCGCGATATCAACGGCTATCGCACTGAGGATGAAGCACTTGCGAAGGCGATAGATGCCATTCTAGCTACGTTCCCTCCGAAGAAGTAGTCTCAAGACCTTCTGGCGGCACTCACCACTCCACCTTCCGCGATCTTCTCAGCACTTCATGCCGTGCGAAGCCGTTGCGTTCGTAGAGGGTGTGGGCATCGCGGGTGACGAGGTAGAGGGTGCAGGTATTCCATTGCGGGTCATTCGTTACACTTTCCACAAGCCACTTGCCAAGGCCACGGCCTCGCGAGGCAGGTGCTACAACGACATCACACAGCCACGCAAAGGTGCAGTGATCGGAGACCATGCGCGCGAATCCCACTTGCTGGATTGTTGTGCCATCCTCGTGGTAAATACCATATTGCGTGGATTGCTCCATGGCTTTGAGAATGATCGCCTCCGGGCGCGCTCCAGCCCAGTAGGTTTCCTTGAGGGTGCGTACAATCCAGTCCTTATCCAGCCGTGCGGGGTCATCGCTCAGGGTGAATGGCGGGCGGGCAAGGTCCATGGTGACACGTTTACTTAACTATTAATGATTGGCAACTTCAACACTGGCTGTACCAAGTTGCGTCTCCAGTTCTCCGCAGACGCGGTCGAGCATCTGCATGAACAAGCGCCCATCCCAGTGGTAACGCCATGCCTCAAGGATTATCTGGGCGCACAACAAGCCATGGTAAATCTTGGCCCGTAGAAGGCTGGATTCGTCCGTGGGGCGCGGGCCGTAGGTTTCCCAAAACGCGGGGGCGAAATCTTCCATGGCGCTGGATTCCCACAAGGTGGACTTGAAGTACTTATTCTGAAAAACCCACTCCGCCCAGGGGTCTCCCCACAGGCCGCGGTCGTGGTCGAGTAGTCCTACTATGCGTACACCCGATGCGTCCTTGCGGATGAGAACATTCTTCTGCCACGGGTCTCCGTGTAGAAGATGGGGGACTGTGATTTCGTCAAGTACTGGGGCCGCAAGTTCCACGCAGCGACGGAAGCGCGTGAAGCGCGCCACCTCCTGACCAAAGCGAACGGCATCGTCTTCGAGTCCTCGTGCGCAACGCACTTGCACCGCACTCCAAGTACGGCAGGGCGGCTCGGGAGAGGGCGGGCCAAAATGAGTGCCGACCGTGGCGTGAATCTGTTTCACCAGCGTACCAAGCTCACGCCACAGGGTGTCATTCTCTTCAGCGGAGAGTGTGCCTTTCACTTCATCCCAGTTATCGCCCGCCATCCAGTCCATGAGTACGAAGTCACGCGACAGTACCGTGCCGGTGAAGTCGGAGCCAAGGACATGCGGGAGCAACGGAGCGATTACCGCCAGATGTGGCGTGAGGCTATGCTCGCGGCGCATCAGGTGCCGCTCATTCGAGAACACCTCGGGTGCCTCGCCAGGGCCCACCCGCAGGGCACAACGGCGGCCATCCGCCAACTCGACGCGGAAGGTTGTGTTAAACAGACCCATCGTAATCTCTGTTGCGGTCAGCACAGTGACGCCGTCTCCCAGAATACGATGCACGCAGGCTTCTATCTGGGCGGCAGTGAGACTTTTAATAAAGTCACTCTCATGGCGTTTTGCGGTCGATAATTCCATCCGATTCAGATGCACCTGCGAGCAGACTTTGGCTCATGCCGCGTTTGCTCGCAGGTGCTGTAAGCTGTTTACTGTCACTACGAACTACACGTACTTCGCTTTAAGCGTCTCGCTCTTCTCTGCACTGCGCGTGGCGTAGTCGAGTATCTGGATGACACGGCGTGCGTGCTCCGGGGTGATGATTAACGGGTCGCCGTTGAAGAGGTGGGCGTGGATATTCTCGTAGTACTTGAGCTGGGCACCGGGTTCGTTGACAAGTGTTGTGCGCACAGTCTCCCCGATGTCATTCACGGTGGTCAGGTTAACATTCCGCCAATCCCACGTAATGGTGCCCTTCGTTCCTACGATGCGGAGTGCAGGTTTCCCTTCCAGTGCGACTTGCGTGACTTGGTGGGAGACGACCGCGTTTGCGCCGAAGCGTACCACGGCTTCGAGCTCATCCTCGTTGGTCACAGGCCAGACATCGTTCGCAGAATAGCCAGCAATCTCCGTCATCTCATAGGGCATGACTTGGAGCATCCATTCCATAAAGTGTGCTCCCCAATCGTAGATGAGGCCGCCAGAAATCTCTTTCTTCGAGCGCCACCAGTCGCCGGGCTTGCCGTAGCCACCCTGGTAGGATTCCCAGCGGAAGGGGCGGCCAATCTTTGCGAGGTGCTTGGTGATGGTGAGAATGTTCGAGTCCCAGTGGCGGTTGTGGTAGCAGGAACACAGGAGATTCCGCGCCTTCGCCTCGGCAATCATCGCATCACACTCATCCACAGTGATGGCGAAGGGCTTCTCCACCACCACATGGCGACCAGCCTTGAGGCACTTCAGGGCTACCTCGCCGTGTACATTATGCGGAAGAATGATGACGAGTAGCTCGACATCACTTTTCTCTAGCATCGTATCAAGGTCTGTGTAGGTCTGGATGCCGGGGAAGTCCGTTTCCGCGATTTTCACGCGAGCGGGATCGATGTCGCACACTGCCGTAGCAACGAAGCCCGGGTTGCGCACGAGTTCATTCAGGTGTTGACGGCCCATGTTAAAGGCACCGCCGTAACCAATGGTTCCAACTTTTATCGTTTTCATTATGCTGAGTATATGGGGGGACTGACTGACATCTCCGCTATCAAACAACGGAGATGTACCAGCATTGTACCAACAATCTTGTCGGGCAATAGAAATTCGACGGGGGCGCAATTCGAAGTTATTGGGCTGTTTCAGGTGGCATTCCCACGGTTCTGCGTCGCCTCATGCGTGAACTACGCAGATGGGTAGTTCTTATAGACTTGTGGGTGCGAAAACTCCGCTGATGGACACCCGGGCACAACTTATGGGTACTCGGGAACGACCTTTTGGTACTCGGACACTGCTCGTGGGTACCCCGACTCCACCACAGATGTGAAATTCTCCATCACAGATGGGGATTACACCATCGCATTGGGGAAATATTTCGGAGTATGGGGGAAATATTTCGTCGCATGGGGGAAATATTTCGTCGCGTGGGGGAAAAATTCCATCACAAGGGGGAAATTTTCCATCGCAGGAGTGGAAATTTTCCATCGCAGGGGGGAAATTCTCCGTCACAGATCGAAAATTCTCCGTCACAGATCGGAAATTCCAGACATCTGCAGTGATTTTCCAGACACTTGGGGTGATTTTCCGGACACCTGCAGTGATTTTCCGGACACCTGGAGTGATTTTCCGGACACCTGGAGTGTTTTTCCGGACACCTGGAGTGTTTTTCCGGACATCTGGAGCAAATTCCCGGACACCTGAAGTGAAATTCTCGACCGCCAGAGTCCTTTATCTACAAACCGAATAGCACAAAAAAAACCGCGCAACCCCTCCTGAGAGTTGCGCGGTTTCGTTTCAAACTACTCCTGTAACTTACATGTTTCCCTATAACTAAAATGTGCGGAAAGCTACGTCAGGAAGTGCGTTTGTGTGTTACTTCCGGCGGCGTAGAAACGCAACAAGTACGACGGCCAAACCGCCAAACAATGCATAGGTGGACGGTTCTGGTACAGCAGCCAACTCAAAGCTGTTGATGAAGGCAGTTTGAAGAGTACCGCCATTGATAACGTCCACCGCAAAACGGAAACTGAGGACTCCGGATGCATCAGAAGTAACCGAGGGAAAGAGCGCACTGGCACTGTTGGCTCCGTAAACACTAATGCTTGAGCTCGGATCTACATTGGTCGTTGCGTTTGCATCCTGAAAAGTGGCTCCACTGGTAGTGCCGGTAATGAGGAATCCACGAATGTTATAGGTGCCCAACCCGCTGCTATTTGCATTTGCATCGAAGGACTGCCAGGCAAAGGAATACTCCTGATTGGGATTGAGTCCGCTCAGTGTGAGTACTAATCCACCTGCACCGCCACCGACACCTCCGGCGTTGTAGCTGGCCGCAGAATTCAGTCGATAAAAGTCACGATACACATCTTTATACGCACCGGACATATTGCCAGAGGCTGGTGATGGATAAAGCGTGTAGCTACGGTCACGGGATTGTAATAAAGCCCCATTGGCACTAGATGCTGCAGTCATACCCAGACCAACCGTGATACTACCGGAGGTAAAACCCGATGTCGTTGGGGTGAAACTCTGGCTCGCGGTATTAGAGGCAATGGCGGCATTAAAGTTTTGGAAGGAATCGCTCGCCTGCAAATTTGTCGCGCCGGCGTTCGAGAAGTCCACATTGAGTATAATCGATGCCTGCACTGACAGGGTAGAAGCCAGTAGGGCAGCGATGAGGGTAATAGTATTCTTATTCATGGGTACGATTGGTGACTGTTTGGATTGTATATCGGATACTGGATGTATACTTGCCATTTATTTCTATCCCGCAATAATCTGAAAAACTAAGCGTTTAGGACGTGGAAACATCAAGGAAAACAACGATTGACGATGTGGCTTTAAAGGCCGGGGTTTCCACATTCACTGTGTCGCAGGCTCTGCGCGGACGCGCCGGCGTGGCCGCAGCCACTCGCGAGCGGGTACAGACGGTGGCGAAGCAGATGGGCTACCAGGTGAATAGTGCAGCATCGCTCATGGCACAGCGTAAGACCCAGAAGAACCAGCGACGGCTCTTAATTGGTCATCTCTTTGAAAATCACTTCGAAAGTCCGTTTCGGGCCGGGTGCGATGCTCATGGCTGGGAAGGCAAGGATTTCTGCGTAAGCGATTTTTCATCCCCCGCCGTTGCTTCCCGCATCCTCTGGCAACAGGGAGTGGACGGTTTGATAATTGCTGGGGGCGGGGCGTTTGTGCACCCCTTCTGGAAGAGTGTCATGGAGTTTAGATGGGATCGGTTCTCGGTGGTAAAGATCGCCCGGGCACTGCCAGAATTGCGCTTTAATTTGGTACGCCACAGTGCGTTCGACTACATGATGATGACGCTCCGGAAAACAGTCGCAAGCGGCTGTCGTCGGATGGCCATCGTACTTCTCGAATCGCGCAGCGAGAGTGATGACCTCGAACGACTCGGTGCCCTTTTAGCGTTTAAAGAAAAGATGCTGCCACCTGCAGTCCACTGCGAATGGCGAATCAGTGGTAGCACCCCGATTACTAACAGGCTGCTCGATGCAGCTACCTTGCTGTGGCTGAAAGAATACAGTCCGGATGCCATAGTGGTCTATCACTGGTCGATGCTCTACCAGCTAATCGAAGAAGGCTTTGGCATCCCGGAAACCACCTCAATCACGGCGGTGCTCAATACCACCGAGCACTATGAAGGGCTTCCTGTGATTTCGGGCTGTGACCTCAGCATATCCAGCCTCTACAACCGCGCACTTGAGATTCTTGAAGGACAAATTGGTCGGGGCGAACGCGGTTTCGTCAACCACCCCGCTGAATATATCATTGAGCCCGAGTGGGTAGAGGGCGAGACACTGCGCACGCGCTAGGCGCAGTGCCTCACGAAGTCATTGTGCCCAGGAAGAGAAGCCGATTGCCAAGGTGGCATGAGTCGAGTCCATGTTCGGGCATCCTGAAGTCATGGGAAATGAGTTGAACCCAATTTGCCTTGGTAGCGCTGAAGGGGCGACCTAGCCCCAACCTAGGCCAACGTACATGATTAGCGTCAAATCCGGTGTTTTCAGAATCAGAAATATCCCGAAGGGATGACGCCCCCAAGCCCAAGGGTTGCTCGCGGAGCGGGCTACCCTGAGTAAGCAGGTGAAAAATACCCCAACCCCAACGGGGTTGCGTCGTCCGTCTTTACGGCGTATATCCCGCCAATAGCAATGCGGACGCAACCCCGTTGGGGTTGTCCGGTTTCTTACATTTACCCGGGGTAGGCCTGCGGCCAACCCCGGGCTTTGGGGCGTAATCCCTTCGGGATATTTTCAAGACAGATACAAAATAGGTAAAATCTACACTAAACACGTACATGGGCATTGGGGTGCCTACGGCATCCAGGGAAAAGTCCTGGATTGGTCACCGACCATATTCCTTTTCAAGAATAAGCGTCGGTGGCTTCACTTCCCCTGCTTCTCTTTGAATACTCAAAGAGAAAACTTGATATATTCAATAAACTAGGTAAATAGGTTAACCAGAATGCCGCCAATACCGACGAAGAACAGGATACGCACTGAGGATGCACTGAAGCATTTGTATGATTGTGGCTACACGAAGCGCTCGGCGAGTGTGGAGAGTGTTGCCGGTGCGCTGGCCATCCCACGGGCCGAGGCAGCGGAGTTGCTTGCCAGTCTGCAGGAGGGAAACTTGGTGAAAGTAGTGAGTGGATCATTCATCCTCACTGGCGAAGGCATCGACTACGCGCTTCAAGTCATTCGAGCGCACAGACTATACGAGACCTACCTCGCCCGGGAATCTGGCCTGAGCGCAGACGAGTGGCACAGCCGTGCACACGAAGCGGAGCATCATCTCACCGTCAAAGAAGTGGACGATCTCGCAGATCGCTTGGGGCGACCGCGCTACGACCCCCACGGAGACCCCATACCAACCCGCACCGGTCACGTGGCGGAGGTCCATGCGCTCAATTTACTCGAATGGAAACCAGGCGAAACCGGCGTGGTTCTCCACATCGAGGATGAGCCGGCGTCGATCTTCAAACGCATCTTCGACACCGGTATTTTCCCGGGCATGCGAATCTCTGTGCGCGACAAGCGCGGGCAAAATCTTTCCCTCGGTGTGGAAGGGCGCACGGTGCAACTGCCGCGTGACGCGGCGGCACAGATCAGCCTTGGTACTCTGTCCCATGAGGATTCACAGCGTGCGATACCGGCACGGCTGAGTGATCTTAAACCCGGGCAAATGAGCGAAGTGGTGGGGCTTTCTCCGCACTTCCGGGGTGCAGAGCGCACGCGATTACTCGATTTGGGATTCGTTCCCGGCAGTGTAATTACCCGGGCATTTGCCAGCCCGCTCTCCAGCCCCATTGCCTATCAAATCCGCGGCACGCTTGTAGCTCTGCGCGAAGAACAAGCCGAGCATGTCTATATGAGAACCATTAACCCCGCCTAATCTGCCATGAGTGCATCCTGCCCACCCACCGGCTGTGCCACCTGCGGTTCCGACCATGCCGCAGTCTTGAAGAAGCTGGGGCTTCGCCTGGACAAGTGGGACTACGTAGTCGCCCTTGCTGGCAATCCAAACACGGGCAAGAGTACCGTGTTTAACAACCTCACCGGTCTGCATCAGCACACGGGGAACTGGCCGGGCAAGACCGTGCAGCGAGCCGAAGGCGGTTACGCCTATCAGAATAAACAGTATAAAATTGTGGACCTGCCAGGCACCTACTCGCTTCTCTCCGCATCTCCCGATGAGGAAGTGGCGCGGGACTTCATCCTTTTCGGTCGCCCGGATGTTACCATCATCGTAGCGGATGCCACCTGCCTGGAGCGCAACCTCAACCTCGCCCTGCAAATCACTCAGATAACGAGTAAAGCCGTGCTCTGTCTCAATCTCATGGACGAGGCTCGTGCGCATAAGATGACTATCGATGTCCGCGGGCTCTCGCGCGATCTCGGCATCCCCGTAGTGGCCACAGCAGCACGCCAGGGTGAAGGCATGGATGAGCTATTACGCGTGGTTTCAGAAATCGCCACGGGGCAGCTGGTTACCGCTCCCCACCGGTTGGCGATAAGGTCCGCGCCCATCCGCAGCGCCCTGCTGAAGATGTCTGCCATGCTTCGTGAAACCTTCCCCAGCCTGGAGCCAGTGGAGTGGGTCGCCCTGCGCCTGCTGGGCGGTGACCCGGCAATAATCAATGCAGTCGCAACCGATACACTCGGTGGTCTGCCCGGCACCAGCACAACCACCACCACGAACGGGGTTAATGCCAAGGCCTGACCAATCCATTTATTAAAGAACATCATGGCTTCACCAAATCCGTCACCCGGTGACATACTGGAAACCGCTGAGGAGTTGCGCTGGAAGGTACCACCAGACTTCCAGGAGCACCTGGTAGAGGATATCTACAGCGAGTCCGCACGCATCGCCGGGAGGAATGTCTCCCGCCCCGGTCAATCCACACGGCTGGCCTGGCAGAGCAAACTCGACCGTTTGCTGACCAGTCGGTTGACGGGCTTTCCCATCCTGATCGCGATCTTCGCCATTGTGCTCTGGCTTACTATTGAGGGGGCAAATGTCCCCTCGGGCTGGCTGGCGACCGTGCTGCTTGACCACGGGCACCCGCTGCTGAAATCCCTTGGCAATACCATCGGCATGCCGTGGTGGCTGTCGGGCCTGCTGTTTGATGGCATGTATCTCGCCACAGCGTGGGTCATCAGTGTGATGCTGCCGCCGATGATGATCTTCTTCCCGCTCTTCACTCTACTGGAGGACTTCGGCTACCTGCCGCGAGTGGCGTTTAACCTCGACCGCGTCTTCCAGAAAGTGGGTGCCCACGGCAAGCAATCCCTCACCATGGCCATGGGCTATGGGTGCAACGCCGCCGGAGTCACCGCCGCCCGCATCATCGACTCCCCGCGCGAGCGCCTCATCGCGATAGTTACGAATAACTTCGCACTCTGCAACGGACGCTGGCCCACACAAATACTCATAGCCACCGTATTTATCGGCGCTCTCGTACCGCCAGCACTATCCGGGATTGTGGCTGCGGCCTCTGTCGCCGGGGTGATGTTACTCGGAGTCGCGCTGACTCTGTTAACCAGTTGGCTACTCAGCCGCACCTGGTTGAAAGGCGAGGCATCCACCTTCAGCCTGGAGCTTCCGCCGTACCGCCCACCGAGATTCTGGCGCACGCTCTACACTTCGCTGATAGACCGCACGCTCTTTGTGCTCTGGCGAGCCATAGTCTTCGCCCTGCCCGCAGGGCTCGTTATCTGGCTGATCTCAAATGTCTCCATCGGCGACCAGACCATAGCCCTCTGGATGATCCACGGGCTCGAGCCACTAGCCTGGGTTATGGGGCTGACCGGTGTCATCCTCGTGGCGTATATCATCGCCATTCCCGCGAACGAGATCGTCATCCCCAGCGTGCTTATGCTTACGGTGCTCTTTACGGGCATGCATGACATGGGCCAGGGCGCTGGGGTGATGTTTGAGTCCGACGATACCACGCTAAAGACCCTACTCGTCGCTGGCGGATGGACGACCCTTACCGCCATCAACCTCATGCTCTTTTCCCTCTGCCATAACCCCTGCTCCACCACGATCTACACCATTTACAAGGAAACCGGCTCCTGGAAATGGGCGACCCTCTCCACAGTGATGCCTCTGGTAATCGGGTTCATCCTCTGCAGCGGCGTAGCCCTCATCTGGCGATTTCTGTCGTAGGTTCGGAATGTAGGTACAGAGGCCCCGGCGGGGCATAATGTCGGTAGAAACATAGCTATGTAACCGCCTGCGTCCCGTCGGGACGGACTGGACTTTGGCCAATTACGGCCCGGAGGACCATCGGGCGTCTCGCTGGGGAATTGTAGTCGGAGCGTCTCTGGTAGGTAGACCGTCTCGGTCTGGTCGCTTAGGCGCTGGGCGTCTCGACGTCGTCGCTAGTGTATCCGTCTCGCACGGGCAATCCCGTCTCGCTCGGGTAATCTGACGTCATACACCAGACCGGGACGGTCTGGCTACCTTCGATAACCCTACACATACACTAAACCCATACAAGCTGATAGCTTTCCTTGTTACTCTCATCGCGAAACTCGTCCGCGAGTTCATGCTGCTTAAGAAATAGTTAAATCTACCGAAGATACTCTATACCGGAGTACTTAACTGATTGAGTGAAGAACTAATAATGCAGCCCGATAGAGTGGATCTGTCGCCGGACGGACAGCCATCCAGTCTTTTTATACTGGATGACGATCCGCTCTGTTTGCAAATTGTAGAGTACCAGCTCCAGTGTGCGGGATTCGCGATTGTGGGCATGGCCACGAGCGCTGACAAGGCGATGGAGCAAATCGGCGCTCTGGAAGGTATCGGGCTACTACCGGAGCTATTGTTGTGTGATATATGTCTGGTTCAGGAATGCGACGGGCTGGAGGCAGCGCGTAGAATATGGGAGCGCTTCCGGATACCGGTAGTTTTCATGACTGCATATACGGATGTGTTTGAAAAGGCGAGCCAGCTCCATCCGTATGGGTACTTGATCAAGCCCTGTAACGAACACCAAATCCGGGCGGTTCTGGAAATCGCGTTCCGACAGAAGCGCGCACGCGATGCGCTCGAACAAGCCTCGCGGGAATTGATGGAAAAGGAATCCCGCCTGTGTGTTGCTCTGGCAGATGCCCAACGTATGCTTGTGGATAGGGTACAGGCTGAAATGGAGTTGCGGGACGCCCAACAACTTCTGGCGGACCTCATCCAATCCATCCCGAATCCAGTCTATTGGACAAACACAGAGTCCATTATTATGGGCTGTAATTCTGCATTTTGTGAGTTGGCTGGGATAGTTAAGGAGAAGCTGAATGGCTGTTCCATCACAGGAATGTGGTCTGGTGCTGTTACCGGGCTATGGTCAGCAGTGGATACACATCTGCTTTATGAGGGCGGTATCCACGTTCATGAATGCACGCTGCCCCGTGTGGATGGCAGTACTGGGTGTTTCATGCACTACAAATCAGCAGTGGGGGTGACTGCAGATAAGCCCGGCAACGGGTTTATTGGAGTATTGCTGGATATCACCGATCGCAAGACACTGGAACAGGAGTCCAGCCTGCGACTGCGCGCGCTGGATGTGGCGGTGGATGGCATTGTCATCACCACGCGCGACGGCATAATCCTCTATGTTAACCATGCGTTTGAGACGCTGACGGGGTACAGTGCCAGCGAGGCCTTGGGCAAGAATCCACGCGTGCTGAAATCTGGGAAGATGGACGTATCCTTCTACAATAAGATGTGGACCCAACTAAAGAATGGGCAGTCGTGGAGTGGCGAGCTGATTAACAAGCGCAAAGATGGCACACTCTATCACGAGGCCATGACGATTGCCCCGGTGACCAGTGCGGAGGGAGTCATCACCCACTACGTTGCCATCAAGCAAGACATTACCCAGCGCAAAGAGTTCGAGCATCAACACACCCAGATGGAGGGGCAGTTGCTGCATGCGCAGAAGATGGAGTCCATCGGGCAGTTGGCTGCCGGGATAGCTCATGAAATAAACACGCCCACCCAGTTTGTTAACGACAATGTTCATTTCCTACAGACCAGCTTTCAGGAATTGCGCCCGGTGCTTGAGGTGATGAATGAGCTGCTCAGCCGGCCCGCTGGAAAGCCCGTTTCCACGAGTGTAGTAGAAGGCATGCTGGAAGCCTTCAAGACAGTGGATGGCGGGTACCTGATGGAGGAGATTCCCCACGCCATCGAAGAAACCCTCGGCGGTATCCAACGCGTGGCCAGTATCGTAAAAGCCATGAAAGAGTTCTCCCACCCCGGAGTAAAAGAGATGACACGTGTCGACCTAAACCATGCCATCCTCAATACCATTACCGTCGCACGCAATGAGTGGAAGTACGTGGCGGAACTCACCACAGACCTGGACCCCAACCTTCCCTCTGTAACTTGTTTGCTGGGTGAATTTAATCAAGTGATTCTTAACTTCATCGTGAACGCGGCACACGCCATCGAGGATAAACTGGGGCACAATTCAGATAAGAAGGGGCTTATCCACGTACAAACCCGCACCGATGGCGGTGGGGTCTCAATCGCTATCAGCGACAACGGTACGGGCATCCCCGAACAGCATCGCTCGCGCATATTCGATCCATTCTTTACCACCAAGGATGTCGGTAGAGGCACAGGCCAGGGCTTGACGATCGCCCATTCCGTAATCGTGGAGAAGCTGGGTGGGAGTATTTCTTTTGAAACACAAATGGGCGTTGGTACCACCTTCCACATCCATGTGCCCAGCACTCCCCAGCCAAAGCAGAAATCAGCCCTCTCAACGCTGTCCACCCCATGAATAACTCCGGCAGCAACGCACCCTTTGTCGCCCAGGAGGCACAGACAGAAAAGCTTCTGGTCTATGTCGTGGACGATGATGAATCGCTGAACAACACCGTCTGTAGATTTCTTCAATCCAAGGGCTACCAGACCCAATTCGCCACATCGGGAAATCAGGCTTTGAAGGATTTGCCCGGTCTGCATGATGCAATCCTGTTACTGGATTACACATTGTCGGACATGAACTCGGTGCAGCTCATAACGAGCATGAGAGCCAATGGTATTAACCATCCCTTCATCGGCATGACCGGTAGGGGCGATGAAACGATTGCGGTTAACCTGATGAAGCTTGGCGCCCTGGATTACCTGCCCAAAGACAACGCATTCTTCCAGCGCCTGCCGGATGTGTTAAATCGGTGCATGTCGGATGTATTCTTGCGCCGCAAATTATATGCTATGGAGAAGGCTGCGCACGAAAACGCAGATCTCTATCACACCCTTGTCGAATCGGCCAATGATGCAGTCCTCTTCATAAGCCCTCAAGGTCGGCTGGTAGAGGTCAATAAAGTCGCTTGCGATCTCTATGGATACACCCGGGATGAACTCCTGAAGATGGCACTGATCGATATAATCCGCGATCCGGCCTTGATTCACAAATGTAAATCTGAAGTAGAAGCAAAAGGACGCGCTATTTTTTCGAGCCTGCACTGGACCAAGGCCGGTAAAAGTATTCCCGTGGAAGTCAGCGCTCGTGTTACCACCCACCATGGAGAATCTAGAATAATCGCATACGTTCGCGATGTTTCCCTGCGCCAACAAACGGAGGCGCAGTTGCGCGAGCAAGCCTCGCTTCTGGATATCTCTGGCGATGGGATAGGGGTGTTTGATCTGACTGGAAAAGTACAGTTCTGGAATCATGGTGCGGAAATGCTGGTAGGCTGGACCAGGGAAGAAGTCATGGGCCGAAACCTGCCAGAAGCGATGTATAGGGAGTGCCGCGAACTCATGGTTACGGTGAGGCAGCAGGTTCTGCAAACCGGCTCGTGGTGTGGAGAGCTGGTGCTCTACACAAAAACAGATCAACCAGTAGTAGTGCTTAGCAGACGCACGCTCATACGCGACAAGCACGGTGCGCCCAAGTCGATACTCGTCGTCAATACCAACCGTACCGAGCAGAAAGCGATGGAGGTCCAGCTCCAGCTAGCACTCGCAGAGGCCAATCGCGAGATAGCCCGGCGCAAAGAAGCAGAAGCCGTGGCGCGCGTGCGCCTCAAAGCACTCGATGTAGCTGTACGGGGATTTGCGATCACGACCCCGGAAGGCGACATCCTGTATGTCAACCGCGCATTCGAGTCCATAACTGGCTACTCCGCACAGGAAACTGTGGGCACAAGGCGAGCCTGCATATTTCCCCCAAATTATAACCCCACTGTAATGAGTGAGCTACGGAGTCTGTTGCTCCAGGGCAAGTTCTGGCATGGCGAGCTGCCCAACACCCGTAAAGACGGCACCGCCTATGATGAGGAACTGACTATCACTCCAGTTATGGATACGGTTGGCCAGGTAACGCACTTTATTGTCGTGAAGCATGATATCAGCCAGCGCAATAAGGAAAAGAAGGAGCAAGCGCTCATGGAGG
This sequence comes from Verrucomicrobiota bacterium, assembly GCA_033762955.1. Taxonomy (GTDB): domain Bacteria; phylum Verrucomicrobiota; class Verrucomicrobiia; order Opitutales; family Oceanipulchritudinaceae; genus JANRLC01. Next base: position 48,822 of record JANRLC010000084.1, on the reverse strand, counting down.
CACAACTGAGACATGCCCAGAAAATGGAATCCATTGGCCAACTGGCTGCGGGTATTGCCCATGAAATCAACACGCCAACGCAGTTCGTGAATGACAACCTCCACTTCATGCAGACCAGTTTTGCAGAGCTTAATCCTGTCATTACCGCATGTCTTAACTTGAGTGGCACCGACAGGGATTCACAGACTCTCGCTACTGCCATCCACACACTGGCTGAGGCAGTGAAGAAAGCCGACTGCGGCTTTCTGATGGATGAGATACCACGGGCCATTGATGAATCCATCAACGGAATCAAGCGGGTGGCCAGCATCGTGCGTGCGATGAAAGAGTTCTCCCATCCCGGGGCTCAGGTCATGACCAGTGTGGATATTAACCACGCCATCTCCAATACGATTACGGTGGCGCGCAACGAGTGGAAGTACGTGGCGGAGCTAGTCACTCAACTCGACCCAAACCTGCCCATGGTGATGTGCCTGGAAGGCGAGTTTAACCAGGTAATCCTGAACCTGATCGTGAATGCGGCCCATGCCATCGCGGAGAAACTTGGCAAAAATCCCAACACCAAGGGCGAAATCGCCCTGAGTACCCGCTCTGCCGGCGCATGGGTCGAGATCGATGTCTCTGACACTGGGACAGGTATCCCTGAGAAACACAGGGGCAAGATATTTGACCCATTCTTCACCACCAAGGAAGTGGGCCGTGGTACCGGCCAGGGGCTGACCATCGCGCATTCCGTGATAGTGGACAAACTCGGCGGCTCCATAACCTTCGATACGGAGATGGGGGTCGGCACCACCTTCCATATACGTCTGCCCATAAAAGGAGCGGAAATGAGGCATTGAGCCCTCGCCTGATTTTAACTAACATAGGCCGAATAAAGCATGAACACACACAAAACACGCATTATCTTCGTAGATGACGAGCCGATGGTGCTGAATGGCATCCGCCGCCTCATGCATCGCTTCGCGGAAAAGTGGGAAGTGGAATACGCCGGTAGCGGCGCCGAAGTGTTGCAACGGTTTCAGAAACAACCCTTCGATGTGATAGTCGCCGACATGCGGATGCCGGGCATGAATGGGGCCGAGCTGCTTAATACAGTCATGGGGCTTTATCCCAAGACCATTCGCTTCATCCTCTCCGGCCAAACGGACAAGGACTTGATCATGCGCTGCGTCGGCGCCACCCATCAGTTCCTTGCGAAGCCCTGCGATCCGGCAGAGCTGGAGAGTACGCTGACCAGGGCCACGGCGCTGGAGTATTCGATGAGTAGTTCAGAGTTGCGCGAGATCGTCTCCCGGATTGATAATCTCCCCGCCTTTCCGCTCCTTTATAAGAAGGTTATGGAGGTATTGCAGAACCCATCCTCATCACTCGAGGATATAGCAGAACTGATTGAGCAAGACGTGGCGGTCACCGCGAAGATACTGAAGCTGGTCAACTCCGCATTCTTCGGGATAAAGCGTCATGTCTCGGGCGTCTCCGAGGCCATACTCTATCTGGGACTGGAGACCGTACGCGGGCTGCTCATGTCCATCGGCACCTTTAACCAGTTTAAGCTACAGCCGGACCAGTTGGGTTTCATGAATGCACTCTGGGCACACAGTCTGGATGTAGCCATATTAGCCAAGCGGATTGCAGAAACAGAGCAAGTGCCGTCGGCGATGATCGAATCCGTGTACACAGCCGGGCTGTTGCACGATGTGGGGAAGCTCATCCTCATCACGTACCTGCCGGAGATTCATCACAAAGTGGAGGTCTATCGGGCGGAGAACCACTGCTCTCTCATCGAAGCGGAATCCCGCGTTTATAGGTCAACGCACGCCGACCTCGGTGCGTATCTGCTGGGGTTATGGGGATTGCCACCCCCTCTCGTCGAGGCGGTGCTCTACCACCATACACCTTCGCTCCTTGCCATTAATGAGTTTACCCCGCTGACCGCAGTTCATGCCGCCAATGCCATCTGTGGCGAAAAGAGGCCTGCGGCATCGTCCCAGACCATACCCGTGGATTTAGCGTATTTAAAGCGGATACATCTTCTTGAAAAACTACCTGAATGGCGTGTGCTTTCCGCATAGCCTATAATCGACGAAACCAATTTTCCAATGAACAGACGCATCCTGTGTGTAGATGATGACCCCAACATTTTGAACGCCATACGTCGCAATTTGCGCAAGCAGTTCGAGATCGATACGGCAGAGGGTGGAGCCGAAGCACTCACCCGGCTTCATCCAGAGAACCCCTACGCCGTCGTCCTCGTAGATATGAAGATGCCCGGGATGAATGGCGTCGAGTTACTCGAAAGCGTGCGCAAGAAAGCACCCGATACGGTGCGCATCATGCTCACTGGCAATGCCGACCAGCAAACCGCCATCGAGTCCGTGAACCGAGGCCACGTATTCATGTTTCTGTGCAAGCCATGCTCCACGGAAATCCTCTCTGGCGTGCTGGAGCGCGGGGTCGAGCAGTACCGATTGATTAACGCCGAACGCGAACTGCTCGAGAATACGCTCGCCGGAAGCATGCGGGTACTGACGGATATCCTGTCCATTAAAGATCTGCCGGGCTTTGGGTTCGCGCTGCTTCTCCAAGAGATGGTTGCCAATCTCCTGCCTTCCTTTCCAGAGCTTTCCAAATGGGAAATGGATATAACGGCGATGCTCTCGCAGGTTGGCATGCTTACGGTGCCGGAATTTATTGTTGATAAGTACCGCTCTGGAATCCCTTTGACCAGTGAAGAACAGGGCATGCTCGCTTCTGCATACGAGGCAGGGAGCAAACTCCTGTCAAAAATCCCCCGGTTGGAAGGCGTCTGCGCCAACCTGCATTTCATCAACAAAAACTTTGATGGCACGGGTCGCCCCTTCAATCACGCGGGCGGCAATGAAATCCCACTTGGTGCACGTTTACTCCGCATCTGTCACGACTTGATCAGCAACGAGCGCGTACTCCTCACACGAGCCCTCGCCCTCGAGGCACTCCAGCGCGACGCACGCAAGTATGACCCCGTGCTCCTGGCCCGCGTGATCCAGTTGCTATCCGACAACAAGAGCACCACGACCGAGGGTAATGTTAAAGTGAGTGACCTAAAGAGCGGCACCATTCTCAGCAGCGATATCGCCAGCACCGATGGACTCGTACTCATGACAGCAGGCACGCGACTCAGTCCGGTCCTTATCGAGCGGCTGAATAACTACCAGCTACTGGGGCTGATCGACGCGCAGGTGAAAGTGACAGTCACCGGATAAGCCGAGGCGACTCTCCTTAAACCTAAAAGGGAATGGCGGGTGACCAATCCATGCTTTTCCGAGGATGCCTACGGCATGTTCGTGTTTAGCGTCAAATCGAGTGTTTACAGAATCAAAAATATCCCGAAGCAGGCTACCCTGGGTAAGCACGTGAAAGATACCCCTACCCCAACGGGGTTGAGTCGTCCGTCTTTGCGGCGTATATCCCGCCCATAGCAATCCCTTTGAAATTCCGGGATGCCTGGTTGGTGCGACGGAATGCCATGCATTCTACGCTAAACGGGGACTACGGCATCCTGTTGCCCCAGAGGGGCAGAATGTCGGTAGAAAACATCGCAATGGAATCCCCTGCGTCCCATCGGGACGCAACCCACCCGCCCTGGACCTCATGGCTTCTCTATCGGCTTAGCACTCGTTAGCCCTTTTCTCGAAAACGACTCGCAGGCTTGGCGGATGGTCCTGTCTAGGCGACCTGCATTGAAGGGTTTATCGACGAAGGCATAGATGTTGAGCTGGTTCTTCACCTCTGGCGTTAATGCCTGGGAGTAGCCGCTCGTGACGATGATAGGGATATCGTCTCTTTTGTTGCGTATCTTTGCAACCAGCTCAATTCCAGTCATGCCCGGCATAGTCTGGTCTGTGATGATGAGATGGAAGCGCTCGGGATTGCGCTCAAATTCGTTAATTGCCTGGATTGCGGAAATACATGGCGTGACTTTGTACCCGAGTCGGGTTAGCAGGCTGCTCTGAGCTTGGAGAATGGGTTCCTCGTCCTCGATTAACAGGATGGATTCCGAACCGCCTTCGGGCGTAAGCTGGTCGCCGTGGTCGGGCTTCTCCGTGAGTGTCGTGATAGGTAGAAAAACCTGAAAAACAGACCCGCCGCCCTCCGTGCTGTCGACCAGGATTTGCCCACTGTGCGAAAGGATGATGCCCATCACCACGGAAAGCCCCAGGCCAGTCCCCTCTCCGACAGATTTGGTGGTGAAGAAGGGGTCAAATATACGCTTGAGAAGCTCGGGGGACATACCCGTGCCCTCGTCTCGCACTGCGAGCTTGAGGTAGGGTCCTGCAGGAAGCTTCGAGAGCCGAATGTCTGCGTCCGCGTTTAGTAGTACATCATCCAGTGTGAACTCGAGCTTGGTGCCATGGGCCTTCATCGCGTGGACTGCGTTGGTGCCAAGATTAACAATTACCTGCTGGAGCTGCGTAGAATCGCCGAGAACGGTATCTTGCCGACAGTTTATGGCGGTACTAATCGCAATGGTGGATGGAGTGACTGCACGCAGCAGCGAGACCGCATCGGTGAGTACTGTAGTAAACTTAATGGGATTAACCCTACGCTCTTCACGCCTGCTGAAGGTGAGAATCTGCCGGGTAAGCTCGCGTGCACGCCGTGCGGAAAGCAGCACTTTATCCATGTCGTTATACGCCGGACTATTCTTCTCCACATGGCGCTGGGCCAGCTCTGTGTAGCCGAATATCGCGGTCAGTATGTTATTGTAGTCGTGCGCTATGCCGCCGGCGAGTGTGCCTATGGTTTCCATCTTCTGTGCCTGGCGTAACTCGGCTTCGAGCTGCTTGAGTTGTTCCTGCGCCTGTATGCGGTTGGTAACATCCTCCTTTATCCCGAGGAAGTTAGTGATTCGCCCCAGCTCATCAGTTATGGGGGAGATGACCGTGCGTTCTGTGTAGAGTGTGCCATCCTTGCGCTTGCTGATTAGGTCTCCCTGCCACTTTATACCTGCCGAGACCGATGCCCAAAGTTCATGATAAATAGACTGTGGCGTATCCTCGGGGCTGAGGATGCTCAGGTTGCGGCCCACAACATCCTCGATGGCGTAGCCCGAGGTAGTGCAGTAAGTAGGGTTCACGTAGATTATGGTCCCGCCGGGGTCTGTTATCTCGATGGCAATGGGGCACTGCTCAATCGCAGTAAAGAACCGCCGAATCTCGGCCTCCGCGCGCTTACGGCCACTAATGTCTGTAACAATCCCAATGGCGCCCGTGGTCTGCCCCTCGCTATCGAGCATGCGCTGGAAGTGTTTACTCGTCCAGAAGCGTGACCCATTGCTGTGATAGTCGAGCACTTCCTGTTCAATAATTTCGCCCTTCATAACACGGGCAAAGGTGTCCCGAATCGCTTGATGGTCGCTGTCTGGTGCATCCGGCGGCAACCGCGCGGTGAGTGGCTTGCCTAGCAGCTCCTCCGCCTTGCAGCCATAGATAGCCTCGGCAGCCGTATTCCAGTAGGTAATGTTGCTCTCCCTGTCTGTCACAATGACTGCATCCGGTATACGGGCAAGAATCTCCGCATCGCGAGCTAGGAGTTCCGCGGTCTGCGCGGCTTTGCGGTGGCGCAAGCCATGCCGCACGTGCTGGAGTTCATCCTCCAGTTCATGAATGCGGCGCTGAAGCGCTGCTACTTCCGGATTATGTGTGGACACGGGAAGGGTGGCACAGTGGCGTTGATGGCGTCTATTTAATCTAGGCTTATGTATTAACTATCGGTCGATTTGCTGAAATGTTAACTCCTTGGAGGAAATATTTCAGAATACTGGTCAGTGTGACTGACATTATCGACCTGCGTGCCCCTTGTGACGCCCCACTTCTCCCGCAGCCGGGATGGGACCGGTTGCGGGGCGGAAGGATTTAGACGCCGCTCTATCCGAGTACGATATCCAGCACTGAGCCGACTTTCAGTTTCTGGACCTTGGCAAACTGAATAGTTGTGGCGCCGTTCTCGCTGGAGACGGTGGCGTCAAGCTTCTTGTCGTTTAGCGTGACGGTTGCCTTCTTCGGTGCGCTATCGGTGCGCAGGGTGAAGTGCTTTAAGCTGAGGCCACCTTCGCGTACAGTGAGCGAAGCGGTGCTCTTGCTCTTGCCACGGGAGTAGTCGAGCCAGCTCAGGGCGGTGCCGGTGGCAAGGAGTCCGCTATAGGTGGGCTCGGTGCTAACAGGCTTGAAGGTGAGGTGCCCGCGCCAGCCGTCGTAGTCGAGGCCGAGGCGTGTAGTGTACGCGCCCCAGATACAGAGTGGCCGCGCGTAGTGGTTGTTACACTCGGCCTGATCGAAGCGCATGCCTTCGCGCAAATGGCGCTTGAGGACTATGTCTATGACCTTGTCGCCCTCCTCCACCATACCTGCGGCGTAGAGCTGTATGGCAAAGAAGTACTCGGTGCCGGTCCACGGTGTTTGCCACTGCATAAAGGGCCACTCGTCGAGGAAGTGGTCGTCCGGGTAGGTACCGTTGACCACACACTGGTTCTCTTCCTGGAGATTGTGCAGGAGCGTGAGCTTTAGCTGTGCTTTCACGCGCTTTGGGTCGAGGAAGGAACCGAGGCCGATGGCAACAGTGGTAGCGTTGCCGTTGAGAAGGTCTGTCATCAGACCAGTGTCCTTGATCTCCTCATAAGCCACGGCGCGGTCGCAGCAGCCGCTGCCGGGTTTGCAGCAGGAGTCATCATCGTCCTCCTCGTCTTCGCAGCAGCAGTCTGCCCCGAGGCAGCGGTCTTCGCCGACTTTGCCATTCGAATCATCGTCTTTCTTGCAACACTCGGAGTCTTGTCCACAGCAGCAAGACTCGTCGAGGCCAGTGAAGTCTGGCTTCTGTGGGTCGAGGTGGCCTTCATGGCCTTCGTGTTTGTAGGTAACGACTTCTCCCGGGCGGGAGCGACCGTAGTAGAGCACATACTGTTTCCCGTTCCAGAAGAGTTTCTCAAAGCTCTTCAGGCCGTACTCGAAGCGGGCTCGCGAGGTACTGGCAGTTTCCACATCACCGAGGAGTTCGGCTGCGTCTTCCATGGCTCGTAGTGCGGCTAGGTAAACCCCAGCCATGTATCCCACGACGCCCTTCATGCGCCAGTGATCGTAGGTGATGCCGCCTTCGAGATAGGGCAGACCCACTTTATAAAAGTCCATCGAGGCCACGAGGTCCATCGTCCGCTTCATGGCTTCCCAAGCACGCTCGAGGAGCGCCTTGTTGCCGGACCACTTGGCATCGCGATACACTTGGATAACATACTGGCAACACACGTCCCAGCGGTTATAGCCGTGGAGTGTGGATTCATCTATGGCGATGTCCTCGACCGTGCCGGGGAAGCCGTGGTACATCTTCCCGTTCTTCGGGTGCGCCATCGCTGTATGCATGTCGCACACGATCTGGCGGAACTCCGGCTGCACCAGTGAGGGCGCGTAGGACGAGTAGTGGTCCACGTCCGTAGTATTATAGGAGCAGCAGCCTTGGCCTTCCTGGATACCGATTCGTCCACTCTTCAGGAACTGGGAATTGGTCGTAAGCGTGTTAAGCTGGTCGAGCAGCGACAGGCGCAAGCTCTCCGGCAAGGTTGATGCCATGACCATCTCTGGCAGCAGGCGAGAGGCGTCGTGGAGCTTCTCGCGACGGTCGATCAAGTACTTCGCCACTTCGGTGGAGTCCTTGAACCAGTTCTCATACATGTGGCCAACGAGCGTCTTCTTAACCGAACGGTGATTCGGGAAGTGCCAGGCAAGGCCGAAGTGGAAATCCGCGCTGCTCTTCGGGTCGATCGTCTGCTGGACGCAGAGCCACGCCTTGTTCGGTGCGCCTTTGCGCGGGGTCTCCACCATCTCTTCCCGTTGCAAGCGTGGCGGGAGCAGCTCGCCATCGAGCCCTCCGGTGCGGTGGATGGACCACATGATGTTCTGCATGTAGGGATTCGACGCAAGGGAGGTCACGCTCTGTCCCTTCGAGGGTGCAGCCCACACAGTCTTGCAGCCCGAGCTGTCATGCGTGGGGTCGGCCGTGCTGCCCTCCATGCGAATGAGGGTATTGCGCCCGTGCGTGCTCTTGGTGTGGCGCTGTTTGATCTCTTTCGCAGCATAGCCAGCGAAGTTTACCTGCTGCCATACAAGGGATACCTTTACCGGGTGCTTCGTGGGGTTCTCCACTGTGAAGTCCAGAAGGAAGCCGGGCAGGCTGCTGTTCTTCAAATCCCGGGGAATGGAGGGGGACCACGCCTTCAGCGAGACCTTCACCGGTATCTCGTCGTCCACGTAGGTGAGGTAAACGAACGGGTACTCTGCGCGGTAATCAATGGCGGCCACACTCTTAATAAAGAAGTACTTATGGTGCCGGTAAAAGTGCGATGCCGTGGTGCAGAGGTTGCCATTGCCCGTGAAGAGCCAGCGGTACACCGGGCGCTTCAGCGCGGGGGACTCGATACGGATAAAGAAGTCCGTATCGCCCACGGCAATCGAGGGCTCGGCATAGCTTTCCGGGTGCCAGGTGTTATCATAAACGCTCCAGGGCATCGCATTGGCGATCTTCCACTGGTGGAAACGGCCATCCGGCCAGAGTTCGACACCAGCAGTGCCGATGCCTCCGAGGTTTATACCGCTGGCAGCCGTTCCGGTCTGGCGGATCGTGCCAAGCGATGCAATTGGGGATGCAGATTGGGATTTTTTCATGATATCAATACTGTTGGGCAGAAGCGTGTAACGCTATGGACGCACCGCGACAGCGCAATCTTTTTACCCGGCGACAAATCTTGATAGATCGATGCATTTCGAAGTTGTTGGACTGTTTACAGTGGCACGGGCAACTTGCCCGTGTGTCTTCCAGCGAACCCGAAACCGGATGAGACGCCATCTGCTTTCAGCGTTCCGCCAATATGAGCCCACCCCATTTTCCGGCTCAGTGCCTCAGCTTTGTGCCTACTTCTATTATATGGCTTTAACCTTCTACGGGGACGGGAAACGTCCGCCGTCCTTAAAAAAACTATGAAATGCGGTATAAAGGCCGAATATACAGTTTACCCTGTATAGGCTTCGTCCGACATATAGGGTATACTATCTAAATGTTGGCATTAATTGTGAGTAGAAACCATGGACGATTAAAGAAACCCGCACCCGTCTGTACCACATCTTTGTGGGGAGCCACAAATTGTGGTCTTTCGCTGGCAAGATAAGCATGAACAAGCAGAAAAAAGACTATCCCATCCTTTCACGAAGGATGGAGTTCCTCAGTCGGCAGAACCCTTCGCGTTGTACGAAGCTGGCGGAGCGACTTCTGCCATTATTAGAGAACCGCGCCACCGAGAGCAGCTATTGCGAGGTATTACTGTCCGCATCCTTCGCGGCCTCAGTGTTGAATCAGGGTGAGATTGCCCGCAACTATGCCAGACAGGCAATGACACTACCCGTTACACGACGGGACTCCCGGCTTAAAGTAAAATCCTTGCGCCAGATGGCAGTAGTGCATCTCTACGCGAGGGAGATGGAGATGAGCATACAGCTCTGCCATGAGGCACTGGCAGCGACCGTGGGCGCGAATTATCGGGATGTGAAGTTCTCTCGATGCGAGATATTAAATACGCTCGGAATGGCGCTTGCCAGTGGTGGCAGCATGGAAGAGGCCATCAACACACAGCTCGAATGTCTGCGGCTGGCGAGAGAGATAGACGCTACACGTGCCATCGCCTCATGCTCGTGTAATCTGGGGTCGCTCCTGATCACTCTTGAGCGCTGGGATGAAGCCGAATGCTACTGCCGCGAAGCCATCACCCACTTCAAGCTGCTCAACAATCCGGTGAGTCTTGCCAACTCGATGAATAATCTCGGGGTAGCCCAGATGATGCAGAAGGTCTATTCATCCGCGCGGGTGGCCTTCGCCGAGTCTCTGGACCTCTCCAAGGCAACCGCAAATATTGAAAACGAGGTCATCTGCCTTCTGAATCTGGCCGATCTTGACCTTCGCGAAGAGCAGTTCGCGGCGGCTATGGATATCATCGAGTTCGCCATGGCAGGTATCGTGCGCTATCAGCTGCCAGCCTATGAAGTTAACGCTCTCTACAAACGGGCCGAAATTCACTTCAAGCTCGGTAATCTCGACAATGCGTCGCGGGACTGTGTCGATGCGCTCAATGGTGCCAAAAAAGAGGACAAGGCTCCTCTCCGGCTGAAATGCATCGAGTTGCTCTGTGACATCCGCGAGGCAGAGGGAAAGTCCGTTGCCGCGCTCGCTCTATGCCGCGAAGCCAGAACCCTCTCTGACAATCTTCGCTCCGAAAAAATTCAGAACCGCATCTCCCAGCTCAAGGTTCACTACGAAACCGAACATAAAGAGCGCGAGATAATCCTGCTCAAGGAGGCACGAGCCGTGGCAGAGGAAGCCAGCCAGACCAAGAGCCGCTTTCTAGCCAATATGTCCCACGAGATTCGCACGCCGATGAATGCGATCATGGGCATGGCTCATCTTCTCGGTCGCACAGGCCTCACCACTGAGCAGCAGGAGTTTGCCCGGGTCATCGGCCACAGTGCGGAGTCCCTGCTTTCGCTTATTAATGACATTCTAGACCTCTCCAAGATTGAGGCCGGGAAACTGGAGTTTGAGATCGCCCCCTTCAACCTCTTGAGCCTGGTCGAGGATACCCTCGAGTTATTCGCCTTCTCCGCTGCGAGCAAGGGGCTGAACCTGTTGATGGAGTCCGATCCCGCGCTTCCAGAAATCGTATCCGGGGACTCATTACGGCTGCGCCAGATACTGACCAACCTGCTGAGCAATGCCCTCAAGTTCACCATTCATGGACAGGTAAAAGTCTCCATCCACGCCCTGCCGGTGAAGGGCAATCCGCATTTCGTGACCATCCAAATCATCGTCAAGGATACTGGCATCGGCATAGCTGGCGAGATGCAGGAGCAGGTCTTCCAGGCTTTCTCCCAGGCAGATACCTCCACCACACGGCGCTTCGGTGGCACGGGGCTTGGGTTGACAATCTGCAGACGCCTCTGCGAGTTACAGGACGGCACCATCAGTATGGCGAGTGAGTTGGGGAAAGGCACCGCGTTTACCGTACAGCTCCAATATCGTGTCGATGATGGAGTGCCTGCCGAGCAGACACCGAATCCGATCAAAGGACGCAGCCTGATCTATTTCTCCAACTGCGCGGAGACGATTGCCGGCGTGGTTGCCACCTGTATACAGGCGCAGACCCACTGCTATCCAGTCCAGTCCGTTCAAGACCTTTTACAACAAGCACAGATACTCCAGCCGGATGCGATTCTTCTCGATAACCACAAGGATGGAGAATCTATTACCACCGTGCTCCACCAGTTAAATGCCATTAGCAGCCTTGCGGCGCACGGATGCCGGCTCGTCGCAATCAACTGGCTGGAGGGGTACCAACTCGAGCGCCGTGAACGACAAAAGCTGAACGTACACCTCACCCTCTTTCGCCCCATAACCGTGCGCAAGCTGCAAACCCTGTTCAGCGATGACCACGGGCAGCCATTGGAGGCCGAACCCTGCCATAACCAGGAGAAGAAAGAGTGGAAAGTGCTGGTTGCCGAGGATAACCCCGTAAACAGAAGGGTACTCGCTCTGCTGCTCGAACGTGAGCACGGGATAGTGCCCATCATGGTACAGAACGGTCAAGAAGCCGTGGATGCCTGCCTGAAAAGCCTCTTCGATGTCGTGCTTATGGACGTGCAAATGCCAACACTCGACGGGCTGGACGCCACCCGCCAGATTCGCAAACAACTGCCAACGGATCGCCAACCCTTAATCTATGCCCTCACCGCCTCCGCCTCCCGCGAGGACAGGGATGCCTGCCTCAACGCCGGCATGGATGGCCATCTTTCCAAACCAGTCAAGATCGCCGACTTGAGTGAGGTATTGAAACGACTGGGGGCGGGAGCGTGTAATTAAGAAGCTCTTAACCTAAAAAGTAGGCCAACTAGCGTGCGATTATCGGGATGGGAATCACATGCGGTGCGTGTTCTTCTTCTGCCTTATGCCATCTGCCTTTGCCCCTTGTGCCTCAAGAGCCCAACAACACGCCGGCGTGTTTCGCGATGGGAGTAACAAGGAGATTGGTTCGACTTCTGCCTCCTGCCTCTGCCTTTCCGACTTTGTGCCTATGTGCCTTTGCACCTTTGTGCCTACCCTCCGAACCTTGTTCTTCAAGAGGAAAATGGCATGTGACCGAACAGTGCTTTTTCGAGGATGCCGCAGGCATCCCAACGTCCCAAGGGGACGGTATGCATCTTAGCCCCAGGTTTTAACCTGGGGCTGAAGTTTGGCTCCGACTAGATAAATCAATACACCGTTGATCGCAAATAGGCGGACAAGAATGTCCGCCCTCCGTTGGTATAACAGCGGACAAGAATGTCCGCCCTCCGTTGGGTGTTCGAAGCAAACGGAGAGCGGGTTTTCTAACCCGCTCCCCCCTGGGCTCATGAGTTGATGCACCTTCGGTGCGACAGAATGCCATGAATTCTACGCGAAACCCATCGTCCCCTGGGGACGGTATGCATCTCCTCTTTGGGTTAGGATGTCCTCCGTTTCATCACAAGAATGCAAAAGAAGGCCGGGGAAGTTGTCTTCCCCGGCCCGCGCTCCTAGTCCTGTTTTCCTACTATGCTAAACTTCCCAAAGGGCTTACTGCAAAGATAGATTATCAATCGCGAAGTTTGCAGCGGTGACCGCACTATTCGTGGTGATGGCAACAATGAGATAATCATACCCGGTGCCGTAGTTCACACTTGTGCTCTGGGCTGTACCCGCTGTGCCGAATGTGCCAGTACCCAGACTGACAATTGGCGCAGTGGGGGCGGCGGGTGGGGTCGCATTGGTATCAAGGTTCTGCGCATTGAGCGCAGTATCCACAACGGACACCGTTCCATTCACACCATAAACTACCCAGGACACGGCTGCATTTGCGGTGACCACATCGCGGACAAAGCTACCGGTACCGGTGCGTGCTTTGTTATTGAAGAGAATCTGATAAACGGTTTCTGTACCGCCTGCTCCGGCATTTCCAGTGAGTACACCTCCGCTGATGACCAGTGGGCGTGAAGCGTTAACATTCTCGTACCAGCCCAGACCGGCTTGAGCACTCGCGATGTTTACTCCGTAAGCAATTGTACCCGCCATGGCACTGGTGAAGTTACCATTAACCAGCAGATTCGTAACGGTGGGAGCACCTGCAAGCGTGAGATTGTCTATGGCGAAGTTTGCGCTGGTAATAATGGCATTCGTACTGATGGTTACGATAATGTAGTCGTATCCGGTGCCAAAGTTCACAGCAGCAGTCTTACCCGTACCCGCACTGTTAAACGTGCCGCTGGCAAGTAGCACTATCGGGGCAGCAGGAGAAGTCGGTGCCAGTGCACTCGTATCGAAGTTCTGAGAGTCCAACGCGCTGTCTATGGCTGCCGCCGTGCCATTGGCCCCATAGATGATCCACGAACAGGAGCTGTTTGCCGTGGTGACATCGAATCCAAACTGCCCGGCATTCTTTGCTGCCTTGTTGTTGGCGATGATCTGGTAAACCGTCTCTGGAATCACGGTTCCGCTGTTCCCGGTTAACACACCGCCACTGATTGCGAGCGGTCTTCCACTGTTAACATTATCATACCAGCCAAGACCGGCGTGGGTACTGTTGATATTTACTCCGTACCCGAGTGTGCCCGCCACGGCGCTGCTGAAGTTGCCATTGATGAGAATGTTGGTTCCGCCACCACTGCTGCTAGTGGAACTGCTCGAACTGGAAGAACTACTGGAGGAGGAACTCGATGAACTACTGGACGACGAGCTTGATGAAGAGCTGCTCGAGGACGAACTCGACGATGAGGACGACGAACTCGGCGGGGTCGGTGTGGCGTCATTCAGGTGTACGTTATCTATTCCACCAAAGCGCACACTCCCGCCTCCGTTGACCAGCTCATAGAAGGTGATTTGCACCAGGTTACAGCTAGCCCAGTCGAGGTACAGATGCTGTGGCGTGTTGACACCAGTATTAATATTGTAGGTGGTACTAATCGTTGCCCCTGTGCTGTTCGAGCCAGTGATTACCACACTCTGCGCCTGGGTGCTGGTTTTCGCCCGGAGCACATCCAGTTCTGTAAGGTCGAAGGAGCCACCATCCGTGCGGCGTAGATAGAGATTGTTACCCCACGTCTCGGTATGGAGAATCTTGCTGGTGTAGCCTGGTGTGCCAGCGATTTCAAGAGCCGTACCCGTGCCGTCGAGTTTCGAGAGAAACTGGAAATTACCCTGTGTCAACGGTTCGGCAACAGTGGTACTCACGGTCAGACTTTCGAAGTCAATCGTAGTTTCGCCGGATGAAGCGCGTTGCTTAACCCAGACTTTGAAGTTGCGCCAAGCCGGGTCACCATCGCCATCAACGACTCGCAAGTAGATGTAGCATGTGCCCGTAGCAGTTGGGGTTCCACTGAGAGTGCGCGTTGTGGAATTCCAGGTTAACCCGGGGACCAGTTGAGTGCCGATGGTTTTGACGGTGCGCGTTCCATTACCGCCAGTGGTGTTAATCGTGGTGCTGTAGGACTGGCCTACCCAGGCGTCTGCAAGCACCTGCGCATTGGTAAACGAGGGTACGGCATTAAGCGGTTCGCCTGGGTTGCGAATGCCTGCAAACTCATTGAGAATATCCAACATGAGCTTGTACTTGGGGGACTGGGCGGTGGGTTGCGTGAAGTACTCCAAGTGGCCCCACTGCCCGTATTTACCCCAGCCCGAGCAGTCTACAAACATCATGTGTGAGCGCAAACCGCGGGCGAATGCCTGATTCAGATGGATGTTATAGATGTCCGCAAAACGCTGATTTCTATTAAACTCGACCATAAAGAAAGTAATCCAGTCATCGAGGGCTGAAGCACCGGTGTCGATCTTGTCGGTGTAGATCGAGGGACCGCCTTCATAGGCGATGATGGGCAGATTTCTCGTGGTGGCTATATTCTGGAGATATGTATCAAAACCACCCTGCGTAGCCACATTATCATAGCCGGTGGAGCCACCATAGGAAGCTCCAGCGAGAACGTAGTAGTTCCACTGGTCATAGGTCTTGGTGATATCGGTCTGCATCTGTGCACTTCCCCAGTAGGAGGACGTCCAACTGTTTGCCACGGCAGGACCGAAGTTCTGTGCATAGGCCCAGTTCTGAATGCCCTGACCAAAGTAGGTCGTACCCGCAATGGCTTCGGGCTGGAGTAGCGTGGCATTGTTGTAGAGTTCATTGATGAAGCCATCGGTGTAAGTCTGGTTCGCGGTAAATACCGCTGCGATACGGTTCACTCGGGCAGCACCGATTACAGACTCAAAGATGCTCCAACAGCGCGAGAAGTTGCGTGCAACGAATTGTGGCTTGGTAATGCCTTGGGCAGTTGCCTGTTCTTGTGCCCAGTTTCCCTGGGCAAAGGCATCGCCACTGGACCATATTTCATTGGAGTACTCTACGTACACTTTGCGAGCGCTGTTGAGTGGTGGGTACTTGGGGCTCGCTTGTGTTGAGGTATAAGGGTTCACGCCATCCGAGCCGTACATTATTGTTCTGGCCATCTTGAGAATGAAATCATCCGTGGCCAGGTGGGGGACGTTGATCCACATGTCTTTCCCGGTTGCATTACAGAGTGCGACCATGTGCTCGAATGCTACTCCGGTGCCACGGTCACCGGGGAATCCAGTGGCGGGGATGCGAGTGTTTAGCGTCCCGGTTTGGAAACAATCATCTGGAAGGCGCCGGTCGATCCAGTCTTGTTGGGGGCTGGCATTGGTTGGGGTCCAGTCCATAAACCGAATTACGTACCAGTTGCCTTCCGCGATGTGGCTTAAAAGCGTGGGATAAAAAAGCTGATTCTCCAAAGATGCATTTTGTGGATTGGCCGGGTCTGGCAGCCAGGAACGAATCTCCGTGATCGGGTTGGCGGCATTCACACCCACGACTTCAATCTGCGGGGGAGCGGTTATCTTGTAAACACGACGACCATTCACTACATTGCCCGTGGTGGTGCCCGATACCTGGCTGGTTGCATTGGACACACGGATGTCCGCATCGCCCTTCCAGGTGAGTACGAGTTGCCCATTGTATAGGCCATTCTCGCGATTCGGCCACGTGGACGGTACTTGATACGTGCCCGACATTCCCAGCGGATCAATCATTAATATCTGACCAGAATTGAGGGATATAGGATACCCTGTGGCGCTGAGTTGCGTGGATGTGCGGGGCAGATAAGTGCCAGCGGTCTTGTCCTTCCACTGTGCTTTGCAGAAGTAGAGGGAATTCGCAAAGTACGGGACGCTGTAATAGTTCACGCCGCCGACATGGTAGCCGACGGGTGAGAGTTCCGCTGTATTAAGTGCGGCTGTAGCTGGAAGTGCAGCCGATGCGGCTGCCATGAGTAACATTACTTTCAGAGACCTGATAGGAAGCAGGGTTTTGTACATGTAGGGTAGGATTTGAGGTGATGACAATCGTGCCCACGCCAAGGTGAGAGCTATTGTTTAGCATCCTTCGGGATGCGTTTGGTTGGTTGATTGCCGGGGTAGGCTGCTGGGCTGTTGTCTGGGATAAATAATGAGGAATATCCCCCGAAAAGCGAAGCCTCTTAAGGTTAACAAGATTACCTGTGACTTGCACCGTGAAATGAATTGTTTACATTCACAGAATGGCCCACGTCACCCATGAAGATATAGCCCTTGCAGCTGGTGTGAGTAAAGCCACCGTGTCGCTGGCCCTGCGAGGCCATCCCAAGATACCCGAATTGACCCGCAAAAAGATACTGGAGACAGCCACACGCCTTGGTTACGTGGCAGACCCCTGGATGCGCAGTCTGGCCAGACACCGGTGGCAATCCGACAAGGAGGAGCATGACCCCGTCGTAGTCTTTTTGCATGGGCAATCTCACCAAAGTACCGACCCATTCGCCATCCCTACACATATCTATGGGCGGCATTACCATGCCGTGGAGTTGGCATCGCAACGACTCGGCTACAAGACACTGGCTATCAACTTTCGGGCTTACAGCCAGTACGATGCACTCAACCGAATGCTTGTAGCACGCGGTTTACATGAAATCGTACTTGCACCGGTGCGGGAGCCTACCGATATACTCAACAAGATGCAGTGGGATGGCTTCCACGTGGTATCCATGGGTGGGAGTATTTACCCAGTGCCCTTTCACAAGGTGGATCTCGGGGTTTTTCAATCGATCAAGCTTGTAATGCACACATCCTGCCAACGCGGCTACCGGCGTATCGGTCTCGCCCTGCCGCGACACGGAGACAACGATGTGGACTTTCAGCGCAGGATGGGGGCTTACCTGATTCTGCAACAGGAAACCATTCCCGTTCAGGATCGGCTGGCACCTCATATCATGGAGGCTGGGGCCGAACGAATTGAACCCTTTACTCGCTGGATTAACGAGCAGGAACCGGATGTAGTGATCGGTTTGACGGGTCTCGTTGGCTACTGGATGACTAGCCTTGGGTTTACCCCTGAGCGTTGTGGATTCGTATCGCTGGTAAAAAGCGACGTGGAGCCCGAGCATTACACCAGTATAGTACGCAATGATATCCGGGTGGCTGAAGTAGTACTGAAAACACTCGCCGGACTTCGCGAAGCCAGCGAACGCGGTATTCCGAAAGATGCACACCGTACCACGATCAGTCCAGAGTGGTTTGAGGGCAATACGCTGCCGTACAAAGGTATCTGTTTAGTGTAGAATTCATGGCATTCTGTCGCACCGAAGGTGCATCAACTCTTGAGCCCAGGGCATCGCCCTGGGCTCAAGAGTGGTTGCGCCTTCGGCGCGGAATATGTCCGTTGTGCCTTTGTATACGTTCAACACACACTACGGCATCCCTGGAAAAGCACTGGTCGGTCACACTCCATTTTCCTATTTAAATAAAAAAGACCGGGCAATGAAAACATCGCCCGGTCCTTGATTGAAATTTGGAATTATGCGGTTAATTCGAACTACTTGCGACGACGCAGTAGAGCCAGCAAGACGATGCTGCTGCCAGCCAGGAGTGCGTAGGTTGAGGGTTCCGGAACAACAACATCTGCCAGTGTAGTGCCCACGCGAATCTCGTCCAACGTAGTGGTCGATGTGGCAAAACTAGCCAGGTACATTATATTCCCAGTGGTATTCATGATGGCATCCCCCGTCAGTAGTGTTGTATGCAGCGCCAGGGCATTCAATGAAGCCTCACTAACATCTGCTGGGATGGCCGTTGCCGGTAATACCCAAGCCTGTGAGGTATCGCCAAGTGCTGCCGCACTGAACGATGCCTTTCCTACAATAAAATAAGTCGTGTTAAGAGCTAATGCATTAACTAATGAAGTCGATGTGCCGCCAATGGCTGCACGAATCCCATTCGTTACATTAAAACTCATGCCGATACCATTATTTTGCCCCTGAGCTTCAGTGGTTCCAAAACGAATGGATGCATTGCCTGCTATACCCTGAGTAGCCAGAAAGCTATACCAGATTGTATTGCCATCAGCATAAAGACCGGTGGCATCGAAGGCCCGGGAGTTCTTGAAGGCACCTGAACCATTCGCATCTTCAATGGCACCACCAGACACTCCACCTGGGACTGCGCTACCGGTTAATCCTGTGGCGACTACCGGAAAGGTGACGGCACTGGCGGGCGTGTTTACCGCGGGCAGTGCCCATGCGGCAGTGAAACCCGTGCCTCCGCTCTGTCCGGTCAGAGCACCAGATGGGTAATTAAACCCTTCAGTTACCAGCACTGCTGCTGAAACCGATGAGTAGGCTAGTAATGCTGCTGCGATAAGGCTGTATTTCATAAAACAAGTATTCGAGTTGGGATTAGTCCGGGTGTGGAGATTTCATGGAGTAAAGTCTCTACGAAGTGAATTTGAATGTAGTACTCGACGATTCACGATGGTGTTGCCATTAAACCCGTTAAACATCGACATTTGCCGTTCGATTTTTTTATTTTCAACAGATGGCACGAAGAACGACTATGGAGGATGTGGCTGCCGTTGCAGGAGTAAGTAAGGCTACTGTATCGATGGTCTTGCACAATGATCCCCGAATTACTCCCGCCACTGCAGCGAAGGTACGCGCAGCGCTGGCCGAGTTGAACTACGTGCCTGAACCCACGCTTTCGCGTATTGCAGCCCACCGCTGGGATGTGACGAAGGCACATTCAGTGTCTACCTTGGCTTATCTAAGTGCCCGCAATAAGGCAGGGGCACCAAGCGAGCGTTTCCGCGGAGCACAGAGTCAGGCAGCAAAGCTTGGTTACGCCATTGAAGAGCACCTGCAAGTAGATTACCCGAACCCGCTTACCTTGCAGCGGGTGCTGAATGCCCGCGGAGTAGCTGGTATTGTAGTAGGACGGATTTATGAACAAGCTCCGGCATTTGTGAAGGCGTTTGACTGGAGCCACTTCCCTGTAGTGGCCTGTGGTATGGGGTACATGGAGCCACCATTTCACACAATTATTCCCAATTTTCACCAGGCCATCACAACCAGTATGAACCAGATGCGGGAGCAGGGGTGTGCCAGAATTGGACTGATATTACCGCTGTTCAAGGATCACGACTTCCAGCTCTCCGTGCATGATGGGTACAAGTTCTCCGCCTACTATTATGAAACCAGCCTCTATCCAGAGTCTGAGAGAATCCCACCGTTGCTGCTGCGGTACGAAGACTATGGCAACAGTGTTAGTGATTGGTGTATTAAACATCGTCCGCAAGGGGTAATCCTCCCGGTAAGTCATCCATTTTCAACTATTCTGCGGTCGTTGCCACCAGAGGTACAACCGCGAATAGTGCATTCAGTCGCGGCTTCCAGTGCGCATCCAGAAACGCCCGGGTGGGAACTGCCGCATTTTCAAATGGGGGCTATGGCGGTACGCACGCTACATACCATGATTATAACCCATGAATTGGGTGTACCAGCAAAGAAGACGATTTTCATGGTGAGTATGGACTGGCGGGAATCCACGCGCTAGCTGAGCCACTACCCATGAGCAGGCTGTGTAAAAATAATTACGTTGTACCTTCCAGCCCATAACCCTTCGGTTGATCGGGTTTTGGTTTCCAGGTTGGGTCCAGTACGGGGTCGTTGATTGCAGTGAGTCGGGAAAATAGTCTGTTTCTTAACTCAACGCGCAATCCCTGATGCGCCGGTTCAGCTACGAGATTGCTCCACTCTTCCGGGTCGCTGTGCAGTTCATAAAGCTCCTCTACACTAAAGGCTAATAGCTAGATCAAGCCCAGCTCCATCTTGCCCTTTTCGGAGATCATGTTCTGCGACCATGGGGGATCCCAGACAATATTGACGCGAGCTTCACTCACACCGGGGATTTGCTCGAGTTTGCCCTTGGCATCCTGAGCAATGGCTGGCCCCATGCCACAGCCCGGGGCCGTCAGCGTCATGTCCATATCTATAACATGGCGGGCTGGCATACCCTCTTCCACAAGACCGGGATTGGTCTCCAGTTTATAGACAAGACCAAGGTCCACAATATTTACGGGTATCTCCGGGTCGAACACTCCGCGCAATGCCTCCCAGAGCGCTTCCTCCTCTGGTGGACCGGCGTGTGCAGAATCCGCTGAGGCGCGCGCCTGCACCGGTTCACCGATAGCCTCGGCGTACTCGCCAGTAATGCGAGCCATGCCGCGCTCCCAGAGAACGGTGAAATTCCCGCCCAACCTGTGGGTGATGGTGACCTTCGTCCCGGCAGGCAAAGTGATGGCATCGCCATAGGGCACAATTGTGGCAGGTATATCGCGGTCTGTAGTTCGCGTGTTGTCCATTATGGAGCACCTTACTTATCTAGTGAGAAAAAGGCAAGTAGGCAGAGGATGCTCTTAACTATTAGCCTTTAGCTTTAGTTGGCCCCGGCAGGGGCATCGTGCCCGTGAGTCTTCTGCGATTGTCTCAGGCCCCGAACATGGGCGAGTCGCCATGCTGCCATCCTCGCGATTTCGCCATTATCACAAACCCTCGGAATTTATTCACTTTAGATCGTACTAAATTAAAAGCCAGCGGCATCAGAAATGTAAAATTCACCTTCTACTGTCGCTTTATTTCTGCCTGCATCCCACCCTATTCGGACCCATCGGTTATCCAGTCGATGTACTATCATAATACGACCGTAAGTGGTATGCTCTGTTTGAACCTTTCCTGCCTCTTGTGAAATTTCAAAAAGGAACTTCGGATCGACCAGTAGTCCGTTGTCCTCCTTGCGGCGGCCTTGAATTCCTACAATAAAATCGGGATAGAATCCCCGTCCATCTGGCAGCACTGTATTAATTGACCACTCCTTTCGTGGTAGATTCCGGTGCCACCAAAGAACCGTATCGCTACGATCCTGATCGAGCAGTTGTGCAAACTCTCGTTCCCATGAATTCAGCGTAGGGGGCATCACGCCATATACATTTTTCATGGAGCGTTCCAGCGGCTCATCCCATTCTAATGCTTCTGGAATCGCGTCTGCTTCGCAGACCTCTACAGTCTTCGCTAAAGCGGCTTTTTGCGCCTTGTGAAGTAATTCCGGATGCACGGCCAGAATTACGTTCAAGAAATGCGATATCTGCACAGGATCTGATGCTTGCGGCATAACTAGTTCGCTCATTATGCGGTGAATCTTCTTCAGCAGCAGTTTTTGGAGCTCTCTTGCATCAAATATCTCGGATTTTTTTAATGCATGATAGGCTAGTCTGGCTGCATTATCCGGCGAGAGGTCCGCTGCAAAATTAAACTCACTTTGCATGAGTTGCCCAAATACATCGAGTGTTCGCCTTTCCACTGGAATGCGGTTCCTCATCACTTCAAACAGTTCCTTGGTGGATATCATGAACAGATTTGCGCATTCTTCCTCTACATCAGCGAAATTACTTGGGATACGCTCGGTCTTAAATTTGCAGGGCACACCTGATTTGAGCGAATATCGAAATTTGGCACTTCTACCCTCTTTAGCAGGGATGATTACTGGTTTGGGGGCATTCCCATCTTCTACGACTTTAGGGTCCTCGCGATCCGTTTGCGTAAAAAACAGGTCGAGTTTAAATGGTTCCTGGTCGTTTGTATTTACCTGTGCAGGGTCAGATGGACCCACGGCAATAGCTTCTTTCGATAGGGGATTAAGCGAAAATAGATCAAACTGCCCCCTGGCATCTGGAGCACGCACTGTAGTCTTTCCTCCTATCTGCATTACCTGTGTTGATGGGGCTACTTTTGCATAAGCCGTGCGGATTTGGTTTATTCTCTGCCCCGCCATTTCGAGTCCAGTCTGTGTCTCTGGATCGGCCAGGAACACATACCCAAATCGAAGTATATCGGGAAGAGAATCCGTGGCGGTTTTTCCCTGTAATCGCCGATGCACCCGCAGTATGCGGCCCACGAGTTGTACTCCAAAATCCACATCTTTACTTGATCTTGTGGTGACCAGTGTGAATGCGCGAGGCGCGTCAAACCCAAGCGCAACCGCCATTTTGAAAATCAACACTTCGCGAGATTCATCATTAGCCAGCGCCAGCAAGCTGGCATCTGGTTCATCCGCTGTATGGGTGGCAATCTGATCGGGTTTAAAGTTCAGCTTGATGAGTTGCTCTCTAACTTTCTCAATACTTTTCTCCCTGGAATCCACCTGTACAAGTAACAGAGGTACGAGACTGATTTTGGCTTTCTTTAATGCCGCTTTGATTTGCTCATGGGCTGATACTGCATCTCTCAAAGCCGTTGCTTCAAGATCCACCAAGCCAGCGTCGTTATCAGCCACAAAGTAAGCCGCGCATTTAATTCCGGCTTTAATCAGACCAGCATCAACGGCATCCAATCTGCTGACGCTAACCCGCTGCAACTGTGCTATCCCCATGGCTTTCTCGAAAGCAACTATATCCGCATCATTCGGTGTGGCCGTAACCAAAATGGTATAATCCGGACGCAGCACATCATGAAAAAAGGCGGCAGCCTGGGTGCCACTACCGAAGCTGTGATGGGCTTCGTCCACTACTGCACCGATTCGCATTCCTTGCTTACGCAGGGATTCCACCAGCCCATCAATGGACGGGTTTATCTCGCCTTCCTTGCGAACGTTTCGGCTATCTTTGATTCTTGTGGCTACTGATTGCCATGTGGCTACAAAGACATCCCCTCTGCGACTGCCTTCGACGTTGCGGTCATCTTGTACATCTCGTAATCGCAAACCGGGGAATACTTCCTTGAGAAATGCAATAGTTTGCCCAATTACGCCTTTGAACGGTGCGAACCAAAACCACACTACATCTTCCGCCCCGGAGAATCGCTCCACAATTTCACCTGCAATTAGCGTCTTGCCACTTCCTGTTGGCGCTTCAATCAGCAGATTTCCATGGTGTTTCACAATCAAGCCATGGCTTGCTGTATCTCCCGGGGTAGCATCGAACTGAGCTTTTGCATGACCAAAGAGAGCAATCGCGCTTTCGACCGCCTCCTTCTGGTATGTTTTCAAAACTGGTCTGCTCATAGTAGCTTAAAGTTTGAGTCCAAAGCGCCGGGCTAGGCTCTCAGGGATGGGTTCATGCTGAACATGGCCTGAGCGCAGACGCTGTCTAAGTAGTTCTGGCTGCCATGAATAGCAGATTACAGAGGCGCTTTCAGCGATGCGTGTGCGTAGTTCCGGTGTAAATTCGTCATCCGCCCGGGGCACATATAGCAATGCAGTTTCCTCGTCTCCTGCCCAGAGATAGGGGGATTCGACGTAGGGCATTAATGTTTCCCTGTGTATCAATTGGAGTGCTGTCCAGACTTGCGCATGATCGATTTGTAATAGCGTCCCGGGTGATATTCTTCGTGTGCGAAGATAGGCAAAATCACCGCCTGTGCCTTCATTTACTCCAAAACCCTCAATCGCGGCCTTGATCCGAGTAGAGCATACATCGCGGCAAATATTCTTGTCTGGCTCATCGATAGTCGCTTCCGCGTTTGAAACCATAATAAAACGGCGTCGTTCTCCATCCTCCGCATTTTGCTGAAGCACTGCATGCGCAGTCGTTCCAGAACCACTAAAAAAGTCCATGATAATATCATCAGATTCCGAGGATTGGGCAACTAGCTGTTGCATCAAGGATGGCGGTTTGGGATATGAAAATACTTTTTTACCGAAAATCTTCTCAATCACACCTGTACCTTCGCCAGCTTCACGGGACCTCAGCGAAATAAAATCCTCTTCCTCGTAATCTTCGTTCAATCGCGCAATCCAACTACCGACTGGATTGATATGACTTCGCAAGTCTTTCCAATGTTTTTTAAAACCGGGGCGACCAAACCCAATTTGTTTACCAACCCAAAATTCCAAATCTGGAGTATCCTTGGTAAGTAGAGGATTCTTTTTCTTTGGTGTTACAGGCACATCACCCGATTCTATGGCTGCTCTCAGCTCCTCTAGTGTATTCCATACTTCATAGCGCTCATCGCTTGGATTTGGGAAAACTATCTTCTTTTGTCGAATCCATTCTTCCATTGATTCGGTTTCAAGCGTATCTAACTTGGTTTCTGGATTTAGCTCGCTTGCATATCTCCACACTAGATTTGGATCACAGGGATACCATCGATCCGTTTCTGGATTTCTGATTGGATAATATAAATTTTTTCGATGTATGCGGTCAAAACCAAGAGTTAACGGATCAATATTCCAAGGACCTCTTGGATCATTATCCGGATTTTTGTATTTTTTTTGAGATTTCCCACGTCCGCGAAATGAAAAGCCTGGTCTTCCATAGATTAAAATATGCTCATGTGTATCACTAAAGTTTCGGCTCTTTGCACTTGTTGAGTCGCGTGTACGCCAAACCATGCTTCCAATCCTCATTCCGGGCATCACCTTATCAAGCAGTAATTCAAGTTTTGAACGGTTATCGTCATTGATGCAACATAGGAGCACACCATCTTCACGCAAAAGATCACGGGCAATAATAAGCCGTTGATGGAGAAACTCGATCCAAGTGGAAAACCGCCACGAATCATTTTCATCCACAAATCGGTCGTTATATACGAAATCCTTTTTCCCTGTATTGTAGGGAGGATCTATAAGAATGCACTTCACCCGTCCGGAAAACGCCAATCGAAGATGGCGAAGCGCATCATAGTTATCGCCTTCTATGATGAGATTACGCCAAGGTGCCGTTCCACAAGACAGTGAAGGATCGAGATCCAATGCGATAAAGTCTTTATTCAAGGCGCGATCTCGTTCTATCTCATTTGCCTCCCAAACCAAACCAAAGCGTGTAGTATCGCGAAGATCACGAGCCTCCAATAGGCGGATAAGCTCATCTTTAGAGAGATCGTCGTAGCGTGGCATGAGTTTGTAGTGAATAGGTATGGATCAACACCAAAATGCAGTACGTAGAAAACGACCAGACCTATTTACTGTCAACCCCCTTATACATACAGAGTATGGTGGTATCATCATCAACATCTGCCATAGCAGCCAATCCTGCATCCCTTGGGAGCGCGAAACCCGGATGATGCCCGCCCTGCCGTTAATACCGCAAAAGACTTCCTTGCAGAGTAGTCCACAAAGACAATTCCGGGAATATCAACGCCAGCATAGATAGAGTCTTCGTCATTTGCGGAGAATTTATCCCTGTCACCAACCGTCTCCAACCTTGCATACCCCCGAAATCTTGACCAGAGGCGTGGAACACTTATATCTGTATCCGGTAGATTTCGCCAAGAGAGACCCTAAGTAATTTCAATTTCTAATCAAGTTGCTTCAAAAATTGTAATGGCTGGTGGTGCCTACATTAAGTTCGTCTTCAGAGCTACTCGCTATAAATGGGAAGGGCAGTCACCTGATGACTTCGGTGATGAGTTCGCTAAAGTCTATGTGCAGACCGTTGACGCACGCGCGAAGCGATTTGAAATAGAGGGCTTCCCAAATGATATTGATGGCGACGAGCGCGCCAGCATGGTAGATATTCTCACCGAGATGGGCGCAACTATTAGCGAGATACGCAGTCTTCGTACTGATGGCACAATTCGCTGTCAGGACCTCCGCTTGTATGTCGTTTACTAGCAGAGCAGCATCGAAGATGTCCCAATCAATCGAGAAATCATTGACTTTATGCATAAACCAGGTTGTTGAGGAAGTAATGTTCTCGGAATTCGCATTTGAAGCATTCATCGAAGACTTGGCACGGCTGAACAATCTAAGCCATGAAGTTGCCGGGGACTGTGCTGTACTTATTGGCGACACTCCCTGTATTGACGATGATGGCCGGGCAATTGTTATAATAGATGGGCGTGAACTCCATCTAATCCTGCCCGAATAGTTTCATTTTAGCTGCATCCTGTCTCCCCTGCACATAGAGCGCCCAAGCATGGCAGCCTTTAGCCGCGGCAAGCGTTCCGGGACCAGCGGCAAGCTGTTTGCACTCCCACGAACCTCGGCTCGAGGCTCTCGCTCGCTTTGCGGGAGTTAAGACAGCGTGTTTTGCGAAGGCTACTTATGTGCATCTCACTTTCTGGACTTATTAAATGGATTAGCCGCAAAAAGTCGCAAAGAGCTACAAAAATGAAAGACACCCCAATTAGCTCTTAGCCCTTAGCTCTTGGCCTTTAGCCATTAGACCTTGAGTGTTCGTTAAACCCGATTAGCTCTTAGTCTCTAGCCATTAAGCCTAGATCGTTCGTTAACCCAGCATTTTTTAGTTTTTTTACGCCTTCTTGCGGCTAAAAAATCCTCGTCACCCATTACACGGATTCAGTCCCTGCATTTATCCGTGTTTCATCGGTGAAATCCGTGGCTGTTAATTGCAATCCTGTGCAATCCCAAACGAAATAGGTTTCGTAAATTTAGTGAATTTAGTGGATCGACTGCTTACTTTCCACCTTTACACATAATGAAATGCGCCCGAACATCGCATGGAGTGGCGGTAAACTCGCACAGAGTCGCGGTAAGGTCGCACAGAGTCGCGGTAAACTCGCACAGAGTCGTGGTAAACTCGCATGGAGTCGTGGCAAGACGCTGAGGAGTCGTGGCAAGTCGTTGAGGAGTTGCGGCAAGTCGTTGAGGAGTCGTGGCAAGTTGTTGAGGAGTCGTGGCAAGACGTTGAGGAGTCGCGGCAAGGCGTTGAGGAGTCGCGGCAAGGCGTTGAGGAGTCGTGGCAAGGCGTTGAGGAGTCGCGGCAAGGCGTTGAGGAGTCGTGGCAAGCGTTCCTGGAGTCGTGGCAAGGCTTCCTGGAGTCGTGGCAAGCGTTTCTAGAGTCTCGGCAAGGGTTCCTGGACCAGCGGCAAGGGTTACTGGAGCGCGGCAAGGGATTTTTGAACTCCCACGAACCGCGGCTAGAGGCTCTCGCACGCTTTGCGGGAGTTAAGACAGCGCTGTTTTGCGAGGGCTACTTATGTGTGATGCCCCGGTATTGCCAACGGGACAACTTCGGTGTAGAGATTAGCCATGACTTCAAAGCTCTACGACTCGCCGGTGTTCGCACAGGCTTGCCGGCAGTTCGATCTCGCGGCGGATTTGCTGGCCATACCCCAATCGGAACGCGAACGTACCAAGCTCCCCAAGCGCTGCCTTGCCGTGACCTGTCCCGTGCGGATGGACAACGGCGAGGTGCGGGTCTTTGAGGGCTACCGGGTGCAGCATCACCTCACCCTTGGGCCTACGAAGGGCGGGATACGGTTTCACCAGGATGTGAGCATCGGCGAGGTGGCTGCTCTTGCCATGTGGATGAGCTGGAAGTGTGCTCTTCTCGGCCTGCCCTACGGCGGGGCGAAGGGCGGAGTGGCGGTGGACCCCCACTCGCTCAGCCTCGGGGAACTGGAGCGCCTCTCGCGCCGCTATATGCAGGAGATGATCGGGTTCGTAGGGCCTACGGTGGATGTGGCCGCGCCGGACATGGGCACGACGCCGCAGATTATGGCATGGATGATGGACACGTACTCGAACCACATGGGCTACTCTGTCCCTGCTGTGGTGACCGGTAAGCCGATTGAGATCGGCGGGACTCAGGGGCGTCTGGAGGCGACGGGCAAGGGGGTGGCCTATCTGGTGAAACGCTATCTGGAGAATGCACACATCCCCATCGGTGGAGCCACGGTGGCTATTCAGGGCTTTGGTAATGTGGGTATGTACACCGCGCTCTGTTGCATGGGCTATGGGGCCAAACTTATTGCCCTGAGCGATGTGAGTGGGGCTTTCTACAACCCCAAGGGGCTGGATGTGCAGGCCGCCCAGCGCTATGTGGCCCAGAATCGCACGCTGAAGGGGTGGGACGGCGGCGAAGTTATATCAAATGAAGCCTTGCTGGAGCTGCCCTGCACCGTACTTATCCCCGCAGCACTGGAGCGGGTAATCACCGAGGAGAACGCAGCCAAACTTAAGTGCCGTTTCCTCGCTGAAGCCGCCAATGGACCGACCACCAATGCGGCGGACGTGATCCTCAATGAGCGGGGCGACATAGAGATCATCCCCGATATTCTGTGCAACTCCGGGGGCGTAGTCGTCTCCTACTTCGAGTGGGTTCAGGACTTGCAAAGCCTGTTCTGGGAAGGCGACGAAATCTTCCGCAAGCTCTTCTCCCTGCTGGACAAAGCCCGCTACGAAGTCGAGGTCCAGAAGGAGAAGCTCGGCTGCTCCCGACGCAACGCCGCACTTACCCTCGGCATCGGGCGCGTGGCCAGAGCCAAGGGCATGCGGGGGCTGTTTCCGTAGAGAGTTAATGCGGGGGGGAAGTAAGGGCAGACATCCTATAGTCATCGGAACTGAGACGAACCCAATTTGCCTTGGAAGCGCCAGCGGGCGAAACAACTAAAGCCTGGGCCATCGGCCCAGGTTGGTGCCAAAAAAATGCCATGAGCGCTGAAGGCGCGACCTAAGGAGATGTCCTACAACTCGCTTGAGTCGCGCTTTCAGCGCTCTCGATCCTTTATTTACATCGTACCTACCTGGGCCGATGGCCCAGGCCTGAAGTTTGGCTCCGACTAGATAAATCAATGCGCCGTTGACCGCAAATAGGCGGACAGGAATGTCCGCCCTCCGTTGGGTGTTTGAAGCAAACGGAGAGCGGGTTTTCTAACCCGCTGTTTGGTGAGAAAGGCGGACAAAAGGACAGACAAGAATGTCTGTCCGCCTGGGCCGATGGCCCAGGCTGGTATGCGGTCGCGCCTTTGGCGCTGCATGGTGCGCATTGCACCTCTATCACAGTCCGCAAGGGTTCATTCTACTTCCCGGGGCGCACTGGAATTCTCTCTATTTACCTACTGCCTGCTCCCCTACCCCTTCACCGTCTTCACCAGTGCGCTGCCCAGCGTCTCCCAAGCGGAGAGTATGGTGTCATACTTGGGGTGCGGTGGGCAGTACTCTATCATGCCTTTGGCATCCATCCAGGCGATGTTGCGCTTCGCACCTTCCAGCAAAGAGATGGTGGGCTGGAAACCGAGGTCGCGGTTGGCTGCGGTGTTATCGAAGATATTGGTGTACTGGAAGTTTAGATACGTCACCCAGCAATCATCCGAGGCTTTGACTAAAAGCTCTGCGGGGATGTGCACGAGCTTTGGCTTCGGCGCCCCGAGAGCCTGCGCGATGATCTCATGGTAGCGGTCCCAGGAGTTCCACTCTTCACCCGTGGTATGGTAGGCTTTGCCGAAGGCGGCGGAGTTCCCCAAGGCGTTGAAGAAGGCCATGGCGACATCATCAACGTGGCAGGAGACCCAGAGGCTCTGGCCATCTCCGTGGACGATGATGGGCTTGCCCTCGCGCAGGCGCTTGAGAGGGAAGGGAGACCAGCCAAAGGTGTGGATGATCATGCCGCCTTCACCATAGGTGTGCGCAGGGCGGATGATGGTGACGGGGAAGTCTCCCCGGTAGTGGGCCTGGAAGAAGACGTCTTCGCACTTTACCTTGTTAATACCATAGTCGCCAATCGCGGCACGGTACTGGTCCTCCCGCACGGGGTAGCTGGCGGGGGGCTTTGCGTAAACATCCACCGTGCTGCAGAAGACGACTTGCCCGCAGCGTCCGGCAAATGCCCGGACGACGCTCTCGGCCTCGTCGGGCTTGAAGCAGACCATGTCCACCACGACGTCGAACCAGCCGAGTTCGCGGACGGTGTTCTCGAACGTCGCAAATTCACGGCGGTCACCGATGACGCACTTCGCCCCTGTGGGGATGCGGGCTTCGGTCTTGCCACGGTTAAAGAGAACCACTTCGTCGCCACGCTCAAGGAGATAGCGGGTAAGAGGAGTGCTGATGAGGCCGGTGCCTCCGATAATAAGTACACGCATGGGGGTTATTGAGTTGAGTTGGAGTTTAGGATGGATTTAGCCCTGTGCTACAAAGGCATATCCCGATGCTATCGCAGTAATTGATGTCAAAGCCAATACCATAGTGGACATTATTGATTTGAAGAACAGGGGCCGACAAGTCCCCAAGAGCTCCTCCTGTCATGGCTTTAGCTAGTACATACCCGTGTTTTAGTTAAAGCTCCGTGCCTGAAATGCCGATACACACTGTATGAAGGAATGAAATTATGAGAAGCGGTATTAAATCTAATCTCCCATAACGCCAAAGCTCAGCCCCTTGTAAACGGACACCAATTTGTTCACAAAACACTTGGGATATTCGCAACACAGGGTGCAAGGCCTGTCCCGCGACAGGTATGGTCGCCACCTTTAACTCAACATATTATACAAATGAAAAACACCATCCGATTCCTCACCGTCTCACTCCTGGCGATTTCCGCGCTGGCTAGCAGCGAAGCGCAGGAACTGAAGGGCAAGAAGATCCTGTACATCAATTCCTATCATGCTGGCTATACCTGGAGCGACGGCATCGAGCAGTCGATTCAGTCCGTGCTCAAGCCAACTGGCGCAGAGATAAAGACCTTCTCCCTCGACACCTACCGACAGAAGACTCCCGAGCACTTGACTAGTGCATCGGCCGAATGCCAGGCGACCATTGACCAATGGAAACCCGATGTGGTGATCATCTCGGACGACGCTGGTATGAAGGGTGTGTATGCTCCGCTGTTCAAGGACAAGGACGTGCCGTTTGTCTTCTGTGGCGTGAATTGGGATGCGGCTAACTACGGCGTCCCCAACAAGAATATCACCGGGATGCTGGAAGTCTGTCCGGTCAAAGACCTGCTGGCTGAGATGAACAAGATCAAGCCCGGGAAGACCATCGGCTACCTCAGTGCCGACGCGCTGACGCCCCGGAAGGACGCGGAAAATTGTGCCAAGCTACTGGGCGTGAGTATGGAAACGGTGTTTGCCAAGAATTTCGCGGAGTGGAAGCAGGGCTTCACAGACCTCCAAGGCAAAGTGGACTTTGTGATCATCGGAGTAAACGCAGGCATCGCAGACTGGGACGAGGCTGCGGCTCGCAAGTTCGCCGAAGAGAACACCAAGAAATTGACGGGGTGCTGGCATGACTATTTGAATGGCGTAGCCATCATCGGCTTCAACAAACTCGCGGCGGAGCAGGGCGATTGGGCAGCCCATGCGGCCATAAAGATCGCCAAGGGCGCAGCGGCGAGCTCCATCCCGATCGCTACCAACCAGGGTGGTGAACTGGTCATCAACGTACGCATCGCCACAAAGGCGGGCATCACTCCGCCCTTCGAGATGCTCCAGAGCGCGAAGATCATCGAGTAAATAGCCGGGTGGGCAGGCTGATCTCAGGTCTGCCCGAGTTCCTTAAACAGTCGCATCACTCACGAAACAGAATATGAGCTGGACTCTGAAATCGAGGTTATTGATCCCCACACTCGCCGTGGTCAGCGTGGGTTTGGTCGTGGTCAGCGCGGTCAGCTACCTGCAATCGCGTAAAACCATCGTTGAAAGCATCACGCAGGAGATGTCGCAAATCTGCACCACAGGCGTAAGTCACCTCGATGACTGGTTCCACGATAAGCAAGTCAACCTCGAAGGCTGGGCCAGCTTGAAGGTCTTGCAGACATCCCTACAGGATTCGTTCGTCGGCAGGTCGGCGCGCGCATCCGCCAGTGGGGAACTCGTCACTCTCATCAAGCGCTACGACTATTTCGAACAACTTCACTTGCTGGATGTCAACGGCGTGGCAGTGGCGTCCTCCGATGCAAACGCCATCGGTCAACTCAATCTGGGTCAGGAACCTTGGTTTAAAACTGTGATGCAAGGGCAACCGGCCTTCTCTGATGCCGTAGCAAGCAAGACCACGGGCAAGCCGATTATTATTGTCACCGCTCCGGTCAAGGATGGCGACAAGATAGCCGGCGTGCTTGCCGCCTGCCTCGACTATGGCGTCTATGCGGAGCAGTTCATCTCCCCCATCATAGTGCAAACGACCGGCTACGTTTACGTATACGATAAACGGGGGCTGATTCTGGCGCATCCCGATAAGGCAAACCTGTTGAAGCTGAATTTAAGCGATTACGATTGGGGCCGGGAGATGTTGGGCAAGCCTTCCGGCGAGAAGGAATACACCTTCGCAGGAATTGAGAAGATTGCCATTTTCCATACCAGCCCCCAGATGGGGTTGTCCCTTTGCGCCACTTTACCCACGGTTGAACTATTGTCCTCAGTCCGCCGCACCGGTTTGATCACCCTGATTATCGGGGTGGTGACGTTGCTTGCAACGGTGGGGGTAATCCTGTTGGTAGTGCGCTCTGTGACCCGCCCGCTTGACCATGGAATCAAGACGCTCATGGAAACATCGAACCATGTAGCTTCCGCTGCGGAACAAATCTCCAGCTCCAGCCAATCGTTGGCTGAAGGCGCGAGCGAACAAGCTGCCTCGCTGGAAGAAACCAGTTCCTCGCTAGAGGAAATGTCCAGCATGACCCAGCGCAATGCTGCCCATGCCCAAAAAGCCAACGAACTGTCCAAGGCCACCCGCGCCGCTGCCGACAGCGGTGCCTCCGAGATGCAGGAGATGACCACCGCCATGGCCGGCATCAAGTCCGCCAGTGATAACATTTCGAAGATTCTCAAGACGATCGACGAGATCGCCTTCCAGACCAACATCCTCGCCCTGAACGCAGCCGTGGAAGCAGCGCGCGCGGGTGAAGCAGGAATGGGGTTCGCCGTTGTTGCCGATGAGGTTCGCAATCTGGCTCAGCGCGCCGCCTCAGCAGCCAGGGAAACTGGCGAAAAGATCGCCGACTCGGTGACGAAAAGCGAACGAGCCGTGGCGATCAGCAGCAGAGTGGCAATAGGGTTGCAGGAGATTGTTGCCAAGGCTCGGCAGGTGGATGAGTTGGTTGCCGAGATTGCTACCGCTTCGAAGGAGCAAAGCCAGGGCATCACCCAGATCAACACGACCGTCAGCCAGATGGACAAAATCACGCAAAGCAATGCTGCAAACGCCGAGGAAAGCGCCTCCTCCGCTCAGGAGTTGAACGCATTGGCGGAGACGCTGAAAGGCGCGGTGAGTGATCTGGAACACCTCGTCACCGGTAACACCGATACATCTGCTGCGACCTCCATTAGTCCGTATACCAAGAACCATTCGGTCCTGCGCGCAACACCAGTTCCAACTTTAAACGGACAAGTCACCCGGAATGGTCACCAACCCACACCGGTGTCTGCCCACTCGGCAGACCTCACCCATCCTCATGGAAGATAACAGATAGCGGGTTCTACTCAGCGCGCAAACGGACAAAGAAAAGCTCCGCAGAAGTCGGGGATGTCAGCCGGTATGTATTAACGGTAGATTCACTGTAGAGTTCTGGCGTGATCGCCGTCCAATTGATGAGGTCTGTCGAGTACTCGGCGCGCAGCCCGATCTGGAGTGCGTCTGGGCGGGCTTGGAAGTAGAGCACGAGTGCTGTGGAGTTTCCTGCGGTCTGGATTTGTCTGGGTGCGTTTGTGGGTGTGTAGAAGGGCGAGCCCGCAATGGACGGATTCAGGCCGGTTAAATACTTAAGGTAGTTCGAGCATCCATCACCAGCCGGAGTGGCGTCATCGCCAGACTGTGCTGGGTCAAGCAACTGTTCGGCAGAAAACATGCTGTTTCTCCAGCCCTCGTAATCACTGCTGGAGGCAATCTCCACGGTGTACCAGAGCGTGGCGTGGTCACCCAGTGTGAGTGAGGATGTGCTTGCATCGAGTGGTGTGACAGTGAGTGCTGCTCCCTTCTGCCCGCGAGTATCCAATGCCCAAGCCTGTACTCTGCTGGCGGGATAGGGCAACGTGAGAGTTGCCGCCACCGGTTCGATCAGTGACGGGGCGCGCCCCCAACTGGCATCTACTGAAACATGTGCCGGGGAGGTCCACACCATGCCCGTGTTTTCCGTCTTAGCCGTGGTCACGACCAGCCATTGGGAGGCACGGTTGCGCCCGGCCAGCGAGCCCTTGGTTGCGGTAATGGTTACGGTCTGCCAGTCATTCAAGTTCGCATTCGGAGAAATGGTGATGCCGTTACTTACCGCTGTAAGTGGCCCTGTGAAACCCAGGAATGCGGCGCATCGGGGCGAGTCGTTCACAACGTTGCCGCGATAATCGCCGCCCGCCCCGGTATTCGTATGCGGCAGGGTCCACGTGAGTTCACCCTGGGATGACCGTATCGTGTTGCCTGCCACTCCAGCAGGAGCCTGTGTGAACCCGATTGCCGCTGGGCCAACCGACAGTGCGACGCGACTTGTCAGCGCAGTACTTCCTTGCAGTCCGAGGTGCGTGGCATTCGCCACATTCCACGCGCTGCCCTGGGTGGCAAGTATTTGAAGCTCCGTGTCTGGATCGAATTTCAAGACCACTTCATCAGACGCTGGCTGGATAATTCCATCTCTAAACAAGCGTGCGGCCTGTACGCAGTTGGCCATCTTAGTGGGATGCCCGTTCATATTAAAGAACCCATCGAAATAGCCTTGATTCCAGTTAGCGCTACCGCTTCCGTAGTCAAACAAGTATATCCCATCCCAGTCCTGCAAACAGCCATAGGCAGCGATAAGCAAGGGCCCCTCTGCCCCATACTCATTGGGTGAAGGATGCTGGTACTCGGTCACGAGATGTGGCTTGCCCCGCACCCGCTGCCCGGCCAGCGCGGGAATCGTGCCCCCACTGGAGGCGAGCATGGATACGTTACTCACCGTCCAATTATACGGGCTCCAATCCTGTCCCGGTGCAAACTGAGGATGCTGCCAGTAGGCATGACTGTCAGTAGCGTCGAATACAGAGGCCTGTACATTCGCCGGACTGCAGGAGTTGATAGTCCCCACTATCACCCCGGGATAACCAACCGTATTGCGGACATAGTCGCGCATATCCTGCCAGTAATTAGTCTCTGTCTCCCGAAGAAACTCCACCCACTCCAGAACCTCACCCGCCGGGGCATTACTACCGTGCAAGAGAATCGGAATATTCCCCGCGCTCAGCGACACGCCCTCTGGCAGCGTACCATATTGCCCACCTGGCTGGAGTTGGACATCCGCGAGATAAATCGAGCCAAGCCGCGATCCCATGCCACCGAAGTTTACACGCATATTCGCATCTGTGTAGGGTGCACGGAAGGTAGTAGAGAACTTCTGCCATCCATTAAATAAACCTGGGATTCCCGGGGTGATCGCCTGCCACGGGTCATGCGCCATCATAACCGCAGCATTCATGGGTTGGCTATCAACTGGTCGTACCCAGAAACTGAATGTGTAGAGCTGCCCTGCGGTAAGACTAATGCCAGCACGATTAAACTGCACATGCCAGGACTGATCGCTGATGGCCGTTGTTTCGACGCGCACACCGTAACGCCCCTCGTAAGTACCCACGGTCGCCGTGGCTGCGGCTGATGCATGCTGCTCCAGATTCCAGCCGGTCGTGCCGTTTGCAAAGTTGCCGTTGGTTACGAGGTTTGCTCCTAGGGGTTCATCCACCACTCCCCAAGCAGCCAGCAGAGCGGCATGGCTGGTGTGCCTCTGTTGAAGCCATTGGTTCCACAGCAGGGCGAGGTCGTTCGCGAATTCCTGGGGCCATGCATTCAGTGTGCCATCGTACCAACTGTGAATCAGCCCGTTCTCATTCATGATCTCCACGATCGCGAGGGCGGGATCGGAAGCGTACGTTTGTCCGGTGTAGGGATTTACATGCTCGAGCAACTGTGAGGCGTACTCCTTTTGCAGCGCGCGCATGTCCTGTCGAATCATGCCCACGCTCTGCTGCTGCTTCCAGTTCAGTTGATCGATTGCAGCAGGCAGACCATCTGCCGGACTGAAACGCCGTGAGACAAGCAGGTTTATATTCCAGAAAATGCCCTGTTCCTTTAGCCGGGCAGTCAGAGTGTCGAACCGATCCAGCGAGATTGCATCGAGCGAACGGGAATCCCCCGCTGCATAATCAATCAATCCAGGGGTGCCCCAGGATTGGTCAAGATGGTGGAAACGCACCGAGTTAAAGCCAAACTTGGCCAGTCTCCCGCTTATGGCACGCGCATCGGTAGCGGATGGGAAATTCGAAGACGCACCGATATTTACCCCGAACAGCCGCAAGCGCTTCCCACCCACTGCGAAATGCCCATCGGGCGTTGTCACCAGACGCCCCTCAGAGCCCGCAGGCTTTATGACATCTGTAGTAAAGCTGGCCGGGCTTTCGCTTGCGTCATCGTATGGGAGAACAAAGGGGATAAAGGCAGCGGTTGCACTGCCTGCTGAAAGCAGGGGGAGAAATAGGAAGAGGACAACGGAACAGAAGGCAGAAGCGCCAGAAACAGCGGTAAGGAAGGCCTCTCTGTTACTTCCGTAAACAAACTTGCCGGCGAGTTGTTGGGTTTTTGTGGAATTGAGGAATTTCATTAAGAGGGGCGTTGAGTAGCATCAAGTAGAATGATTTCCACCCCCTGTTGCGATAAACAATTGAAGTCAGTCCGCGTGTACGATGCGTATCGAAGTCATTGTTCCTTGGAGAAGAGTCAATTGCCATGGGGTGGTATGGGCGTCTCGCCATGTTCGGGTCCTGCGATGACCACAGGAAGACACACGGGCAAGATGCTCGTGCCACTCTAGACAGTCCAACGATTTCGAGATGCGCTCACAATTCCTTCCCCATACATACGCTCGTCTCCGGGGATAGGAGATACTCGCCATAGAGCGGAATGGGAACAAATCCCGCTGCGCGATAGAGTGCGATTGCGGCGGTTTGCCGGATGCCCGTTTCCAGGACCAGTCGTTGCAAACCAAGTGCGCGCGCCTCGGTTTCGAGTGCCATCACCAGAGAGCGACCAAGACCGTTTCCACGGGCAATGGGTGCCATATACATTCGCTTGAGTTCGCCGGTGGTTGCATCCAGCTTGCGCATTGCGCCACAGCCGACCGGTATTTCATCGCGGTAAACAACGAGAAAAATCCCCTGCCCCTGTGCTACGTCCTCAGGTTTAAGATTAAAGTGGGTGGCGCCCGGCTCCGGGTAGAGGCCACTCAACTCATAGTTCAATGCATCGATGAGAGCACGACTGACTGGATTGGTCAGTTCGGTTCGTACCAGTTTTATAACTCTTTCGGAATTCATATGTGGGATAGGGTCGACAGCCAACAGCATGGTCTACAAAGCCAGTAAATCAAATCCACCGTCTGGTTGACTGCTTGAATGCGAGGTACTTGTCGCCAAACTTTCGCTCCAGATAGCGCTCCTCCCGCAGCACAACTCCGAAGTGCAAGATCAAGGCCAGCGGAACGACGACGAGCAGTGGTAGCCAGCCATTGATCAGTATCGCAATTGACGACTGAAGGATACAAAGCGACAGATACATCGGGTTTCTGGTCAGTCGAAAGGGTCCGGAAGTGACAACTGTCAGCGAAGGCTGATTCGGACGGATATTAGTCCCGGCACGCTTCATAGTACGGCTGGCCCAGCTCGCCAAACTACCAGCCAACAGGGCAAGTACTCCGCCCAACCACCAGCTAGCCTGTCGGTTCATCAAGGGGATGGTCCAGATCAGGTGAAGCAAACCTGATGCCGCACAACAGACAAGAAACAGCAGTGGCGGGAATACCAGTACCCCGGGGTTATCTTTTTGCGCGGGTGGAATCATGATTGGTTTTCTACAGAAGGTATCATAACAGGCATGATGCTTACTGCAATTAACTAGCGCATTGATGCATTTGCCTTCTCCAGTAGTACCAATTCGCCTTGTATATTCGCGTGTGCGGTATTCTCCAGTGCCGTGAAGCCAGGGGTTGTATAAATTTGCCGGGACTGCAACTGTTTCAATATGCGTATTCTCCCGGCATTGAAATCAACATCGGGGACAACTGCATATTCCTTTCTGATTGCCGTTCGATATTCGGCATATTCATCCGGCGATGAACCAAGAATACTAAGATCAATATCCACCAACAAACCTTCATCAGAGGCGCCAGATCGAGATTGCTTGGGGTCAGTAGCCATAATCAGGCGATGCACTGTTTCAGCAAGAGACTGGTCCACCAATGGACCCAGATACCATTGAAAACGTTCTGCACTCCTGGCTTCGTTGTCATTGTTCAGTGGCTCGTAAACACAATCATGAAACCAGATCGCCAGTTCCAATGCGTCCCTTTCCTCTTCCCTGCCGGAGTCATCCAGCCGTGCCAGCATCTTATCGATGTGTTTCAAGTTATGGTAGTACCTGTGCGGTTCACCGTACCATGAACATAATTCATTAAAGATTGCCTCGGCTTGCACTGCATTCGCTCCCGCTCGAACACAAGTACTGATGAATCTATTTATGGTCACACATTTCATAATAGAGCACATGCGGTTATATCGCACTTTAGGCTCAGCCAAACGCAATGTAAAGTGTGGTTACACCGCTCTTCCAATAGAATCACAGACGTCCTACTTAAGTCAGCACGCAAACAAAGGGATTTCCAGCGAATCCCCGGGAAATAGAATGCTCCCTATGAGAATGGGTACATGCAAAAGGGCCTCTCCCGAATCACACGGAAGAGGCCCTTCACTATTTCTGTACTACCTACTGTATACCCTAAGTATTTTCAGCGTGTTAAGGTGCCAGGAATTGCCACTGCTGATTGGTACTACCGTTGCTAGTGGAGAGTTCCAGTTGCGCTCCATTCGCCGTGGAAGCACCGACAATTTGTATCACTGCTGTGGATAGATTCTTCGTAGCAATGCTATAGTAACCGCCGCCTACGGATGTCAGTATCCAGCGTTGAGCATTGCTGCTGTTACTGGTCCAAATCTGAATGGCCGTACCGTTGGCTGTACCAGAGCCTGATGCGTCGATAACCAAACCAGTACTCACATTTGCCGTGATCATGTAAGAGCCGTCAGCTTGTTTCTGGATGGTCCACTTTTGTTGGGCATTGCCAACATAATCCCACTGCTGGAGACGCGTGCCCGGGGTCGAGCTTCCATTGGGTATATCGATTGCCCGGCCACTATTGCGTGAGACAATTTTGTAGGTGCCGTCCGCTGGCCCACTGGCTGCATTCCCAGTCATAGTCCATTCCGCCATTTGCACCAGACCATAACCGCCGGATTCAGTGGATCCATTTACCGCAGTGATGTTCATGCGGTAGTACTTGTACGCCGTGGAGTTGGACACTGTATAGGTTACCGTATTGTTGGCGCTGACATACGATTGATTGGTGCGGGTGTCGATTGCTCCAGACCAGGTTGATCCGTCATTCGAGCCGACGACAGTCCAGTTTTTCGGATGACGTCCGAAATCGTCGTTGGCACTTACGATTTTGTAGGAGGTCAGCACATAGGCATTACCGCTGGCGAATTGGTAGGTGATGGTTGCACCTGTGGCAGTCATGCTGCCCAGCCATTTTGTCCCGTTGTTCTGGTCAAATGCCTTTGCTGCATTTTCGGCTACTACGGGTTCAGAACTGGCAGTCGCTGTACCACCGGTGCTAATCACAGAACCACTGGAAGTACTCGATGAACTCGAGCTGCTGGATGAAGAGGAACTTGACGAGCTTGAAGAGCTTGACGAACTGGAGCTGCTCGAATTACCCGCTCCCGTGGCTATCTTTACGTAACGCAGGTTTATGTCACCCGTTTTTAGCTGCATGTAGAGCACGTTGAGCCCAGCGTTCAGATTCAGAGTGATGCTGGAAGGGGTGTCGCCCGCCACTCCCCATCCGCCAGTGTTGGGGAGGTTCCATGCGGATGTTGCAGTGGCTCCGTTGCACAGAACACGCATTGTATTGGGATTGGCATTTCCAGAATCGTAATTAAGTTTCAGATTATAAGTACCTGCGGATGCAGCGCGGACCATGTAGAGTTTAGTCCAGCCGGTTCTTACATACTGGACCAGGGTGCTGGTTGGAGTTGCAGAATCCACATACGCACCCGCAGGAACATTTGCTGGCACCGCTGAGCCGGCAGTCACCGCGGAAGGGCTTCCCGCATTGATGCTGTCCATGGCTTGATAGAGGTACGTACCCAGATTGTAGATACTATCGGTCATTCCCCAGATGTATTCATGGGTACCGTGAGAGGTGAAATAGACATTCAGATCACCACCCACTTGATCAAAGGTAGCCTGGGCATTAATCGCTGCCTGTTTCGCGCGTGAATCATACTTCGACTCAGACTGGGGTGAGCCCACAGGGTTCAGCCAGCCGTTACCGCCGGATTTTTCGATAGCCCATCCGCCTTCGTAGGCCACTACCTTCAGCCCGAAGGCTCTAGCCCATGCGCTCTCAGTGGTGAGTGTATTGCGGTAGCCAGCACTCGGAACTCCCGATGCGAAGATATCATTGATCGTCGTGGCATTATCGTTGCCAGACTGGTAGTAGCTGGCACCACCAGCCCCCCAGAAGTAATAATTTACAG
Organism: Verrucomicrobiota bacterium; assembly: GCA_033762955.1. Lineage (GTDB taxonomy): Bacteria > Verrucomicrobiota > Verrucomicrobiia > Opitutales > Oceanipulchritudinaceae > JANRLC01. Next base: position 8,080 of record JANRLC010000084.1, on the reverse strand, counting down.
GGCGTGGTGTGGAAACGTGATTAATTCCGTCTCCATTGCCATAATAGCGGTCCATGAACTCCAGTGCCAGACTCGCACTGTTGTTTGCATTGCCGTACTGAAATTCATAAAGGGGCCGGACACGGGTCATCATGTCTGCATCACCAAATACTCCACGCCAAATCAAGCTGGCATCTACAGTGCGCTTCGCCAGGCGACGGTAGAACAGATTGTACTGGTTCTGATAGTCTCCATTTGCATCAGGCCCTGTGACATTGAGGTTGTCATAATTGATGATCGCGTATTCAGCATTGCGGGCTGCGATATCGGCCTTCACTGCGGCAAGATTCTGATCGAATTGATCAAATGAATAATTCCACACCTCATTGCTAAACTCTACATATATCTTTAGGGATGAATTCAACGGTGGATAAACTGGACTAGCCTGCGTGGAAGTGTAGGGAGTCACACCATTGGAGCCATACTTGAAGATGCGCGCCAGTTGCAGAATATAATCATCCGTGGCCTTCATGGGGATGTTAATATAGGCATCACGGCTGGTGTCGTTGCATAGCTGAATCACATACTCCCAAGCGTAGCGCGACTGCACGCTTTTAGATGGCAACTGTCGATCGGACCAGTTCGTGTCGTTTGTATTGTTCGTCTCGGTAAGGTCCATGAAGCGGATAGTGCCAAATTTCTGAACCAGGTTCTTTGCCTGGTCGGAGAAGATTACATTCGGCGCATAGCTTGTACTGGAGCCCACTAATTTGGGTCGCATCACCTTGAGGTTGGTGATCCCGGTATTTGTCGCACTGGTCGCGGTGCGCTTGGTGTTTTGGAATATTAATGAGAAGTTCTGGGAACCCGAATTTACCACCATTGTGGCGGTGGTCAGATTAGAGCCAGAATTGTAGGATTGATTTGAGATGGTAGCGTATCCATAACTCACACTCAAAGTTGCCTGCCCATTAAATGAGATGGCATAGGTGCCTTCAAACTTGTTGTCGCCCTCCCAGAGAAGAATGGACGCATCTGTTGTAGGCCAATTGTTGGCATCCACAGGAATACCACCGGCGCCGAAATTGGTGGCAGGGTCCCAGTTGGGGCGTGCCATTTTCACGGCATCGGCGAAGAGGCGTTCTCGTTTGAGGTTAATGCCAATAGCTGGGCCTGCTTTCAGGCCAAGGGTTAATCCACTGGTCGCAACCAGTACAATAGCTAACTGCGAGAGCAACTTGGGCAGCCAGGCTCTACGCGATGATACGGGTGAGCACAAGGGCTCACAGTTTATAGTATTGGAGTATTTCATTGTCTACGGGGGTAGGATGATCAAAATAAATTGCCAGACCTGTTGGTGCTACTCCTATTCTGCTTTACATATAAACCATCGTGAAAAAGAAACCCCCGGAGATTGAAGTAAAGTTACCTGAAACAAATTCGAGCCAGCGCAGACAGGTGAGTCTGTCAGACATAGCCACGCGTACAGGGCTTTCCCGGATGTCAGTATCCATGGCATTGCGCAATCACCCACGCATCTCGGAAAGCACCCGGGCGCAAGTAAAGACTGTTGCAGAGGAAATGGGATACCACCCCAATCCCTTGATTTCCCGGGCAGTAGGCCCCCGCTCCCGCAGAGTGGACGGAGCCACAGGCGTACCGCTGGCGATTATAACCTTTGAGCATCCGATAGAACCGGGAAAACAAGAATATGACATAGATTTGGCAACCAAGCTTGGCCAGACACTTGGCTATGCCATACGCCACTTCCATTTGAAAAAGCCAGGTGATACCATTCGGCTTGGTAACATGCTCTACAGGCAGGGCATAGAAGCCGTTTTGATCGATAACTGCTTGCATGAGCCATTTGCAGACCACTTCCAGTGGGACCGGTTCTGCAGCGTCTCCACATTTGGTGGGTATTATGAGCTGCCGTGCAATCATGTGGATACCGATTCATTTATGGAGGTCATTACAGTGTGGCATAAGATACGAGCCATGGGAGCCCGGCGCATAAATTTCGTATTTTACCGCGAACTGGTTACTCCACCCGATCGTGTCTGGCAGATGTCTGCACTCTTACATTGTCGAGCTGAGGATAAAGAAGCTGAAAGTGTGGAGTGCATCGAATCGCGCGCTGGGGAGACGGATATGCTTCGCGAATGGCTGGACCGAACCCGCCCGGATGTGGTCGTGGGCTTTTCGCCCATTGTATATTGGTGGATGAAAGATGCCGGATGGCCAGCTCCGGAGCGGGCTGGATTCGTGAGTATTTCCCTCTTTAGCCCATTTCCGCACGACGAAATTGCCGGTATGGTACGGGCAAGAACCAAGGTGTTGAGTGCTGCGCTTGATCAACTCGACCTGCAAGTACGCCGATTTGAGCGCGGTACTCCCTCTCTGCGCAAGCGGATATTTGTAGCCTCGGAATGGATTGATGGAGCAAGCCTTCCATCGAAACGAATAAGGTAGGTAGGCACAAAGTGACAAAGGTGCATAGGCACAGAGTCGGAAAGGAAGAAGGCAGGAGGCAGAAGGCGGTAGTTTGCAGTGTGCAGAAGGCTGAGTGCTAAACGCTGATCGCTGATAGCGAACAGGTTCATCTCATTTCACACGACTTCAGAATGTCTGAAGTTGGGATAAATAAAAGCCCCGCACAGGATGGACTTCTCCACTCTGCACGGGGCTTGATTCTTTAACTGCTCAATCTCAACTCTCCAAGCATCCTACGCTGCGTTGCTCGCGGCAACATCGCTGCGGATGACTTTGACGGTGTTGCTGCCCTTTTCGCGTTCGGTCTTCGTCACGGCATATACTTTGTAGTTGGCCACGCTCCCATCGGCCACAAGGCCGGCGGCGCTCTCAAAGCTCAAGGTGCTCTTTGAGACGTTGCCAATCACGCTATCATCCATGACATGGTAGCTGGGCTCATAGCAGGCGCGAATCTCGTAGTGGTCGAGGTCCGGGTGTGTGCATGCAGTCCAGCTCAGGACGGCGCGGGCGAGTGTGCTATTCCACCCACCAGTCAACACCACGGGATCGGGTGTGGTGCCGGGGAGCGGAGTGATTCGGGGCAGGTTAAGCACCTCCGGTGAGTCCTTGGGAAACATATCCTTCACGCGGCGGCGGTACTCCACGATTACGGGCTTCAATTTCTTGAAGAGCAATTCGTTGCGACGAATGCGGTTTGTCCTCGCTGCCAGTCGCCCTCTGTCGAGCCGGGAACCCGTCAAGCGGAAGGACTCAAGCGCAGTGAGAAACTGCGCGAGGGTGACGCCACCATTCAGAGTCAGCGGGCTTGGCAGGTCTGGGTGATTCAGGTCAATCAGCTTCTGCCACTCCGTGGCTATAACATCACCGGCATGGCAAATACGCCCATTACTGTGCGAAGTATTGACGGTTTTGGGCAGCACAAGCAGTGTTCCCGTGGATGTCAGGGGACCGGAGAAGGCACGCGCACGCTGTATGAATCCGTTGATGTAGGTCACCATCGTTCCGCGCTGAGTGTCTCGCGCACTCCGGGCCCAGGCGACTTCGCTGTCCAGCTCCTTCTGCGCCAGCTCCAAGCCGGCGAAGTTGCTCACATCAGTAACATAAGTCGTTACTGCGTATTGGTTGGACAACTTGAAGCCTGGTGCCCCAAGTTGATCGATTAATCCAAGCCACTGGTCTCTGACTGTCTCCAGCTTCGGCAGGCTATTGTATCTTGTTAGTAGTATCATGTTATTTCTTCTTTCTGTTGTTTTGTTTTTGTTGTTATTTGGTTTTTGTAGTGTTTATCAGTTCACATAATAAACCCTAAATTGTATAAATTCATTGTGTAGTTGTTTTTTGGAACTATAGGTGCGTGAGTTGATTCTATATCCCGAGCGTTCTCTATGCCTGCAGCTTATCTTTTGGAACCCGGTCCGGGGCGGTTGCGAGGTGGCAGGCTCAACGGCGTGTGGCATTCGTCATGGCTGGCTTGCAGCAGCTTTGTTCCAGGAAGAGGGCACACCTATACAAGTCTGCCTGTTGGTCTCCTGGGTGTCATCCAGTGTGTCGCTGGATTGACTTCTCTCGCTGCGACCTACTCCGGGCTGTTATCCACAGGGGAGTAGTTACCAAAGTGCCTCTGCTGGCTGCTCTGGCGGTGCTTTTTGCTCTAGACCGTGACGTTAAATGGGTGCCTATACATAGAAAAATAATCCTCCTGTGAGTGGTTACAATTTCCAGCACTTGCACCGTCGGCCGGGTCTAGCGGGGCCAGTCCAAATCATCATTGATGATCCAAACCGCATCCTACTCGGAAGCAGGACGGACGAGCAGTCGCCCACTCATCGGCGGTACTGCTGTTTCCTCACCCATCGGGCAGTGATTCCATCAGCGAATACGATGTCCAAGGTAGCGATTTGTCCCCGGGTTTCAAGAAAAATGTGTTCAGTGTTTTAACTTTTTTTCTGACTGGCTCTGGAGGCGGAAGAGAGGGGAAATTGGGGGGAAGAATTGCAGACACAGACATCTGATGTCTGCACGAAATATACAGAGCATTCCAGTGAGTCCTGGATGTAGAATGAACCCATGCGGACTGTGATAGATACGCTATTCGCTCCATGCAGCGCCATCGGCGCGACCACACATCAGCCTGGGGCAACGTGTCATCGGCTCAGGTACGTACGCTATATATACAGGATCGGGGTCTTGCCTGTTGCCTCTGACTGGGACCGCGGACGTCTCGTCCGCTGCCTTGGCGTTCGCAAGTTTGTGGCGCTCAGAGCGGCCAGGATGGCCGCATTCCCAGGGCGGAGATCGCGGGGGGCTGTCCCGTTGTTGACGTTTCGTCTGTTGCCTCTGACTGGGACCGCGGACGGCTCGTCCGCTGGCTTGGCGTTTGCATGTCTGTGGCGCTCAGAGCGGCCAGGATGGCCGCGTTCCCAGGGCGGAGATCGTCGGGGGGTGGCGGTAATTACTCGGTGCAGACCTTCCCCGGCCTCATCATCAAAGCCAGTCCTTTAGTTGCTATTGAGTTGCCCTGTGGAATTTAAGTTAATCCAAAATCTTGTTCAATATTCTATCAATGTCAAAAGTGGCCTCACATTCAATTACCTTCCCGTCTTTTACAAAATAAGCCATATTATCATCAAAGATATTATTTGTAATTTCATATTTACCAGCGTTAAGAGAACAGATTTTTCTTTCAATTATTGGTACAATATCAGAGCGTTTTGAATAATATAATTTCAAATACCATCCATCATCATGTGAATAACAGAGAAATTTATTTTGTATCATTTTATGTAATACTTCATCAAATGGTTCCTTCGAGTGTGCGAAATCAGAAGACTTGCGATGCTATTTTTATCTAATTTACTGATAGTATTTCCATTGAAATCAACCCAACAAAAATCACCATATTTATATGGATTGTCTTGAATTATTTTTTCTTTTGAAGTAAATTCAAATTTCGTACTGAGATCAAATTCAGCTTCGTCATATTCATGTTTTAGTAGAATAATATTTTCTACAAACGGAGCAATATCTGAAAATTCTATACCTGACGCTACAATGTAGTTTTTTACTTTATCTGCCCATATATAAAGGTAATTTCTCATTTGATTATAATATTAAATACTGCAGTTGCCGATATTACTCCGGTAAATCATAGGATACCGGGTACTGACAAATTCCATATTAAACGGTCGTGGCATGAGTCAAGTTTGAGTTTATTTAGTAGGTCTGTCCTTGTGTGCTCCTTCTTTCAATACACTATCTATTTGTTCTTTAGTAATTATTATAGGTTTAAACTTATAAACGCCCATGCCAAATGGAGCTCCGCCGCGTATAGTAATATAAAGATTACCAGATTCGAGTAATTCAGGTAATTGCTTATCCACCCCATTCGACACAAACAATACTATATTATAATTGTAATATCCATTTGAGCCAGGTGCTATTATCTGATCTTTGTTAAAATTCCTCGTACTTGGTTGTAAGTATTTATCATATTGTATAGGACTAATTATTTTATTATCATAGAATAAATACGAATACCCTATATGTAATCGTTCATCAGACGCCTTGCCAACACCATATTGAATCCATATAGTGGCCCCTTTGTTATATGCATATTTATATATATTAATTTTTGACTTTACATTCACTACAATAAACCCACTGGCCGTTTTGAATATATTAACAGGATTAAAACATTGATTGTTATATACAGAAGTATCAGCAGGAGAAATCCACCTAATAGATTCTATTTCGATTCGTGCTTTATTCTCCACCATACAGCCAGTAGATAATAACAGATTAAATAGCATAAGAATGGTAAATATTTTATATTTCATAATATTTATTTACCTGTTATATATGGAAATAGTTTTAGTGTGGTTCTGCCTTTTATTTTCATTTAGTCTTTAGTCTGACCCAGTAGTACCTTATATACCTTTACGATTTTGGATATCCGCTTTCCTTCGGTTCATTTTTTATTCTTTTGTATTCCTTGCTATTGATAATACTATGGTCTATAGGATAACTTATCCGAATCGGCTTGTTGTCAGAAAAGTAGTTGTCAGAAGTAACCAACAAGAATACGTATCCATCTTTATTTTCACTTTGAATTTTAACTTCGTAACCCTCTATATTAAAAGTCATTTCGATTTTTCCGGTATCATTCCCTTGGTATTTCCAGCCATCAGTTTCAGTTAGTCGGTCTAACGTAATACTATTTTGATTAGTAAAGAATATTGGTGATAATTCATCCCTGATTTTTATTGCATCTTCAAAGGGGAGCCGCTTAAACTGATTACCATCGTAACCATAAAGCGTTGTTAGATTATCCGCTGACTCATCCTTATATAAATAAAAAGTTCCACCATTTCTATATATATAACTATAATTTGGATGGAACTGTGGACCTAGACCATATGATTCTATAAATTTCACCCGATTCTTGAGACCATTTCTGTTAAAAACAATAATTTCTTGTTGATAACCAACTGCATAAACACTTGGTGCATCATATACATGCCCTGGGTGTCGCACTAAACGATCTAGTTGAAAAAAAACCCAAACCTCTGTACCTGTTGAAAGCACTTGCATTGAACCTGGCTGGAATCCAATTTCATACTTGTTTGAGCAGGAAGTTAGTGTCATCAAACTAATTAATAAGCAGATGGTATAAATACTATAATTGCTATTTTTCATGACTTTATTTTTAATAGACTTGATTATTAATGAAACAATTGCCTCGTCAATGAATTTGCTTGAAGAGGAGCTTCTCGTTTAAGGAAACATAAGGAGTCAATCATCCCAATTAAAGTGATTTGGAATACTAATTGCTCCTGCCAATAATGTCCCCGGTAAATCACAGGATACCGGGTACTGACAAATTCCATAATTAACGGTCGTGGCATGAGTCAAGCTGAAGTAAAGATACCAGCTTAGTCAACTTTGTTTAGTGCGACTGCCCCTTATCAACTCATACACTTACGAATGATAGGCAGCGGCCGGGACTGCAGCGGTCTCTGGCTGAACTAAAGTTAACGCAGGTCGGAGTGGTTGAGTTTTGTTAAATGGGATATGAGTAAGACCGAGACGGAACCTGCCAAGTTCTTGTTTAGCGTATACCCAGGCACAATGGACATATTCCGCGCCGAAGGCGCAACCACTCATGAGCCCAAGGCTCCGCTCTGGGAACAGCAATCAATAGAGTTCCTAGCCCTGAAGGGGTGACACCCAATTCGAAGACGGAGCACCAATCAATGAACACCGTATAGGTCGTTATCACGCCACAGGGTTCCGCCCCTTCAGGGCGGCAAACCATTTTTTATTACGAGTGGACCTAGGGCTGCGCTACGCTTGCCCTAGGCTATCACCTCTTGCCCCGTTGGGGCAATTGCACCTTCGGTGCGACAGAATGCCATGAATTCCACGCTACACATAACCACGCTTTGTACGCGTTTAGCGTAGATTTCATGGCATCCTGTCGCCCCGTTGGGGCATTGAAATTGGCCAAACTCCAGCGAATCCCAAAGGGATTCCGTCCCAAAGCCCGGGGTTGGCCGCAGGCCTACCCCGGGTAAATGTAAGAAACCGGACAACCCCAACGGGGTTGCGT
>JANRLC010000083.1:0-5149 GCA_033762955.1 Verrucomicrobiota bacterium | reverse complement strand
CATTGCTACGGGGTTATGATGCCTGTTTCTACCGACATTATGTCCCTCTGGGACACCGAAATCCCTTTGGGTTTCTCTGAAGTTTGCCCAATTATGCGAATCTCTGAATGCCCCGTAGTTCGTGTTTAGCGTCAAATCGAGTGTTTTCAGAATCAGAAATATCCCGAAGGGATTACGCCCCAAAGCCCAAAGCGGTTGCGCGCGGAGCGGGCTACCCTGGGTAAGCAGGTGAAAGATACCCCAACCCCAACGGGGTTGCGTCGTCCGTCTTTGCGGCGTATATCCCGCCCCTGGCAATGCGGACGCAACCCCGTTGGGGTTGTCCGGTTTCTTACATATACCCGGGGTAGGCCTGCGGCCAACCCCGGGCTTTGGGACAGAATCCCTTTGGGATTCCGATGCACCGTTGGTGCGGCAGAGTGCCATGAAATCCACGCTAAATACTGCCGACGAGGACGTCGGCGTTCCCAGGTAGTACGCCTTGAAATCAATGCTGTTTAGGACGCTGTGCATCAGAAAAGCTCCACGTTGTCTCCCAGGTCTGTGCTGGGAGGAGCTGCGCTAGTAGATGACGTGGGGGTTTGGGTCTGTTCTTGCGCCTTCGGAGCGCTTGAACTTGTGGACGAGTTTTGCGCCGGGACTGTGGGACAGACATTCTTGTCTGTCCTGGGCGGTGTGTATGGATGGACAGACAGGAATGTCTGTCCTACCTTCTGCTCTCTCGGTGTTACCGACACCTTTGCAGTATGGAGGGTTGCGGTATGGGTGCGGCGTTCAGACTCCATGGTGTAGTTTGCCTTCAGCTTGTCGATTCTCCGGGTAGCGTCCGCATCCGCGCCCCGATCTACTCCGCACGCACTTCCCCAGTTAACCAATTCCTGGAAGAAGCCGAGGGTGCGCTCATTCGCCTCAGTTACTGCGTCCGGGAAGTGGACATTTGCAAGAATACCATCAATAGCATTCACGAAATCGCTTTGTTGCTTCGTAATGTCCTGGATTAGCTCGGGAATGGTGCGCTCCAAATCAGACAGTTTCGCCCGGGACAGTACGGACTCATCGGCGAGTACTTGCTGTTCGGACTGTGCCAGTGACTGGAAATCCTCCAGCCGTTGCTTCAGATTATTCACCCTGTCTGCGGTGCTGCGGTGAGTGTCCCCATACTTTTCCACCTGCAAAATCGCGTCATCGGATATGACGCGCAATCGGCGTGCGAGTACTTCCAGCGTCTCCCCGGAGGGTGCACGGATGGCGAATAGCTGCGCATTTAGAGCGGCGAAGCGCACATCGCTTGCCAGCTCTGTTGCCTTGCTGGTGCAGTCCACAAACCGCGCCTGCAACGGCTCGAATGCCGTGATAATGGTGGAGATGGTTACCACCGACTGGGCACATACCTCGAGTATTTGGTTTATGCTCGAATCGCACTGGGCACCCACCTTTGAGTTCAGGGAAGTGCTGCCCACCTTCACCGCGGCTTCAGCAGTGGTATCAGCCTCTGCGCGCAGGTTCTGCATACCCTTTGTGAGGCTGATGGCGGCTTGGCGAAGGTCGCTGAAAATCCCATGCAGTTGTTGTAATTGTATTTGCGACGCCCTGTAAATGAATTGCCGCTTTTCCGTACCCCGGCGTTTGGCGGAGGAGTCGGTAAACGCCAGATGATCATACATCTCATCCAAGGCTTCACCCACGTGATCCACTTTTTGGCGGGTTATGTCCTCGCATTGCTGAGCCATGACCATCTCGCCTATGTGCTGGGCAACCCGTTGATTGATCTGTGAGAGGTCCAGTGCGCCTGCGCCGGCAGTATCCATTTCTTTGCCAAGGGTAAGCAGGTGTGCGCGACTCGCCGCCAGAGTGGATACTCCCAGCGCCCGATGCTGCTGCACCGTAGTGAAGACCTGCTTCATCAAATTCCGCGCGATTAGCTCACTGGCCCTAAGTTCGGAAAACTGCAGTTCCAGTGTTTTCTGAACCTCATTCACGGAAAGACTCAGGTCTTGCGCCAGGGCAGAGAACACTTCCTGCACTTCCGGTGGATGCCGGCTGGCCTCGATACGAAATGACGTGGTAATAAAGCTTAAAGGCTTTAAAACATGCATGAGGTCTTCATGCTGCTTGCCCAATTGGGCAAGCAATCGCTGCAGTTCGTCAAAAGTAGTAAACACATGCTCAAATTGCTCATTGCTGGCCGAGAGAAGGTCCTCCGACTTCTTGAGCAGTTGAAATGCAAACTGGACCGCGGCATCCTCCGTGTGACCCATTGTCAGCTCGGTGAGTCCCTGGCATCGTTCCTGGATTGCATTCAGTTGCTGGGTGAGACGTTGCAGCCCCTCACCTGTGGCGAGGAACTCCGTCCCCATTCCATCGACGAGTGCCTGAAGGTATGCTTTCTCCTCTGCCACGCGATTCGCCCAGTTTTTTTCCTCCATCCGCGCCGAGGTCTTTGAGAACTCAGCGCAATGCTGGAGTCTGGAGATAAGCCGTTGCCACACCCTGCGAAGACCCGTTGACAACGGGTTGGTTGCCTCCGGGTTCTCTGTCTGACAGGTATGGGTTGGGTTGCGCATGGGGAATGGATTAAATGGAAACAGCCTATCTACACAGTCGCGTTACCTCTGGCGCGATGTTTTCGAGGGGCATGGAGCGGTCGACCCCGCCAGCTTTGACTGCTTCGTTTGGCATGCCATAGACCACGCATGTGGCTTCATCCTGCGCGATAGTGGTAGCTCCTGCGGTTTTCATTTCCTTCATCCCCTGGGCTCCGTCGTCGCCCATGCCGGTGAGGATCACGCCGACTGTGTTGCGCCCGCCATAGCGGGCAGCGGAACGGAACAGAACATCCACCGAGGGGCGGTGCCGGTTGACCAGAGGGCCATCCCGCACCTCCACATAATAGCGTGCGCCACTGCGTTTCAGCAGCATGTGTTTGTTGCCAGGAGCTATCAATACCAGCCCGCGCAGGACGGAGTCGTTATCTTGTGCTTCCCGCACCGACATCCGGCAGAGGCCGTCCAGCCGGGCTGCGAAACAGGCGGTAAACTTCTCCGGCATGTGCTGGACGATGACAATCCCTGGAGAATCCTCGGGCATGCCTTGTAGAAATACACGAATAGCCTCCGTGCCACCAGTCGATGCGCCTACCACGATGACCTTATCGGTAGTTTCAATCATCGATTGGGACGTGGGCTTGGGCATGATCACATCCGCAGAGAGCTTGGGGCTGGTCCCCATAGGCGGTGGGGCACTTGCCCGCATTTTGTGCAAACGGGCTTGGGCTGCTGAGCGCACGACATCGCAGATATGGATGCGGGATTCCTCGAGATGCTGCCGGGTGCCAACGCGTGGCTTCTCTATGATACCCACGGCGCCTTTCTCCAGCGCGGCGATGGCCGATGCCGACCCCTCGGTGGTCAGGCTGGAGCACATAACCACGGGTATGGGATGCTGCTTCATGAGCCTTTCCAGAAAGGTGATGCCATCCATGCGCGGCATCTCCACATCCAGGGTGATGACGTCCGGCACTTCCTTGGCAATTCGTTCCGCGGCCACAAAGGGGTCCGATGCCGTGCCGATGACTTCAATTCCCGGGTCGGACTCAAGGACTTCCTTCAGTACCTGCCGTACTGAAGAGGAGTCGTCTACAACCAGGACTCTGATTTTCTTGATGGCCATGGCTAGGAATTGATTGAGAGCAGGGTGGCCTTGACATTCTTGAGCAAGACCTCCCCTGTAGCAGTGTTGAAGATGAGTTTTCGTCCGGTATGACCACCTACTTGGATGACCATGGGGTTCAGATTTGCAGCGCGCAGCAGTTGTAGTGCGCACTCCACGTTACTGGAGCCCACTCCGTGCCCGTTGCGCGAGCTGTTGGTATGGTGAAAGATGTTTGCCCCACCGAATAGTTTTACCTCGATATCCCCAGCTCCGAGCCCATAGCGCTGGTAGCAATTAATCATCGTGGGAATGGCCAGGCTAATGTACTTGTACGGCTCGGGATGTTCGTCAGGTTCGGCAGTTTGTTTGCCGGGATTAGAGAGCATGGCATGGCAGATCGCGGCCAGCTTGAGTCTGCGACTAAACAGCGTTACAGATACACAGGAACCCAGGACGGTAAACACCTGCGCAGGCTCGCTGCATATAAACAGCTCCCCAGGTTTGAGGTAGATTTTACGGAGCGTTTTATCTTCGGTGATCATCGGGTCTTGCGAAAAGCGGCATTGGTCACCTGAGTGACAGGCAGGTTATAGCCCACCAACGACTCGGAATGCCCCACAAACAGATACCCGCCGGGCCGTAACTGCTGGCAGAGTTTGGTGAGGACTTGCTGCTGGGTGGGCCGGTCAAAGTAGATCATCACATTGCGAAAGAAGATGATATCAAAGGTGTCACGAATCCCATAGTCCGGCGCCATGAAGTTCAGCCGTTTGAAGCGGACCTTCTCGCGCAGCTCGGGGACTATTCGCACCAGTGCGCGGGTGCGCTCCTTGCTCCGCATGAGGTACCGCTGGCGGAACTCCGCAGGGACTGGGGCCACTTTTGTTTCTTCATAGATGGCCTGCGCAGCGTGTTCGAGTACGTTTGTACTTACATCGGTGGCGAGGATCGAGAAGTCGAATCCCGGCGTGGCATAGTTCGCCAGGACCATGGCCAGGGTGTAGGGCTCCTCTCCCGAGGAACACCCGGCGCACCATACCTTGGCCAGCCAGGCATCCCCGTTACTCATGGATGGCAGGGCAGTGCGCACCAGATAGTCGAAGTGCTTTGGCTCACGGAAGAAGTCCGTCTTGTTGGTCGTTACCAGGTTGATAAACTCCAGCCACTCAGGCGCTGATTCCGGCAGCTCGAACAAGTAGTCCTGATACGCTTCGATGCTCCCGAAACCCGACTGCCGGAGCTTGCGCTGCAACCGGCTCTGCAGCATGGGCAGCTTCCCCAAGGGCATTTTAATCCCAAGCTCCCGTACGATGTAATCCCGGAACCGATTGAAGCTCTTCTCGGTCAATGTGGCGTAGCCTGTGCGTTGTTGTGTGAGGGTGGGCATGGGTTGCGGAAGGCAGAAGGATGAAGGCAGAAGACAGAAGGGGGGAGCGGGAAGGGGGAGGGCGGAAGGGGGGTAGTCAGTAGACAGTAGTCAGTAGTTAGTAGGCAGTAG
>JANRLC010000082.1:0-20299 GCA_033762955.1 Verrucomicrobiota bacterium | reverse complement strand
CGATGTAATGTTTTACTAGAGAGTACCCACCGAGATATATGCTCCATACCACGGATGCCGATGCCACAGTTCAAGCGTTTGCCCATGCACCACAACGTTTTGGTGTAATCCCATTCTGGTTCTGGAATGATCGATTGGATCTAGTGGAGCTACTCAAACAATTGGCGGATTTTGATGCCCACGGAGTAGCTGGCGTTGTCATCCACCCCCGAATTGGTCTGCCGTTTGACCAATCGTGGATGAGCCCAGCTTTACTGCAATGCTACCGGGTAGTCTGTGCGGACGCTCGTAAACGTGGATTAACGGTCATCCTCTACGATGAAGGAATGTATCCGAGTGGATCAGCCTGTGGTCGAGTAGTGGGAGAAAATGCTGAATACGCCGCCAGAGGGTTTGCGCGGATTCCCATAACAAAGGCATCCGGTGCGCTCAGTGAGTTACCCCAGGGGCATGAGTTCATCGCCACTATCAAGGGAACGGATGGCAGCCTATTGGCAGTGATCGAACAACCGCTGGGCTCCCACGTCCGCGGTCTTCATTACGAGAATGAGGACGCGGCCACTACGAGAGTGGAACCGCTACGAGAACAGTGCCCACCAGCGGCAGATCTGCTCAATCCCAATGCCGTCGAGGCGTTTATTCGTCATAGCTACGAATCCTTTTATGAGGCGTTGCATGAATACTTTGGTGATCCCATTACGGCCATCTTTACCGATGAGCCTTCATTGTTGGGCCGGTTAAGTGGATCAACCGATTTCCGTGCTGGTACCAAGCGGGTGCTGGATGCCTTTGAAAGCCGGTGGGGTTATGATTTCCGCCCTCATTTGGGAACGCTCTGGGAGAATGATCAGGAAAAGAGTGAACATCGTCTCCGGTATGAGCAAACGCTTCAGGAGTGTCTGGCAACTACCTACTACAAGCCGCTCTATGAGTGGTGCGAACACCACGGAGTAGCCCTTGTTGGGCATCCCGAACGACCAGATGATTACACCGTTTCGCGGTATTTTCACATTCCTGGGCAGGATATCGTCTGGCGCTGGGTTATGCCCGATTCCTCCAGTGCAATCGAAGGCGCTCAAAGCACCCAGGCCAAGTGTGCCGCCTCCGCCGCAGCCCACCGGGGACGGTCACGCAATGCCAACGAATTTGCCGGCGCTTTTGGGCATGAACTGACCTTCGAAGAGTTCCAGTGGCTCGCTAACTGGCTCCTCGTGCGTGGGTGCAACATGCTGATACCCCACGCCTTTTACTATTCCATGCGCGGCCCACGACGCGATGAACGACCGCCCGATGTCGGTCCCAACTGCCCATGGTGGGAACAGTTCACCGACTGGGCGAATGCGATGCGGCGTATCTGTTGGTTAAATGCCACTGCCACACCGGAAATTCGCGTGGCGGTCCTCGGCACAGTCCATGAACTACCCTGGCGTGTCCCCCGTGACCTCTTTCAGTCTCAGACAGACTTTCACTATATTCTGCCATCAGATATTAAAGAAGCGGAGATAAACGCACAGCATCTGGCACTGGCGGGGTACAAGTATGAGGTGGTAGTGAGTGAGACAACCCCTGATGCCGAAACCATGCTGGCATTGAAGCCAATGGCAATGGATGGTCGATTCATCACTGCCGACGAAACGTCCAACTGGCTTGAGAAGCTGCATAGCTTGGTCCCTCCCTCCGTCGCCCTGCTTACCCCCATCCCAGCTCTGCGGGTACGCAAAATGCACTGGCAGCAATACCAGTTCACCCTGCTGTTCAATGAATGCATCGCACCCATTACCTGCCAATTCACCCTGCCTCTAGCGAAAGGGACCATTCGGTTAAATCCCCGCAACGGCCAAGCGGAAAGCTTGCATAGCCTCGCAGAGATACACCTCGCCGGGCATGAGTTAATGATTCTAGCGGAGAGTCACCTGTTCTAGCACACCGATAGCCTGCATGCATTATGGGCAGTTTACATTCGCTGCTGTGTTGGTAGTAAACCCAACGCAAGCGGTGGACCCGTTTCAGCCACTTGCAATTTCCAGACCGGCAGCCTTTGCATGAGGTTCAGCCGTTCGTAGGTTTACCCCATCACTCCAGCCGGTTCGCCACCAGTCGGAGGTAGATCGGTTGCGTTGTGAGGGTCTCGCTGAAGGTTTGCGTACTGCCAGTGGTAGTTACGTTCCCCGGTGCTGGTGCCCAGTTGATTAAATCGGTGGAGCGCTCGAACCATAACTCCACGCCATTGGCGGCTGGGTTGGTTGCAATCGACCACGAGAAGCTGCTCACGGTGGTCGCGCACTTGGGCAGATTATCTGCCACCAACGGGTTGAGCCCGAGGGCGTATTTCACGAGATTGGGCACTCCATCACTCGATGCACTGGCTGCATCGGCGGCGGTGCCTTGATTGGCCGTACTCCCGAAATACTGCTGCCGCCACACCTCGAGCGTACTCAGCCAGGGGTTCGGCGCTGCAGCCGGCACCATCTGCAAGTTGCCAAAATCCGCTGGCGAGAGCGCAAAGGGCTGCACGTTGTTCCAGACTTGGAAGGAATCCCGAAGGCCAATGTCGTCGTCATCATTATTCCCCAAATCGAAGCCCAATGTCATGTAGTCGAACGGAGTCTTGTTCAGATTCGTCCACGGGATGGCCACCTCGATACTGTAGCCGCCTGCAATGAGGACAGTCGCGGCGAGAACGCCAGCGCCTCTGCCGGACGGCTCTAAGAACAACCCGCCTGGGCCGACATAGAACTGGCGATCATCAGAATTATAAACGGCCTCGCGGTCATGCAGCCCATCGATGTAGATTTCCACGGAGTCATCATTCTCCGGCGCCGCCGAGTCACCCTGTACAGTGGCATCGAGCACGCGGACTCCGATATAAAGATAACTGGCATCCCACAGCACCCCGAAGGACACGGTGTTGTTCGCAGCGCCCAGTTGCACCTTGCTCGCGTAGAAGTCCCGCGGCCATACGGTTTCATTGAGTAGCCCATCGACCGAAATCACTCCTGCACTGGCCTTGTTTACAAAGATCGTGTTGGACTCTGCCGCGCCCACTTCCAGCGTAAACGCACGGTTTGCGCTATCTGGTGTGGCATCGCTATCGGTCACCCTCGCCGTGAAAGTATACGTACCCTCAAGGCCGGGAGCCCCGAGAAGCGTGCCGTCGCTCAATAGACTCATCCCAATGGGCAGGGTACCGGCGGTTATGGACCAGGCGAGAGCCCCGTCGCCACCGCTTGCAGCGAGCTGCTGCCGGTAGGGCTTGGCGCGGTTCGCGGTCGGGAGAGCAGCCCCTGTGGCAATTACCGGTACGGTGTCTGCATTGACTGTCAGGTTGAGCGACTTCGACGCTGTGCGCGCAGCCCCGTCCGTTACCCGCACCGTAATAGCGAATGCCCCGGGCTGGCTGGGTGTGCCGGAGATTATCCCTGTGCCGGTGGCGAGAGCCAGCCCGGTGGGCAGCGTACCGCTGGTGATAGCCCAGGTGGCCGTACCGCCAGAGACATTCAGTGCGGTCAACGTGGTGGAATAAGCTGCGCCCTGAGTCGCCGCCGGGAGCGCGAGAGTCTCCACAGTCAGCGGAAGTGAGTCGGAAACGCCAGCCAGTGGGTGTGTACTGACCACTTCCCATGTAGTTGTCTGTAGAATCGAGACGAGGCCGGCATCAATCGCCCCATACTCGCTGGGAACAGGCAGCCCCACAGGAGACTCTTTGTAGATGGTGGCGTAAAAGGTAATGGCACAGAGATAGGCCCCTACCCCCTTCAAGTGGATGCCATCGGCATACATCTCGTAAATATCGGTGTAGCCCGGTACCTGACCGGCAGCCATCTTCAAGTCGAGTGAGTACATCACATGGCCGACTGGAATCATCTTGATCGACTTGGCCAACTCCGGGTGCTGCGCACGAGTGGTGGTGGTCAGCTTCTCAAAGTAATCCTTCGTCTCATTCGTCGAATCCCACCCACCGGTATATTTCTTTACCCACTGAGCGCTGTACTCGCCATCACTGGTGCGCGGCCAGCGGGCATAAATATACACCTGGGTGTTCGCAGTATTGGCGGCGCGCTGGGTAAGCAGGCCGAGGTAGTTCGTAGTCATCGTAGTATCCCCTTCCGCTCCGTCCAGATGCCGATCAAATGGCTGGAGCGTAAGCACATCCCAGTCGTAATTCGGAAGCGCATTCGTGGGGTAGCCGTAGGGCTGCTCCATGAACCCCTCCGCCGGGTGCGTCCATAGCCAGACGAGTGGCGCCCCTGGAATCATGTGCCGCCCCCATGGCTGCGTACCTCCACGTGATTCGGTGAGTTTCTTAAACCCGTTGTAATTGACCGTATCGGTCACGCTGTTGCCAATGAAGTATATCGACTTGGCATGCAAAGTACACGCAGACGCAGACAACAAAGCCGCCAGGCAGGCGGTCCGAATAAAGGATGATAGGTGATACATACGATGGGGTATTGGAGAACTTTCAAGAGGCGGGCCGGGGGCCTACCCATGGGGAATCTCAACGATGATGAATGCTGCATGCCTGGTGCAAGCGAATTCAGGTGCCAATAGCTAGCAAGGGCGCACTGGCACTCCCTCTCGCACGTGTGTCTTCCCGCGATCATTACAAAACCCGAACATGGGCGGGACGCCCATGCCACGTTCCAGTAATCGGCTTTCAGCGAAATCTCGGCAGAAACAGGCACAAAGGCCCTAAGGCGCAAATAGCACAGACGGCATTCTCCATTCTGCCTTCTACCGGCTACGCAACAGTGCGATCTCCGAATGGAGTTCTGCCGCGGCCTTGCGTGCGGCGTTAGCGAAATCCGCACCTTTGGAAGCATAGATAATGGAGCGGGAGGCGTTGATGAGTAGCCCTGTGCCTGCGGGAGTTAATCCACACTTCAGGACCGCTGCGAGGTCTCCGCCTTGTGCACCCACACCGGGGACCAGAATGGGCATGGTGCCGACTCGCTGGCGGATGTCTGCCAGCTCTTCCGGATAAGTGGCGCCGACTACAATCGCCACATTCTGTCTTGTATTCCAAGGGCCAGCGCACTTCTCGGCAACTATCTGGAAAACCTTCTTTCCTGTAGCGGCTACTTCGAGATTCTGGAGTTCACCGGAGCCGGGATTCGACGTGCGGCAGAGCACGATAACTCCACGATCCGCGTACGCGAGGAAGGGCTCAAGGGTATCGCCCCCCATGTAGGGATTCACCGTCACTGCATCGGCGCCATAGCGGATAAAGGCCTCCTTTGCGTACTGCTCGGCTGTCGCACCTATATCGCCGCGCTTCGCATCGAGGATTACTACGGCGTGGGGCGCGCGTTCGCGGATATAAGCGATGGTCTGTTCCAGCTCTGCCTCCGCACTCGCGGCATGATAGTAGGCCGCTTGCGGCTTGAAAGCGCAGGCGTACTCCGCCGTGGCGTCAATTATGGCTTTATTAAATGCCAGTATGCCCTCGGGTGATTTCGGTGACGCAGACGGCAGCTTCTGGATGTCCGGGTCTAGACCCACACACACCAGCGATCCACTCGCTTTCCATGCCTGTTCCAGCTTTGTATAGAATGCCATGGTGCGGCACGCTAGTGTTTCGAAAGTAAAAGGGAAAGCCCGAATGCGCAAAAAGCTGATGCCTAATGGCTAAAAGCTAAAGGCTACTGGCTAATAGTTTGAAATTGTTTATTTCGTGTTTTCCTGCACGCTCTCCTCATTATGCCAGCCAGTATTCTGATCGTGGACGACGAGAAACATACGCGCGAGGGTTTGCGCTCGGCGCTGGAAGACACGTACGAGATATTTCTCGCAGCCGATGCGGATGAGGCTTTTGTGCAGATGGATAACCACGAGTTTGATGTGGTCCTCACCGACTTGAAGATGGCGGGCAAGAGTGGGCTGAAGGTGATCGACCGTGCCATCGCCTTGAGCCGCAAGCCCGTTGTCATCATGATGACTGCTTACGGCAGCGTGGAAACCGCAGTGGAGGCGATGCGCCGGGGTGCGTATGACTTCATGACCAAGCCAGTGAATCTGGAGAAGCTCGAGATTCTCATCGAGCGCGCCATCGAGTCGCGCAAGATTGTGCAGGAGAACCGCACCCTTCACGAGCGGTTGGACAAGAGCTTCAGCTTTGATTCCATCATCGGCCACTCGAAGGGTCTCGTGGATGTCATTGAGCGGGTGAAACTCGTAGCCCCCTCCCGCGCCAGTATCTTGATTTACGGAGAAACCGGCACAGGGAAGGAACTGATTGCGCAGTCGATTCACCAGAACAGCGCCCGCGCCCGCGGCCCATTCATAGCCATTCACTGCGCCGCGCTTCCCGCGAATCTTCTCGAAAGCGAACTCTTCGGCTATGAGCGCGGCGCATTTACTGGTGCCAATGAGCGGCGCATAGGCCGCTTTGAAGCGGCAGATGGTGGCACCCTCTTTCTGGACGAAATCGGCGAGATCGACCCCTCCACCCAGGTCAAACTCCTGCGGTTTCTCGAGACCCGCAGTTTCGAGCGCCTTGGCAGCGTGAAACCCATCTCGGTGGACGTACGCCTCGTTGTTGCGACGAATAAAAATCTTGAGGAGCAGGTAGAGGAAGGCAACTTCCGTGAAGACCTGCTCTTTCGGCTGAATGTGGTGACGATTAACTTACCCCCTTTGCGCGAGCGTACGGACGACCTGCCTATTCTACTGGACTTTTATCTGAAGCGGTACGCCAAGGAGAATAATCTCCCCGCACCGACGATCAATGCGGATGCCATGGGCGTCCTCCTGCGGTATTCGTGGCCGGGGAATATCCGCGAGCTGCGCAACTTTTGCGAGAACGCCGTGGTTATTTTTCATGGCAATACTATCACTGAGTACGATCTCGATGCGAAGTTTCTGCGTACCGAGGGCAAGCAGCCTCGTAGCTCCAAGATCGCCCGCCACCCACTCGATGTGGAGCAGAATGAGCGTCGCCTCCTGCGCAACGCCCTCGCCCAGGCGCACGGCAACCGCAGCCAGGCCGCCAAGGAGCTGGGGATTTCCCGCCGCACACTGCATCGCAAGCTTAACCTCTGGCCGGAGCTGGATATCGCCCCAGCGAGTAGCAGGCGCACTACCATGCAAGAGCGGACCCATCCCGACACCGGCAAAATCCAGCCGCCCGTGCCTACGTCACCCGGTTCAACTGGCTCGATATCCCTTTAGCTTGCGCTTGCCAAACGTCTGCCAAGGCTTAGCGTCATGACTATTCACTATGCAGGATACTACTACTACCTGCGCCATCCCTTGATTATGAAATTCTCGCCATCTCCGAAGTTCGCACGACTGCTCCCCCTCCTTCTCGCCCCATTATTCGCCCTTCCGCTGACCGCTGCGGAGCCCGTACAGCTCTGGGGGAGCGATCTCTTAAAACCCATTCTCGCAGCTCCGCTGGACACTTTTGCGAAGTCAAATGAGATGGTCATTCAAAGTACTTTTGAAGGCACTACTTCCTCACGAAAGGCATTACAGGAAGGAAAAGCCTCCATCGCCATCATCGCACTCCCGGAAGGGGCGAAGCTACCCGAGGGCTATAGTCAACTGCCCTTTGCCGCCCAGGTAGTGCAAGTGGTCGTCAATTCCGAGAACCCCATCACAGAAATTCGGGTTGAGCAACTCGCTGCTATATTTGGTATCGCCGGGCAGAAGAATTTTAAACAATGGAGCGACATGGGGCTCTCCGGCCAGTGGGGGAGCCGCTCGATCAACCTCTACGCCGTGCGCAACGACCGCAGTCTGGCACTGGAAATTTTTAAGTCTTCCGTGCTTCGTGAGTTTCCGGTGAAGCCAGCCGTAGTTTACCGTGCAGACCCCAAGGCTGTGATGACTCGTATTGCCGACGATGTCTCCGCCATAGGCCTGCTCCCAGCCATGCCTCTGGCTGGCCGCGTAAAATCCCTGGCCATCAGCACGGCAGTCGGCGAAGAATTCGCACCAGCTTATGCTCCCTCGGCTGAATCCGTGGATTTTGGTGACTACCCCCTGACTCTTAACTTCGTAATCGTCTATAACAAGGCCGATGTGAAAGCCCTTAAACCCATTCTTCAATTTTTACTCACCGATGGCGTTGCCGAGGCCCTTGAAAAGGCAGACTTTCTCGCCAGCCCTCGCAAGACCCGCAAGGAAAACTCAATGACGATTGGCTTGCAGTGAAGGCAGAGGGCAGAAGGCAGAAGAGTAGACAGTAGACAGTAGTCAGTAGACAGTAGATAGTAGGAAAGGCAGAGGGGAGAAGACAGATGGCAGAAGGTCATAGTAGCAGAGTTGCATGACCACCCCTGTCCATATTCGTCCATGTCCGTCCATCCCGTCCATTCCGTCCATCTAAACCCACCCACCCACCAACTACTACTTCTCCGCTTTCTGTGTCTTCGGGGGTAGCAGTGCCGGGTTTTGGCTGAAATCAATCTTCTCGGACTCCTCGTCGGACTCGGCTGGAGCTGCGTCAGGTTTCATGCTTGGCACGGCGGTGACTCCGAGCGATGCAAAGCCCTTCGTCAATAACTCGGCGGCCTTCGCGTCGCGCAGTTTGCGGTCAACGCTGCCCATTACGCAGGCGATGACACGCTTGCCATCGCGTTGTGCAGTGACGGCGATGGAAAACCCGGCCAGCTTGTAGTAGCCCGTCTTTAAGCCGTCGCTGCCGGGGAAAGACCACAACAGCTTGTTATGGTTCTGCATACCAAATGCCTTGCCCGCATTGGCACGAAAGGGCTTGGTTTTCACGCTCGTGTACTTAAAGGTCTCCGCGCGCTTGCACAGTTCCAGGGCGAGTAGCGAGAAATCACGGGCAGTAGAAACATCCGGCTCCTGCCCTGCCGAAGGCGGAAGCCCATGAACTGAGGCGAACCGGGTGGATTTCATCCCGATGCGTACCGCTTCCTTGTTCATCAGTGCTACAAATCCATCCTTGGAACCACCAACATGGATTGCCAGCGCCAGAGCCGCATCGTTCGCGCTTTGTACCATCAGCGCATAGAGCAAGTCCTCCACCGTGAAGACTTCGCCTTCCTTTAAATAGACTTGGGAGCCCCCCATTCGGGCTACCTCGGCGGTGACAGTGATCGTGTCCGTAAGCTGTACTGCCCCACTGCTGATTTTATCCTCGATAACGAGTAGGTTCATCAACTTGCCGACACTGGCAGGGTAGATTTTCGCGTCAGCATTATCCTCGAATAAGACTTTGCCCGAAGAAGCATCGAGCACAATTGCACCCATGTAGGGAGTGCGCGAGCGATCCTCGATCTTTGCTCGAGGGGCGGCGTGAATAGTGACTGCTGTGCAAAGCAAGGCAATCGCGCAAAGAACCGGGCAAAATACAGTCTTCATAGTCATGCAGAAACTTCCTGCCTACTTACTGCAAGTTGTGGCAATTGCTGCAATGACAAACCGCAGACAGCGCGAAAAAGCTAGCTGCGATTGCGACGGCGGATGAGCACCAAACCAAGCGCGAATACCCCGGCACCCAGTGCCAAAGTGCTCGCTTCGGGGATCTCCGTCGGGATGCCATTCACTTCATACGCCCCTTCACGGGTGAAGAAGACGCTGTTCCAACCCTGGAAATTACCCGACAAATACTGGCCTTCTGCGGTCTCCCCGGCAGAGAAATCATTGGACTTGTACCAGTTAAACCCGCTATCAAGCGTTGACGTATCCGACGGCTTCGCCACCAACCAGTACTTAATGTCTATGGAGAGTAGTGGCTGGGTCGCGGGGACAAAGGTGTAAATGTCCGGAGTCGATGTCACAGCAGTTGATGGTACGAAGGTGCTGATCAATTGCCCTGGCTTGCCCGCATTATCATTGTAGAGCGCTACGACGACTTCATTCATGGCTTGTGCAGTCTCTCCGAACTTTGGAAGCGCGGCCTGCGTATTTACCATGCTCAAGGCTAGTTTTACATCCGTCACAAAGTAGCCATAGTCCGGCACGAAGGCTTGAGCGCGTGCAACAACATCAAATCCATCGGACCCGACCTGGCTTGATGTCTCGACGTCAAAACCCGGTGTTCCCAGATCGAAATTAGTATAAATAACATCAGCCCGCGCGGTAAGTGCGGCTGCGAACAAGACAATGGCGGTTGGCAATGATTTCATGACAGACAGATAAGCAAGTATGACCGTTGTAAGCGTCTGCAGTTAATTCACAATATTTTCACTTGGGACGCAAGCCTATTGCTTGATGCTTTGAATACTGGGAACCGCCAAGGCCATCTCTGCAACCGCCAAGACGATTTCCGCAACCGCCAAGGTCATCTCCGCAATCACCAAGACGATTTCCGCAACCGCCAAGACGATTTCCGCAACCGCCAATCTCATTTCCGCAATCACCAAGACGATTTCCGCAACCGCCAATCTCATTTCCGCAACCGCCAAAGTAATTTCCGCAACCGCCAAGGTCATTTCCGATCCCGCCAAGGTCATTTCCGCAACCGCCACTCACATTTCCGCAACCGCCAAGGTCTTTTCCGCAACCACCAAGACGATTTCCGCAACCACCAAGGTCATTGTCGCCGTTGCCAGGGTCTTTGCCGCGACCGCCAAGATTCTCGCGGATGCCGCAAGGTGGGATAGCCATTCCACCCCGTTGCCTCAGCCCTCGGAACGCGGCCAGGATGGGAGTGCGGACGACTCGTCCGCTGCCTTGGCGTTCGTGAATCGACTGCTAACATAGCTCCCAGTGAGTCCGGCTCAGGGATGGTTAACCAATGCTTTCGACCACTACCTTTCCATTCCTAATTGCGACTACCTTTACTTCCTGGTTTGGCTGTATCAGGCCGGACTGTGACTGAGCCACTATTCGATGCCCTTCGATTAAAATCATACCCTGTGGGCGAAGTGCGGAAAGCGTTTTCCCCGTCTTCTTGAGCCAAGAGGGATCAAAAACAGTTTGCGGATTCCCTTCGGACTGTTCCTGCGTGGCTTTGACGGTGGCCTCCCACTGCGAAAATCTGGCAAGGGTGTGCCGATTCAATTGATCCAAGATCAGCCACAGGGGCCAAAGGCCAATAAACAGGAGCATCCCGATGCCAGAAAAGTCAAACAACCACAGAAATGGCCCATCCCGCTTCTCCTGTTCTGCCCGTCTTTCGGACCAGAGTAAAATGACCAAGCCAGTCAGGAAATAGGTGATTGCGATAATCGGCATGATTCAGTCTATAGGATGCTCACACCCATTTGCACTTTCTTTTTGGATCGGAATACCACTGACTTTTACGGTTGTTTACTCATTTCTTCATACTCACGATCTTTGGCGATAGCTCCTGGGCTCTGTGCGCGATAGTTTCAGGATTCTCGCTAACTTTCCATTTTCTCTTTTAGGTATATCCTATTATGGAAAATGGCGGGTGACCAATCCAGGTCTTTTCCGAGGATGCCATCGGCATCCTTACGTCCCAATGGGACACACTGGAATTGTCTGATCCTGCTTTTCTACCAAGATTGCATCCCTACGGGATATACATGTTGAACGTAGTTTCGCCTAGCATGTTTACCTGTAACAATGTTATCCTGCAAATCGTGGACCTATAAAGCCGTATGCCTACCTCCGCTTTCTAGGACAGGTCCCTTTGTCCACCCAGTCCGGTGCCAACTCGTGCCACATCGGCAACCTAGTGGCACCCCGTAAATTGAGTTTGATGAGAGCCAGCAATAGCTCAACACCCGCGCGTCCCAGCCGTACATCCATGGCTGGGAATCCACTAAGCGGTTCACCTTCATCGACAAATAGACTGAGATAGGCAAAATCCTGTGGACAACGCCAGACTGTGTTCTGGGTGAGGGCCTGCCAAACATAAGAATTGAGCCCGATGA
Source organism: Verrucomicrobiota bacterium (assembly GCA_033762955.1). Taxonomy (GTDB): domain Bacteria; phylum Verrucomicrobiota; class Verrucomicrobiia; order Opitutales; family Oceanipulchritudinaceae; genus JANRLC01. The sequence continues at coordinate 8,483 of JANRLC010000082.1, read as the reverse complement.
TCGCATCGGGGGAGTGTTTGGCATACCAGAATACAATAGGTTCCGGTGAGAGTGGGGGCTCTAGAAACAAGGGCGGCACAACGTGCTCCGGTTTGATCATTTGTTGGCAGGCAAGCACGGCACCCATGCGGAGAATGTCATCATGGATAGGCTTGGGCAGGTTATAGAGCACTACTCCGATTCGCCTGTATCCCAGCTTCCAGAGCCTGTCCCACGCCTGCTCAATTATGGTGAAGTAGTTCGGCTCCACGCCATGATGGGGAAGCTTGTACACGGACGATCCGCAGGAGATGACTGAATAGTGATCCCAGTTAAATTTCAGTCTGGGGGTTTCGTCATAGATGCGACCCAGTAGAAGCCCTTTGATACCCCGGTTGAAAAGTACGCGGTCCAGTGCTTGCGAAGAAGGGTAGTCGAGTAAGTTAAACGCATCGAGCTTGTATCCGCGCTTCGTTGCCTCATCCCTTGCGCCAGCGAACATGGATTCCCACGGGTGTCCCTTCGCGCGCCGTAGCTTGTCCACCCGGATAAACGCCAGGGAAGTGTCGGGATGATTCTCCAATGGTTTCCACCGGTTCGCCGCCATTTGCGCCACAAGCGGGTTGGCCTGGTAGTCCAACGCTTCTGCAAGGGCGAGAATCTGTTTACGGGTGGACTCTGCCATGCGCCCCTGGTTGCGTAGCGCCAGCGAGACCGTAGCCGTGCTCAAGTTCAGTTTCGCTGCTATGTCTTTCAGGCGAGAGGGCCTATTCTTCATGGTGGTTAACGATTTAGCACTGGGGGGATTGTTGTGCAAGGATGAAGCCCTATGCTTGGATACGTCGGTTTCGTTTACCCATTACTTTACCCTGACAATGCCGACGCCAATGCAGCCTTGTTGGCAAAGTAATACACGGCTCATCATCTCGCCCACCATGGGCGAAGGCCAGCATCACTACCTTCAGTTCATCCCAAATATGTACTACCCAAAAAAATATAGTAAAACTTCGGAGAATCACCAGCCTTGGTCTCTTTCTCCTACCCAGCCTGATGCAGGAATACCATCGCCTGTGCGTCTTGCACTCACTGCGATGCATCGCCTTGCAGGCCCCGTGCGCACGCTGGCAGCCGCTTGTTCCATTCTCGCAGCCTTATGCCTGGCCTCACCTACGGAGGTGAATGCGCAGGCCTATATCGGTATGAATATACGCGATGTTGGCGACTCCAGCTCAGACCGGACGTTTGCAGATGTTTACCGTACCGCCGGCCGACTAGGTAAAATCGGTAACGTGGGGCAGAGCGATGCCCCTCTCGATGCGAATGGGTACCCCACATCCGATTTTGTATGGTTTCTGTGGGATGGCAGTTTCGCAAAGCACATGAGTGGCACGTACACCCTAATCTTTAACGGACAGGCAGACATCGGCAGCACCGTGAGTTATAATTCTGCTACAAACACCAGCACTGCCACGCTCAACTATGGCGAAGGCACCCAGTGGCTAACCTTTACGAATACAAAGCGTACCGCCACCTCCGCCACCAATACCGGTGTAACGAATATTCGGTTAATGCGGCCCACCTTCTCCGGGTCCACAACGAGTTTCCCTGACGGTACGGTCTTTAACACCAATTTGGTGAATTTCTGCAAGAAGTTCAAAGTAATCCGGTACATGGATTTCTTGAACACCAATGCAAATAAAGTCACTACTTGGAGTGAGCGCACAAAGCCGACTCACCCGAATCAATCGCGTCATGCGAATGGTAATCCGGCAGGCGCGGCACTTGAATACGCTGTCATGCTGAGCAATCAGGCGAGTGTTGACATGTGGGTGAACCTCCCGCCCAGAGCGAATGATGACTACTGCCTTAAAGTGGCCCAATTGATTTGCTTCGGTTCGGATGGAACCAATCCATACACCTCGCCGCAGTCGAATCCTGTCTATCCACCGCTGAACTCAAATCTGCGGGTCTATGTGGAGTACGCTAATGAGCTTTGGAACTTCTTCGGGGCAGCATTTGACCAGTCACCCTGGAACTTTGACCAGGCACCCATCGACATGGCGAATGGGGCGCCGCTGGGTTACAACGGAGACACGGCTCCGTACGCCATCGCGTTTAAGCGAGTCGGGTGGAGAATCGCAACCATCAGCAAACAGTTTCGCAGCGTATTTGGCGATGCGGCGATGATGAATCGAGTGCGCCCCGTAGCCGCATGGCAGTATGGCAATGGCAGTGGCACTGCAGATGCCGAGCTTGGGATGATCCAGTACATCGGCCAACAGGAAGGGCATCCGGTGAACTGGTACATCTATGGTGGTGGCGGTAGTAGCTATGTGAGTCCACAGGACGACAGCTCTGTCAGCGCCATCTTTAATACCATGCCAGCTCCGAATGAAGGCGGCATTTTCAGCACGGACAGAACCTACTGTAACAACTTCTCCATCCACTATGTCTGTTACGAGGGTGGTCCCAGCCTTGATGCGATTCCCCAGTATGCAGACCCCACAAACTATCTCACCCGAAATGCCAACCGTGCTGCTGCACTGACGGATGCACGCATGTCTGACGAGATCTACAATAATCACGCTTGGTGGAAGAACACTATTGGTGGAGAGCTGGCTTGCTACTTTAGCAGCACAGGCGAGTACAGCTATACCCAATGGGCATTCTCCGATGATGTTGAGAATCTCAATAGCCCGAAGATGCAGGGCATCACTCGCATCAACGCTGCATTCCCAGGTGATGGTAGCAGTAGCTCCTCAAGCTCCGGTAGTTCGAGTTCTAGCTCCAGTTCATCAAGTTCGAGTTCATCGAGTTCAAGCTCAGGTTCATCCAGCGGTGCCTATGGTGGTACTGCCCGCTCAATTCCTGGGACCGTACAATTAGAAGATTTCAACACGGGGGGCGAAAATGTGGGTTATCACGACACTGACACGACAAACAATGGTGGTGGTTATCGCACAGCGGATGGCGTGGATATCGAGACCTGTTCCGATACCGGTGGCGGATTCAACATCGGCTGGACCAGTGCCGGCGAATGGTTGAACTATGCGGTCAACGTCACTGCCGGAACCTACAGTATTAACCTCCGCGTAGCATCGACGGCTGCTGCGACTGCCCACGTGGAATTTGCGGGAGTTAGTAAAGCCAGCTTCTCCATCCCGAATACCGGTGGCTGGCAAACGTGGCAAACAGTGTCGGTCAGCAACGTATCACTTACCGGCGGTGCGCAGACTATGCGTTTTGTACTGGATAGCGGTGCTCCCAATGTAAACTCTATATCGGTTACTGGTGGAAGTTCGTCCAGTTCCAGCAGTTCATCCTCGAGTAGTTCGTCGTCCAGTAGTTCCAGCTCCAGCAGTTCCGGGGGGACAGTAGTAAGCACCGGTGGCACTGCTACCGCCAGCGCTGCACCAGCAGCCGGTGAAGGTGCTGCCCAGGCCTTTGACCAGAATAATTCCACCAAGTGGCTTGGCACAACCACGAGCACTGGGGCCTGGCTCCAATATCAGTTCGCTGGTACGACCGCAAATATTGTGACTTCCTACCGAATCGTCAGTGCGAATGACGACTTTGGCCGCCACCCCAGGAACTGGACTGTCACAGGATCGAACAATGGCACGACATGGTCCGCTGCCCTGGATACGCGTACAAACCAATCCTTTGTAAGCGCTGGTAACACGGTTACCTACACATTCAGCAACAGCAGTGCTTATCGCTATTACCGCTTGAACATCTCCGCGAACAACGGCTCCACTGAGACGAACCTTGGCGGCACCGGTATCGTGCAGGTGGCGGAATGGACACTAATCGGCACCAGCGGCAGCAGCTCATCATCATCGAGCAGTAGCTCCAGTTCGAGTAGCAGTTCCTCGTCATCGAGCAGCAGTTCCAGTGGGTCCGGCCCAGCGAATGGTACATACAGGATAGTTGCCCGCCATAGTGGCAAGGCGATAGATATACCCAACGGCAGCACCGCAAATGGTAGCCGTCTCCAGCAGTGGACATACTTCGGCAACGCGCAGCAGAAGTGGACACTTACAGTTCAAGCGGATGGCTCCTATCGCATTGGCGCTGGTGTCGGTACAAATCTTGTTGTCGATGCATCCAACTCCGGCACAGCCAACGGGACGGCAGTCCAGACGTGGACAGACAGCGGCAGCGCAGCACAGCGATGGATCATCACCGCAGTAGGTGGTGGCTACTACACGATCGCATCAAAGAATCTCTCAACGGCAGTTCTTGATGTGGGAGCAAACTCTACTGCCGATGGTGCCCAGCTTCAGCTCTGGGCTTATGGAGGCGGGACAAACCAGCAGTGGCAGTTTCTCGCTCCCTAGCAGGATTAACGTATGGGAGAATGACTCCACTCCGTACGAATTTAGGTACACAATCGTAGTAGGAACAGAGTAGGAACAGTAGTATCCCCACAAGCCCCCCGCGTGCAACCGCGGGGGGCTTTCGTTTAGGAAAACTCGGATAGCGAAAACCTGGAGCATGACGGACGACGCGGGTAATACCCCATAGTACAGAATCGCGATTGTGGATATTGTTGGGCTCTATGATGAAACCAACACTATTTGAACAGGAAGTGAAACAGGAACGTCGCGATGCGAATCGCGATCCTATTACGGACGAAGCGGGTGCGCATCCCGTGGGTACCGGATTGGGTGCTGCGAGTGGCGCAGTCACCGGGGCTGCCGTGGGTGCACTCGCCGGCCCTATTGGGGCAGGCGTAGGTCTGGTAGTTGGAGCGATTGCGGGTGGACTGGCTGGCAAAGGAATAGCCGAGGGACTCGATCCAACGGTAGAGGATACTTATTGGAAAGCCAACTACTTGAAACAAAAGTATGTGGCACCAAACACTCCTTACAGCGTTTATCATCCGGCCTACAGAACGGGTTATGAAGGGCGCAACCAGTATCCTGGTAAGACATACGAGGAAGTGGAAGCAGAACTTCAACACAACTACGAGAAAGCCAGGGGCAACTCAACGCTGCGCTGGGACGAAGCCAAACACGCTACGCGCGATGCTTGGAACCGGTTTTAATTAACCGGATATGAGCCCCTGGGGAGGTAGTGCGGTCTTCGGCCTCTCCCCATTGGGGACCCCATGGGGTGTAAGTGAATAGACACATGAAACTATCCACCAGTCATTTCATTTACATGAGGAGTCGCCTGATTGGAAGACTGCGCATGAAGTTCAAATCGAGAATGCGATGGGCCATTAGTGTTACCCTCGTACTTACCTGCTTCATCACCATAGTGTTTATAAACCTGATGGCGGGTAACAAGCAGGTACGTTACGAACTGTCCCATCGCTTCAGCATCGAAGACCCCCAATTTCTCCGAAGTATGGAGCATATGGTCGGGCCTGGTATCCTCTCAGGCAACCGGGTTACTGCGTACCAAAATGGGGATGAGATATTCCCCGCCATGCTCGATGCCATACGCAGTGCGAAGGAGACGATTACCTTTGAAACATACATTTATTGGTCTGGAGAAATAGGGGAGCAGTTCTCAGATGCCTTGTGCTCGCGAGCCCTTGCCGGAGTGAAAGTCCACGTGATGCTGGACTGGGCAGGCAGTGGAAAGATGGAATTTAAGTACCTGAAGATAATGAAGTCCGCTGGTGTGGAGGTGGAGTTTTTTCACCCGCTGCACTGGTATAACCTTGGGCGCATAAATAATCGTACCCACCGCAAGCTCCTGGTGGTGGATGGCCGAATCGGGTTCACCGGTGGTGTTGGCATTGCCGACCAATGGCTTGGCCATGCACACTCGAAAGATCACTGGCGCGATTCCCACTATAAAATTGAAGGACCCACGGTTGCCCAGTTGCAGGCAGCCTTCACCGATAATTGGCTCAAGACGCGCGCCGTACTGCTCTACGGTGACGCGTATTTCCCGAAACTGGAACCGGTGGGTAACTCGTTGGCCCAAGTCTTCAAAAGCTCGCGCAATAAAGGCAGCGAGAACATCCGCCTGATGTATCTACTCTCTATCGCATCGGCTACAGAATCCATACGGCTGCAAGCGGCCTATTTTGTACCGGATGATCTCGCGATTGAGACCTTCGTCTCCGCGCGTGCGCGTGGTGTAAGAATCCAGATCATTGTCCCGGGTCCGCACATGGATGTCCAAATCGTGCAGAACGCCAGCCGCTCCTTGTGGGGCACTCTGCTCGATGCCGGCGTGGAAATCTACGAGTACCAGCCGACTATGTATCACTCTAAAGTGCTCATCGTGGATGACGTTTGGGTATCCGTGGGTTCAACCAATTTCGACGATAGATCCTTCCGCCTCAACGATGAAGCAAACCTCAATCTATACGACAAGGCGTTTGCAGCGGAGCAGGTGAAGGTCTTCGAGGGGGACCGTCTTCTCTCGCGATTGATGACACGTGCGGAGTTCAAGCAGCGCTCATCGATTGGTAAAATTTTAGACGAGATTGCCGGAGCTTTTCGCCGACAGTTGTAGTGGATTATTCCGCACCAATGGGTTGATATACAACGCATGCGGTCCCGCGGGGTCGCGTCCCTTGTAGGGACGTACCTGTTTAGCGTAGAATTCATGGCATTCTGTCGCACCAACGGGGCATCGGAATCCTGCATTCAGGAAATTGATGTATTAGGCCCATCTGCCACTCGGCTTTCTACTCACCTATAGCAGCATTAACTCGCGCACGAGTTTCGCGATGGGAGTAACAAGGGGTTGGCAAGGTGGTACAAAGGGACAAAGGCACAGAGTCGGAAAGGCAGAAGGTATTGGACAGTTTGGTGAACATTGAAAGCTGATGGCTGGCTTGTTACTCCCATCCCGAAAATCGCGTGCGAGTTGTTCTACTTTCCAGGCTTAAGACTTCAGCAGCACCACAGCCTGGACTTCCACGGCTGCATTCAGCGGCAGCGAGCTTGCGCCTACGGCCACACGGGCGTGTTTCCCGGCGTCGCCAAAGACGGCGGCAAAGAGATCGGAGGCGCCATTGATGACCTTTGGGTGTGCGGCGAAATCCCCGGTAGCATTAACAAAGCCCGTCACCGCCACGAAGCGCTCCACCTGGTCCAGCGAGCCTGCCGCAGCAGTGATGATGGCAAGAATGTTGAGCGCGCAGAGACGGGCAGCCTCATAGCCCTGCTCTATTGTGACATCGCTCCCCACCTTTCCCACTGCCGCAAGGGCACCGTCCTTTATGGGAAGGGTCCCCGCCGTATAGAGGAGATTTCCTGCCCGCACAAACGGTAGATAATTTCCTGCCGGTGCTGGCGGTGGCGGAAGCGTGAGACCAAGTTCGAGGAGTTTAGCAGTGGCATTCATGGATTATAAACCAAACAGCGAACGGGCATTCCCGCCAAGGATTTTCTCAACACTCGTCGCAGAAAGTCCGGATGCCCGCGACTCTTCCAGTAAAGGAACGATGGAGGCTGTCTCCTGCCTTTTCGGATACACGCGCAGTGGGTAATCGCTGCCAAAGAGGATGCGCTCCGGGCCGATAACTTCGGTCACCATGTGCCATATCCGGGAGTCATAAAGAAGCGGACTCGCTGCGGTGTCGTAGAAGACATTGCGCAGTGCACGGCGTACCTTTGGGTTAAGCTCGTAAAATGGCAGCCCGCCTCCCCAATGCGCGAGAATGAACGTGGTCTCCGGATGGCGCTGCGCCAGCCGCACGTAGTCCATTAACGGAGTCTCGACGCGGCCCGTATAGTCGTGCCCGGCCGCCTCGGTGACATGGAGATTGATGGGTACACCGCGCTCGGCGCACAATTCGCAAAGCTGATGCCAGACAGGGTCTTCATTGATGTCAAAATCCTGTGCGGCAGGCAGCATCTCGCCGAACCCGGACACACCCGCATCCAGCGCACGCTTTGCATAGTCGAGAACGGCTGCCCCCGCGCGTGGCTGAATCGGTGCAAAGACCAGAAATCGCTCCGGATGCCTTTGCTTGATGTCAAGATACCAGGCCAGTTGCTCCTCACAGGTTTCCTGTTGCTCCCAGTACCAGCCCAGCAGTATGGCCGTATCTATCTCTGCACCATCAAGTGCTGCAAGCAGCTCTGTTTCCGTTGGCCACGATTGCAACCCATGCGGAAAATCCTTCGCCACCACAGCCGCCCAGTGCTGCTCTCCACGCGCCTCGGCCCACACCACCGGATTAGCCGCGATGGCGGGCGGGAAGAAGTGGATGTGGGAGTCGATCGTCATGCCTTTAGGTTTTTGCTATGTACGTGTTTGCGAAGAATTCATGGTATTCTGTCGCACCGAAGGTGCATCAACTCATGAGCCCAGGGCAACGCCCTGGGAACGAGTATCTCCTTTATCAATGAGCCCTGTAAGGGCGGTAACCCAGACAATTGTAATATGGGTATCGCCCCTACAGCAGCATTAACTCGCGGACGAGTTTCGCGATGGGAGTAACAAGGGGTTGGCAAGGTGGGACAGACATTCTTGTCTGTCCTCGGAGGAGTTGGTAGCTGGACAGACGGGAATGTCTGTCCTACATT
>JANRLC010000081.1:0-62642 GCA_033762955.1 Verrucomicrobiota bacterium | reverse complement strand
GCGAGCCTCCAAATAGTGCCCGAATATATAGCTCCGTCTCTTTCATCGTTTTGTGCATTGGGTTGGATTCGATTTTTGTTCAAATCCTTCTAATCAAGCCTGATTGCACAAAACGATTTTTTTAACTTCGTATTTCGGGATAAACTATCAATTCAGCTGCGATTCAAATCTTATGCCCACATCATCTGAAAGTTCATTTCCTCTAGAAATATCCGTCGAAGAAGCTGCGAACTGGCTTCTCAGAGGTGGCCGTGGCGAACCAATAATTCTGCTAGACGTGCGTGAACCGCATGAATTGGAGATATGTCAGATTGCCGGGGCAATTCATATTCCGTTAAAACAATTATCGCAACGGTGGAATGAATTACCAACCAATTGCCCTATTGTGATTAACTGTCATCATGGAATGCGTAGCTTGAGAGCTGCTGAATTCCTGAAGGAAAAAGGCTTGAAGAAGGTGTGCAGCATGGCAGGTGGTATCCATGCCTGGGCCGAGGAAATAGACCCATCATTACAGCGCTATTAGGTCTATTTATTCCCCATCGGGCAGTGTCGGCAGGGCAACTTCCCCGATAACATCCCCGGAGTTTTCCTCCGCTGGCAAGGTTGAAGGAGGAGATGCATAAACAGGCTGCGTGGCAATTCCAACTTGTGCACGAAGCTCTGCAGGTGCCCCGGAATCCGCATAGAGAGCCATAAGGGCGGCATCAGGCTGTGCTTGTAGCCATTTTTTATAGACTGCAGTCACTGCATAATCGCGATTGTCAGAATTATGCAATGCGCGCGCCCACGTGAGTGCAGCAGGTGGATTTGTGTCGGCAAGAGTTAGAGCAAGCGCATTGATAATGGGTTCATGTGCCGCCGTACGTTTCTCAGTGTTAAGCCATTTGGCGATAGGAGATGGACCTTCCTGCTCAAGCCATGCGAGAGAAGTGGCCGTTACTACATCCGCCTGTTCCGATGCATCTACTGTAAAGGCCCACTTCATCGCCTGCCGTGGATTAGTTTGCACCCATGACTGAGCCACGGATACCAACAAGGAGTTGCGAAGGGGTTGTGCCACTTCGGTGGTAACCCAGGTGGATGCAGCAAGCGGATCGTAGCGCGCCCAGCGTTCGGCGGTGAATTTATAGAGCGTATCACGCTGCGGACTGGGGGGGAGTTCCTGCCAGTAGTTAATAACTCGCTGCGGTGGTGCTTGCTCGAGTTGTTGTCTGGCAAATGCCATGAGTGCATCTTCACGCAGTGCAGCAAAGGGAAGGGATGCCGCCAAACCCAGTGCATAATCCGGGTCTTTCGAGGCCAAGGACCGTAGTATGGCAGCGTAACGAGCGCTTTCAGTCCCCCGCCCTACGGGACGGTCGAGTACCCACTGCCATGCCGCCTTGGGGTCGCGCGCAGCCCATCCCGCAAGTGCGGCCTGCAGTAGCACCTCATGCCCGATATCGACTGTATCCGCCGCGAAAGCCAGTGCAGAACGACCATCCAGTTCACCCCAACGACGACAGACCGCTGACAAGGCCTCTTCCTGGGGACTGGCGCGCGGCAGACCGCTTATGTAAACCGCCGCATCAGCGATCTGGCTTAGAGAGAGTACTCCTGCAAAACGCCCGGCTACGTACGCACGTTCATTCGGGTCTTCGACACGAAGGAGGTTTTTCCAAGCGAGTTTCCAAGCGTCCGGAAGGCCACCCGGATCGCTCTGTGGCAGGAGTGCGGAACCGGTGTAGCGGACGAAGAGTGCGTTTAGTTCTGCGTCAACCGGTGCTGTACCGCCATCAAGGTGATTGCTTATCACCGATCCCCCGCTGCGCCCCAATGGAATACCCAGCAGTGCGCCAAGCACGAAACAGATTCCGAGGGAAACAAGCCACGCCATTGCCACGACAAGTCGGGTAAGGCGTTGGGATTTCATTGAACCAGTGGAACCAATACCAAGCGTTCTGGCAATGCAATTGACTAAGAAAGTAGGTGCGTTTCGGTGCGTTTTACAGGAATTACCTCCAGGATGCGCTCTGCCGCGATTGACTCTCACGCGTGAATGACGAAAGTAACAGACTCCACCATGAGCGAATCTTCCCCCACCCCACCCGCGACGATCTACGATCTGCCCTCGCCTTATCTGCCTCATCCGGCATTTGGTTTACTGCACCTGCCGCGCTTCCTAGCCAAAGCACGCAAGCACCTGGCGGGAGAGCTTCCCCCTGCGTATCAGCGCAATTTCACCAAGGGGTTCGACGGCTTTCTTTGTCTTCACCTGGGTATTAACCCCGCGGATGTGATTGAAGCCGTTCGCACAAGCACAACGGAAGCTGAATTGACGGACAAGCTGCGCCTTCTCTTCCCTGCCGACCTTCGTGTACACAAGTGGAATCGAGAGCTGGTGCAGAAAGGAATGAGTGTGATGGGGCGCGAGGCACTGGATGGAGCCAAAGCAAAGATGGGCATTTCTCATCGGGACGACCTGCTAAGTTTTGCGGATATGATCGAGTTCGATGAAGGTCGCATCCTCTAGCACTGCCAGTATTCCGCATTCATGCACCCTCTTCGCCGAGTCTCCAAGTACCTCTTCCGTTATCGCGGTTTGTTTGCGCTGACTCTAGCCCTGGCAGTCGGCCAGACAATGGCAGGCGTGTCTGTACCCCGTGCGATACAGTGGATATTCAATCATGTAATTGCGAATAGAGAGGTAGGCATGCTGACCTACGGTGTGCTGTTCATTATGGGACTGTATGCCATCGAGGAGCTTCTCAACTGCCTCCGCATTCGGGTAAACAATACAGTGGAGCAAAAGGTGCTTCTAGACTTGAGGCAGGACTTGCACAGCAAACTCCTGGAACTTCCAGTCTCATTCTACGACCGACGCAAGAGCGGCGATGTGGCATCGCGTGTGATTGACGACGTGCAGGATGTTGAGCGTGCCCTACTGGACGGCACGGAACAGGGCGTACGCGGGGTTCTCATGGTTATAGGCGTCGCAGTGAGCCTGTTTCTAATGGAGCCGCTGTTAGCCGTCCTGGTGCTTCTACCCGTGCCCATCTTACTCCTTCTGGGCAGGAGTAATGCCCGGGCATCGCGCAAGAACTGGCATGCCGTGCGCAGTGCGTCGGGCGAGCTGAACAGCCTGTTAATGGAAGATATACAGGGGAATAGACTCATCCAGTCCTTCGCCTTGCAGAAGCGAGAACGCGCCCGATTCCTGCAGCAGGCGAATAACTTGCGCCTGTTAACGCTAAAAGCCATGTTCCGCTGGTCCATACAGGGACCATTGAGTAACTTTGTCACCAGTCTGGGAACCGTTGCCGTAGTGGGAGTGGGGGGTTGGTTGATGATTCATAACGACGCCTTCACCATGGGCGAAGTGGTCGCCTTCTTCTTTTACGCAGCAATGCTTGTGGACCCCATTGACCGGCTCAACGCGTTGAACAACATGCTGGCAGCGGCATCCGCCTCTGGGCAGCGGGTATTTGAGGTATTGGACCACCCGGTAGAAGTGAAAAACCCAGAGAATCCCACACCATTCCCCGCCTCTCCCCTAACAGCGGTCTATGAGAACGTCGGATTCTCCTACCCGGAGCGAGATCAAGTGATAGAGAACCTGAACCTCACCCTGCCAGCAGGAAAGATAACCGCACTCGTAGGGCATACCGGAGCAGGAAAGAGCACCATCGCAAACCTATTGCTGCGCTACTTCGACCCCACTGAAGGACGGGTGACTCTTAATGGCATTGATGTGCGCACCATTGCGCTGGCGGAACTTCGGGGAAACATCGGTTACGTCTCGCAAGAGCCCTTCCTTTTCGACGGCACCGTGGAGGATAATCTGCGACTGGCTCGGGAAGAGGCCACAGAAGCCATGATAGAGGAAGCCCTCCGGGGAGCACGCGCCTGGGATTTCGTGACAAGGCTTCCCAATGGCATTCGCACCCAAATCGGAGAGCGCGGCATAAGGCTCTCTGTGGGTGAGAAACAGCGCATAACCGTGGCTCGGGTACTATTAAAGAATCCATCGCTCATCATACTTGATGAAGCCACAGCCAGTGTTGATACGATGACGGAGCGGCTTATTCAAGAGGCACTTGAAACCCTGCTCAAGGATCGCACGGTGCTTGTGATTGCCCACCGCTTGAGCACGGTCAGAAAGGCAGACCAGATCGTCGTACTCGAAAGGGGCAGGATTGTAGAGCAAGGCCCTCATGGCACATTAATTAAGGCCAACGGGCACTACGCAGCTCTTTGGCGGTATCAAAGCGACTTGATACCGGAGCCCGGAACTGAGCCGACCCTTGCTTGAGGCTTGTACTAGGCGCTGGCCATCAGAAGGGCAGCCGCTTTGCCATCCCTTGATACTGTATCAAAGCGAAGGGCATAAAAGTCTTTCTCCTTCTTCTGTAAAGCAAGCTCACGCTTCTGCAAAGAGGCATCGCGCTCCATAAATTGTTCGGTCAATCGGTTGAGCCGGTCCTCCGCATCGGTGACCCAGCGCTCACGCTCGGCGAGGTCCGTCTTCCGCTGTTCGATATCCGCCAGTTGTTTCTGAACCTTGGCAAACTGCTCCTCCAAGTGCTGTTGAAGGGTTTGGAGCGTGGGACTGCTCTCTATCGAAGCCTCAATTTCCGCACTCTGGCGCAGTTTCTTCGCAGCGGAAGCCGACTCGGAACTGGCCTCGTCGCTATCTAATTCAGGCAGAGTCACTGGGCCTGCTTCTGGTAGCTTTCCGCGTGTGGGGAAAGCCGGCCGTTGCTGGCGCCGCCGGGTAGTATTTTGCGCAGCCACCATATAGGCAGGACGCAACCCATCAAAATCCGCACCTTTCAAATCTTCAAGCGACTTGAAATCATGCGAGGGCCCCACAGCAACCAAGCCGCGTCGCTGTTCATGGGTGTCTGAGAAGACCACGAGGAAGTGGACATCGCTGCTTTTCCACAGGTTAACGATTCCGGAATGGGTAGCCGGTTCGGATTGTGCCAATAACTGCTCCAAGGTGATTTCACGAATTTCCATGGTGCCAGTATTTTCCCGCCTTCTAAGTGCTTGTCTAATGCAAAGGCCCGCTCACCACTAGAATTAACCCAATCGGAATCGTAGTTTACCTGAACGACACAGAGTTCACGGGAACGGCACACGGCGTTGCACGCAGGTGCAGGACAAAGCTACGCACAACACCACTCCTGCAGCCGAAATCACACTGATAACGATTCATTTGCTATGGGGGATGTGGCAGAATAGGACCGAACTGCAGCCATTGACACCCTCCAGAGTCACGATCATGGGCCACATCCCTCCGAGACGGGGGGGTGTTATGAGGCATGTTTCTACCGTCATAGCGTAGCAGTGGGACACTGGTGCCCCACGTGGGTATCCATTTCACCCGTGAAAACCCCTACCAATCGCGGTTAGCAGAAGGACTGAATAGTTTTCAGTCAGTACAGCAAATATGACAGATACGTAAACCCAGAGTTACACTGTAGTTCCAAATAAGTAACAGACTGGCGGCATGTGTCACATGTTCGCGAAGCATCGGAATTCGCATGGACAATGGGCAATGAAAGTTATTAGTGGCCCCAGATTCCAGCCGCTCTCTGCACTATGACTGTTAAAGTAACCGACCCCACAACCCTAGGCGAAAACCCTCGTAAAGCACCGGGTGTAATTAGCTTTGTAGCGTGCAACCAACAGGGCCGCATCCTCTATCTGAAAGGCACTGAAAACAGCCAGTTTGGAGCACTCACCACCAATCTAATTCAGTACGGAACCAAGCTTGGAGAAACACTGGGAATCACAGGGTTTGAGAGCATGGTAATCGGCCAGGATGGCGTTGATGCGGTGTTCATAAAGGGTGCGGACCAGTACAGCGGAACCTTGGTGGAAAACAAATAAAGTCATGTCTTCGACAACCTCACTGCACTCAGACAAGATCATGGCACTCTCGCGGGAGGTGACCGATGTATTCGTAGTTACGAACGAGGGTAGAGTTACCGAGAAGATGTTCAAAAGCATCGATCCTGCGCGCGACCTCACGCAACTCATAATCTGGATGTCGAAGACAACGGCAGCCATCCGCACGGAGTTACCCAAAGCCCGTTTTGCTGTGCTGCATTATACGGATAAAAAACTCCTCCTCGTGCCTCGTGATAACTACTGCCTTGGCGTGGTCATCAATAAAAGCTGCGCCGAGGGGCCGATACTTACTCAACTCTTTCAAACACTAGGATGGTCTATGAGCGACAAAACTCCTGGAAATGATACCAACGCGAAGAAGCGCACCCCCTTCATCATGGACTTGGGTGGTCCCACACGTTCGCCTTTCGCAGCAAAACCAGCGATTGAGACGCCTACACAAACAGGCACACCGGAGAAACAAGCCGAATCGCCTAAACCAAGCGTGAGACCATTGCCTGACTCACCAGGGGCGCAGAAGCCTGTGCAAATTCCTGTCGAAAGTGCAGCACCAGCTGTAACCACTTCGAAGACAACCAACACACCCACACCAAAGTCACCCAAAGCAGAAGAGCCACAGCCCAAGAAAGGCAGCGCTGCTATCGTAATAGCCATAGCTGCCATCGTTTTGGTAGGCGCTGGCGTGGCATATATCGCTTCAAGACCAAGTAATAAAGAGATCACTGCGACCGCACAGAAGACTGCCAACTCCACACAAGCAGCTACAGAATTCCCCAAACCCGCACCAGTTACCACAGTGCCCAAGCAGGAGACCACTGCTGTACCCACCAAAGACTGGCGAAGCGAAGCCACTTCCTTGATGGCTACAAGCGAGACCTTTCAGGTGCAACTTACCAAGCTACTCGGTAAAGATGCAACCGCGATAGCCACTGACCTACAGTTGGCAAATGCAGAGGCCCAGAAAGCTGCCAACACCGGGAATTATGAGTCCGCCACACAAATCCTCAGTGTGGCTCGCGCAAAGACCGTGGCAGCACTCCAGCCCATACTCCAGACGAAGTATGAAGCGGCAATCAATGATGTCCCCATACAAAACGCGCGCACCTATCGTTCCCCACGATTGGATACTGCCGAGGCCAAATCCGCTCAAGCTGCTCAAAGCCTAGCCAAGGGAGAAGTCATGGCAGCCCTGACACTTCACGCCGTAGCTGTAGAGGCCGCAAAGGCTTGGAAAGCCGATGTGGCAGCGCAGATTCTGACTCTGGCACGCACAGCTGCCGCAAATAAGGAAATAGAGACGGGCAAGTTCTTCTATCTGGAACTCTTAAAATTGGATCGAGGGAACGCCGACGCCCTGGCATTCCTGCATCGCTACTACTACCGTGCAGGGCAAACCATTGCTAATTCCATCGGGATTAAGCTCGCCTTCATCCCGCCTGGAGAATGCACCATCGGCAGCCCTTCGTCTGAAAATGGCAGAGACCCGGATGAAACGGCATACACTGCTGTGTTAACGCGTGGATACTTTATCGGTATGACAGAAGTTACCCAGGGGCAATGGGCAGCAATCATGGGCGACCCTACCCCCAAAGTATCCGCGGATAAATCACAGGGCAGCGGTTTCATTGGAGCAAATATGCCCATGCACAGCATCACTTACGCGGAAGCAGTCACCTTCTGTGAGAAGCTTTCCGCCAAGGAAAAGCGCAAGTACCGCTTACCCACCGAGGCCGAGTGGGAACATGCAGCTCGCGGCGACTCGAAGTCCGCCTTCGGAAATGGCCGGGACTCACTCACACCACAGGAAGCAAACATCTACGACCCTTCACTGAATCGCGAGTCACCCGTAGCGGCCGGTTCGCTTCGTTTCCGCAATTCCTATGGCATGGCAGACACCATGGGGAATGTATGGGAGTGGTGTTCCGACTGGTACGGCCCCTACCCCACTGGCGTGGCGGAGAATCCCACCGGTCCCACAACGGTGCAGTCCGGAAGAGCCGATCTATCGATGCGTGTCGTGCGTGGCGGTTCTTGGAATGATGATGCCACGGCCGCAAGGACGGCAAACCGCTGGCAGAACTCTCCTGTCGTACCCACCAATTACATTGGTTTCCGTATCATTATGGAAATCTCAGATTTTCAACCCTAATATAGCTATGAAAACAAGCTCTCTGTTCCTGCGCTCTCTGGCAGCGGTACTTCTCTCCGCCGCCCTTCTGCTACCCATGGGTGGCTGCACCACAACGAGACCAGTCCGTTCCTCCACGAAGCAGCCGTCCTCTACAGGCGCAAGTGCTGTCGGCTCTCGCCAGTCCCAGATAAGCCAGATTCTGTCGCTCAACGCGGCAGGTAAATTAACCGACGAGGAGACAACCCGTCTCTTGCGGGAGTTGACCGGTGCACCGTCTCCAGCCGCAGCCCCAACAGTGGCTGTTACTCCAGCGCCTGCCGCACCAGTGGCTGCGCCTGCACCAATCGTGCCAGCAGCTGTCGTTGCCCCTGCACCAGTACAGCCTGTCCGCGAAACCAATGCCCAAGGCCTGCTGGTTTACAAGCCGGAGTTTAATCTTACCGGTCGCATTCGCAGTGTTGGCTCCGATACGCTGGATAAATTAATCGCCCTATGGGAAGCCAAGTTCCGCGAGTACCATCCCAGTTTGAGCATGAAGCACGAAGGCAAGGGCTCCTCGACTGCCATTCCCGCGCTGATCGAGGGTCGTTCAGATGTGGGTCCTATGAGCCGTGCGGTTAAACCCGAAGAAGTGGAGAAGTTCCGTGAAAAGTATGGGTATGCCCCGTTGCAGGTTAAAGTAGCTCTGGATGCCCTCGCCATCTATGTCCACCCGGAGAATCCGATTCTAAAGAAAGGGCTTACCCTGGCTCAACTCGATGCCATCTTCTCCACGACCCGCCTGCAAGGTGAAGCACAAGAGATCAATACATGGGGTCAACTGGGGCTGACCGGGGAGTGGGCAAATGCACCCATCACTGTTTATAGCCGCAATAAAGCTTCGGGGACTTATGGCTTCTTCAAAGATACGGTGCTCAAGGGTGGCGAATTCAAGTCGACTAACAATGAACTCGTGGGCAGCGCAGAAGTGGTTGAAGCCGTGGGCAAAGACAAGTTTGCCATAGGCTACAGTGGCATTGGTTACATCACAGCCGCAGTTCGTGCCACACCAGTGGCCAAAGATTCCACCCGCCCATTCATCAGCGCAAACAAGGAAACCGCACTCAAAGGAGAGTATCCACTGGCTCGTTTCCTTTACCTCACCCTAAATCACAGCCAGAGCAAATCCGCCGATATCAGTGTCGTCGAATTCGTGCGCTTTATCTTAAGTGCCGAAGGGCAGGCACTTGTTGCCAAAGATGGCTATTACTCACTCCCCCAGCGATTGCTGGATGAGGAAATGGCCAAACTGAATTAAAGTCATTCACTATTGACCGGGGTCACTCCCGGTATAAAACAACCCTGTCGGCCAAGAGCTGACGGGGTTGTTTATTTATTGAAGGAAACCACAGACCCACAACAACTATGCGAACCCCAAGCGTGCTGTTTCGTGCATTTTTGCTGCTGATGCTTCTTTGCAGTACTGCGGTGTATGCACAGGTTTATCGCGGTATGCCCAGAGCTGATGTCATCAAATCCCTGGGAGACCCGAACTCCAACTTGTTGAGGGGAAACAAGGAAGTACTCATCTACCCCCAAGGCCGGGTAGAGCTGGTGGACGGACTGGTCACCAAGGCTCAGGGAATCCCACTTGAAAGCCAGGAAGCCATCGCTCAAGCGGTAACCCTGCCTACAGTCCAGCCAACAACCACGGAAGTGGTACCGCCTACACCCACCCCAGCTTCCATCCCTACCCCAGAACCTGCCGCTACAGCAGAACCAGTGGCTACCTCGACGCCAGCAGTAAGCAGCCCAGCTCCTTCCCCACCACCCGCACCTGCGCAAACAACACTCCCCGCCCCAGCCTATGACTTGGAGGCTGTGCTGGAAGAAAACGAATCTAAAGCCAAGGACACGTTCTCCTGGATGGCAGAGTTTGTATTCGTGGCTCTGCGGATGGTCTTTGTGATGATGGCACTCTACCCCGTATTTCGCTTCATCGAAATTGATGCCAGGTGGATCGCGTATCCGCTTGTGGCATTTGCCGATACAGGATGCCGGGAGTTGATGTACCTTGTAGCCTACTTCGCATTCCAGATTAATGACCTGTACTACGTCGATGAGTCCATCGCCACACTGGTGACCGCTTTTACCATCCATAAAGCCACCCGTTGCAGCGCAGTAGAGGCTTTCCAGGCTGCCTTCGCAGCCAAGGTAGCCACCGTGATAGTCATGCTACTGGTTGTCAGCATCATGGGCAGCTTCATGATGAAGCTCTAAGGCAGCAACGAATCACGGTTCACAGAAGCGTCGCCCCGAGAGAGCCTCGTGCGATTTCAGAACAAAAGTGATATTTAATAAAAAAGGCAGGCTGCCTACCCCTAAGCAGCCTGCCATAGTTTTCTATTTCACTACTCCTTATTGTTACCCCAAAACTTCCCTTGCGGGAAAATCAGAATGATTAGAATAAACCTCATCTCTTCCTTTCTTACAAGAACAATATTCAGGTTTTTTGTAAAAAATGTATTACAAATCCTCATTTCAGCGGAAATCGGAGCGTATGCCGCACAATTTTACCAGCATCATGTGTAAAATTCCGGTACGGGACGCGGTTTTGGTACCTAAAACGGCGGTCAACATGGCTGACATCCTGAAGTCTGTACGAAAACAAATGGGTATACTCACTCTTTGAATAATAAGGGCGGGCCGCCTACCCCTAAGCGACCCGCCCCGTTTTCAACCTTGACTGTTACCCAAAGCTTTTGGTGAGTTTTGCTCACACTATGACCTATTAACGTCAGTAGAGGGCAAATCTTTACAGCGAATATCCCATTTTACACCTTATTTACACTTAGCGGCTTAATAATCCCCTGCCATAGCATTTCGCATGAATCCCTTGCCGAGAAATGCCGATGCCTACTGCATCCGAACGGGTATAATCTTGCCAGTAACCTTGGTGAATGCCTATGAAATAAGCAAGTTCACCCCTTATACCCTACAACATGAATACAGGATGCACTCGCACAGGTGGTTATCGAATTGGCTTCCGGCGTGGCTGGAGCGACTGGCAACGAGACCTTCCAGCCCTTGCCGATTGGGCAAAGGCGAATGGTTTCGCCTGCCTCGATGTGGGTAATGATGGGCTGGATAGCATCCCGCAGGTTGTTAAGGCTGGTATTGCTGTCGGTACGGTGGACTTGGGCCAATGGCGGGAGCTTATCTCTCCTGACAAGGCTAAGCGTGCTGCGGCGGTCGCAACCCAGGCGGACTATATTCGTCGTTGCGCCGTACTTGGTGCCAAGTCGTTCTTCGTAGTGATGTTACCCGAGGATGCAGTACGCTCCCGGAAGGAAAACTTTGGCTACATGGTGGAGAGTTACGCAGCTTTGGCGCCTACTCTGGAGCAGTCTGGAGCCCAAGTAGTGATTGAGGGATGGCCTGGCCCCGGCGCACTGTGCTGCACGCCAGAGAGTTTACGCGAATTCTTTAAGGAAGTACCCAGCATGGCTATGGGTGTTAACTACGACCCTTCTCACCTCCTGCGCATGGGGATTGATCCCATCCGCTTTATCCACGAATTCGCTGCCAGAGTGGGGCATGTGCATGGCAAGGACACGGAAATCTTCCATGAATCCCTCTACGACTTCGGGTGGGAACAATCCTCCACCCTTGCGAATGGGCACCCATTTGGCGGGCATTTCTGGCGCTATACCATCCCTGGCCAGGGGTGCATGCGCTGGACTGAGGCCCTGCGTGTTCTGGTCAAAGCGAAGTATACGGGCTACATCTCCATCGAGTTGGAAGATGGAAACTTCAATGGTTCCGAGGCTGGAGAAAAAGACGGGTTGCTTCTAGGGAAACACTTCCTTGAGGCGTGCTGATAGGATATTGAAGCTCGGCCAACTACGCTCCGAGGTCGCCCACGAGCGCTTTCAGCTTGGTCTCAAGTACTGTCCAGTCCGCTTCTGCTGCCATCCTATCTATTTCGCGCCAGTTCTCCACATTGGCCGTATCCACGTAGCCCGAAAGGCCGGAAAGCTGATGCGCACAAGCCCTCACCGCCTGCCTGTCCCTCTCCGCGAGAGCCTTGCGAATATCTTCCTTCTTCTCCTTAATGGCCTCTCGCACCCGACCAAGAACAGCAGCGGGTAGTGCCACATCGGGGACAGCTTCGGGTTTCGGCGCTGCGTCCGCTGGCTTGCTTACTGTTACTTGGCGATTCTTCTGATACTCAGTCGCTCGCTCAAGCGCAGCTCGCAGCTCATTCTCCCGCACCGGCTTGGTCACATAGTCGTCCATTCCTGCGTGCTGGAATTTCTCGCGATCCCCCACAAGCGCACTGGCTGTGAGTGCCACTATGTAAATTTTCGGATCAAGCACCCCTTTCTCTCCAGCGCGAATACGGGTGGCTGCCTCGAAGCCATCCATCACGGGCATCTGCCCATCCATCAAGACCACATCGAACCGCCTTGCAGCGAGGCACTTGAGAGCTTCCTCCCCGTTTTCTGCGATTTCCACCGTATGCCCGAATGACTCCAGTTGCAGTCGGGAAATATCCTGGTTTACGGGTACATCCTCAGCTACGAGCACATGCAGGGACTTGGCCATTACGGCGGTTTCCTCTGGTGCGACTGCATCGGGTGCATTCTCTGGGTCCACCAGCTTCGTCAACGTGCTAAACAATGAGTTGCTCTTTATCGGTCTGCGTAAGAAAGCGGCTACGCCCGCATCGTTTAGCATCGAGGCCGAGGGGGGCTGAGTTGTCGAAGAGATGAGCAGCAGGAAATTTGCCCGGGGAATGTCCGTATTCTCATGAATACGCCGGGTGAGTTCCAGCCCATCCATCCCGGGCATCAGCAAATCCGTTAATATCACATCGAAATGGATTCCGCGTTTGGCGTGGGACTTAATAATCTCGATCGCGTCCTCGCCAGACGTAGCCGTCTGGATGCTAAGGTCCCAGTCGAGCATCTGACTGCGAAGGATTTCCCGCTCGACAGGAGAGTCATCCACAATGAGCACCCGTAGCCCCCAGAGTGATTTCTTTGCTATCACAGGGGTCGGCGCGCTGTGACGGGGAAGGCGCACCCGTGCCGTAAACGTGGACCCGGAATTCACCTTGCTCTCGACGGTAATATCGCCCCCCATCAATTGTGCAAGGGACTTCGAAATGGAGAGCCCTAGCCCCGTGCCACCGAACTTACGGGTGGTACTCGCATCAGCCTGGGTAAATGGCGTAAAGAGTTTCGCAAGGACCTCCTCTGTCATACCAATGCCGGTGTCACTCACTGCGATTAGTACCATGGAGTCATCCTCTGGATCGGGCCTGACTCGCACACCTACTTCTCCGCTGTTGGTAAACTTAATGGCATTTCCCAAGAGATTGATTACAATCTGCCGCACCCGGCTGGGATCACCCAACAGTTCGCCATGGAGCGACTTATCCACGACCGCATACAAGAAGATGGACTTACTCTCGGCCTTGTTATTCAGCAGAGCGATGCAATCCTCCACCAAGTTCTGCAGGTTAAATGGGATCGCCTCCAGAGAGACCTTGCCAGCCTCTATCTTACTCACATCGAGAATATCGTTCAAGATGTCGAGTAGTGCCTCAGCGCTATCTCGCACGGTACGGGCATACTGAGTTTGGTCCTCGCGCAGAGGGGTCTTCATGAGGAGATTGATCATACCGATGACACCATTCATCGGCGTACGTATCTCGTGGCTCATATTGGCTAGGAACTGGGCTTTAGCCTGATTCGCCTTGGAGAGATCACTCGTTCGCTCCTCGACCAAGTCCTCAAGGTGGCGGTTGCGCTTGCGCAGTGCCCTACCACGCCAAAGAATGATGCCAAGCACACTCGCGCCAGTCAGTAAAACATAGCCTCCATACGCCCACAGTGTGCGATGCCAGGGCGGAGTGACCGCGAAGGCGAAGCTTGCTTGACTGCCAGTCACCCCCAGGCGATTACGGCCCTCTACGCGGAAGGTATAGTCACCCTCTGGCAGAATCGCATATTCCTTATACGAGCCTGCCTGCCACGGGGACCAATCCTCATCAAATCCTTCCAGCTTGTACCGATACTGATTCTTCTCCGGGTCGTAATAAGAGGGCACCGTATAGCGAAATACAATGGGGGCACGGCTAAATCTCAGTTGCAGCGGGCTTCCGTCAGCGAGGGTGGCCTTCACCGTTCCATGTGTCACACCCCAGAGTGGTCCCTCCTCGCGAGAAACGCTGGTAATCATCGTGTGCATCGTATTATTTCGCAGTGTTTTTATGGAGTCGGGCACGTAGCGAATTACCCCTGCCGTTGTGCTCAACCACCAAGCCTTGCCTATGTGCTCGACACCAGAAATACGCAGTGGCTCAAGTGTGGAGAATGCCACCTTCTCCCACTGCAATTTACCCTCGACCTGCCAGATGACACCGTTCTCATACTTACCATTCACCCACAGGCTGTTATCCCTGTCCCACACGATACGATTCACATCCACCAGCGGGAAAGGGATTACGCCCTCCAACCGCCCCCCAATCTCGAACCGGCTTGTCTTTCGATTGAAAACATAGATATGTGAGTGGCTGCGAAACTCAACGGTATCCCCTACGGGCGCAGGCGATATCCACTCATCCGGTAAGCCGTCAGCAACCGTGAATTCCTGCACATCATAGTCACCCTGCTTCGGAACCATGTGTGTGACAGTGCCTCGCCCGCGCTCCACCCACAGGGATTCATCATTGTCGCGAATAATGCTGTGTGCCCATCCGTTTTTCGGCACAACCATAGCCAGTCGCTGGCGGGGTACTCCATCTACTGAATCAATTTGCCTGAGGTCCTGGCCAGCCATCACAAACGCCTTGTCATGCAGATTCGCGGATGTTAACACCCGGACTCCGCCCGGAAATCTCATAGTGGTACCGCCATCAGCAAGCGGCACCTTGGTGAAGGAGTTGCCGTCATATTCGTTGAGGGTATCATCTGAAAATAGATAAAACTTTGAGCCCAGCGTGAAAAACGTATCGCTGGGTCGCTGTAGTCCACTGATTGGCTCTACCTCAAGCTGTTTGCGGCCTCTCACAGGCCGTGCCATGGAGAATGTTGTCGCACCACTAATCGCTATACCGTTATCCCGTATTCTTACCCAGTAGGCATCACCTGAAAGCCCCGAGCGACTATCCAAAATCGTCATCCCGCTCAAATCGATCCGCACCACTCCCTTTCTACCAGAGACCCACAGGCCTTGATCGCGATCCAATAGGATGGAATCCGCATTGTTGTCCGGTAACCCATTGGAATTATTAAAGTAATGGAGAAGCTCGCCCTTCGGATTTACCACAATCAGACCCATGTTCTGGACGGCCATGGCTACATTGCCATCTGGCAGAGTCAAAAGCTGATAGGCAATCATCTTGCGGTAAATGTCATCGAACGATGTCTTTAGTACAGTGAATTGCCGCCCATCATAAAGCCCCAAACCACTACCTGCAGTTGCGAAGAGAAGGTTTCCATCGAGCAATGTTGCCCCTCCGGTGATGGTGGCGTAGTTCTGGTCCTTGAAATAGTCTCCACCGGGAACACTTCGCCACACGCGCCCATCCCACTGCTTTAATCCCTCCTTGTTTATTACACAGTAAAGTTTATTCCCATAAACGAATAGGCAAACGACCAAGTCATTGGTCGTAAGAATGCAGGTCAGAGTACTTCCATCCCACTGGGAAATACCACGTCCATGGTTAATATAAAGTACATCGTCTTTAAGCAGAAGGGCTGCGACGTTCCAGAATGGGACAACTTGATTGCTTCCGAGGCAAATCCTCTGCTGGACAGGTAAATGAGTGCGATCGAAGGAAATACGCCCCACCTCATCGCCAGCAGTAAAGTAAAAGCCCCGCTTTCCATCAGAGATGAAATTGTTGATACCCTGCGCAACCAAGATACCAGGCACTTCGTTCCACGCGGCATCACTCGCATAGTGAACTTTACCTTCGCCCGCCGCATAGACCAGCCCGTGATCATCCATCACAACTCGCATGGCGAAGCCTTTTAGTGCCCGACTGCTCACGTTTTGCACAACGGGCAGTCCTTCATACGGCCAATCTGCTTCTGTTGCACCCATCGCGCAGGAAAGCGCTCCAGTAAATACTGCAACAGCATAGAGCATTCGGGGATTCATTGGGATAAGGTGCCTAAAGTCAGTATTAATAGAGCAGCGTATGTACAGCTACGGTTTGTCGCTTAGTTGTTCCTGTAATAGGGCTTCTATAGCCTCATCGAGATGGAGTTCTACTAGTATAAGCGGCATAATTAGGCTATACTTAAGTAAATTCATCCCAACAATCGCCTGTTCATAGTGCATTCGATGCATTTTCACTAGGAAATGCGCCGTGTAGGTCATTCTATCCACGTGATCTTCAAGGCAAGTCCATACAACAGTCCAGTCATCTCAAGGAATGCTCCTGACTCGCCATGGGAAGCCCCCCCTGCCGACGGAGTGTGTTTTTCGGTTAACGGAATGGTCCGATACTCCCCAGGGATGCACCATTTTCATTCGGGAACACTCCTTCTGGATACAGAAAGAGTGCCGCACCCCCCAGGAATGGTCCTACAACATTCATCCGTGCTCCTACGACATGCGGGAACGCTCCTACAATACGCGGAAATGCTATTTTCTCATGCGGAAATGCTCCTTTGTCGCGCGGGAACGCTCCTTTATCATCACGGAATGCTCCTATAACATGCCGAAATGCTTTTTATTCATCACGAAATGGTATTTCTTTATGCGGGAATGGTATTTTCTCCTGCCGAAACGGTTTTTTCTCATCACGAAATGCTTTTTTTTCCTGCCGAAACGGTCCCACAAGCTCCGGTTTACCTTTTATTTACGGCGGAAACGCTATTTTCTCCCCCCGCAATGGTCCTACCTCCGCACGTTGACCTTTTTAACAACGGAAACACTATTTTCTCCCTCAGATGCGCTATTTACTCCCCCGGATGCCATCCTTTCAGGAAAAGGGGCAGTTATTTCTGGAATAACGCGGCGTGGGAGAGGGAACGCCAAAGGCCGGGATAGCCAGACCTACCTGCCCTTGTTCTTCTCCGGGCTGTTACTCAATAGAGCCCGCCTGAGATCACAAAAGCTCGCATAAACTGGAACGCCAAGGGCCACCAAGCGTGCATGATCGTAGTGACCGTGGCTGACCAGCACACAACGCACGCCCATGGCCTGGGCCACCTCGTAATCGTGCGAAGTATCGCCCACGAGAACGACTTTATCGCACACCCAACCCTGTTCGGCAAGGAGTGCACACCCCAGACTGGCCTTGCCCAGAGCTTGAAGGTTGTCCAACCCCCGAATGGCTTCGAAATAATTGGCCAATTCGTAGCGGTGAACCGTCTCGCGGAGCATATCCTGCCTGTAGGCTGAAAGGATGGCCTGCTGCCACCCTGCGCGCTGAAACTCCGCCAGAGTTGCAAGCGATTCTGCCTGCAAGGCGCATTCGAATCGGCGGTCATTGTACGTATTAATGTACCGAATGCTAATCTGCTCCATGTCATCACAGGAGAAATCGAAGCCCAACTCTTCGTAATATCCCTTGACCGGAAACCGAAACCGCTGCCTGTACTGCTCAAAGGTCTCGAGAGGAAGTCCCCGCTCTGCGAGTAGTGTATTTAAGGAGTGAATACACAGCCAGGCATCGTCCATCAACGTACCATTCCAGTCCCATATTAGTACATTTCCGTTGAAATCATCCCCCGCTGTCATGATTCCCAGCAAGTAATGGCAGCAGAAAAAGTCAACGACAGGCTGCGGTATTTCTCCACAGCAGGGAAACACCACGCTATCCTAATCCATCATGAAACGCATTGCCCCAAGAATGGGCAATACAGGGACAAGCAGGATAAGATTCAGAAAAAAACCGACCGTGGCAAACTCGTCACCCCGAATCGCGTTGTGATGCCGGGCGATCCGCCGTCGCGCCTTTCTTCCAAGATAAAATCCCGTACCCGCGAGGACCCCGATCAAGATAAGCACTGCATCGGCGTTCACATGCCAGAGCCCAAGCCCAAGGAAAATAGCAATTAAGGCCAAAGCCGGACTGATATAAGCTGCACGACTGACCGGGTACTGCTCACGATCATGATGTCGATGTTTGGGCATGGGGCGCTGAAGTAAGCAATTTGTACAGCACTCAATTAAATGTCAACGGCATGAATAGCGAGCGGAAATCCCTGCGATGCATCTCGAGTGGCACGGGCATCTTGCCGGCATCTTGCCCGTGTGTCTTCCAGCGATCATCACAGAATCCAAACATGGGCGAGACGCCCATGCCACATCTGAGAATTTAGTGGATCAACTGCTTACCCGCCATGGCCAGCGTGGGCCGATCCGTAATGATGCCATCCACCCCCATTCGCCAGAGTCTCTCCATGGTGACTGCATCATTAACCGTCCATACGTGCACCGGAACCCCGTGGTAGTGAGCGGCACGAAGAAAGGCTGCGTCTACCAGAGTAAGATGCTTACCAGACTTCTGCGGTATGGCAAAGGCGTTGAAACGGGGTCTCGCAAACCGCGCCAACCGCAGCCGGACCAACAAGAGAAAGAGTAGAGTCTCCCTCCGTGTGGCCTGCGTGGCCACCGTAGGCGCGCATTCTCTTACGGCCTGGATGACGCGATGGCCGAAGGAGCCTATAACTACGCGATCCTGTGCCTTATGCCTTTGTATCAAGGCAACCAGTGGCGCGGCCAGCGTAGGATCATCCTGTTTTAGCTCGATGCTGAACCGCATGAGCGGAAACTGAGCCAGCAACTCCTCCAGAAAGGGTAGCGATACTCCTCGCCCACGCCACGGGTACGCATCGGGTGCCTCCGGCCTTGCCCACCGATAGGCAGCATCGACCTTGCGCAAGGTTTCCGTGGTATGCAGCACCACTGGACCCACGGCATCGGTCGTGCGATCCAAGTGGGCATCATGCATTACCACAAACCGGCCATCGGCAATCCGGTACACATCGCACTCCAGCATATCCACACCCAGCGAAGCCGCATGGATAAAGGCTTGCAGCGTATTCTCTGGATTCTCCGCTCCACCCCCTCGGTGCGCTACCACCCACGGCCTCGAAGCACCCTGCGCAAAGAACGGATGCGGCAGGCGTTGCCAGATGGAATGCATGCCGATGGTTCTACGCGATACATCAGGCAACTACAAGCAGGACTCGTAACAAGGGAAGCTTTCAGCCTTCAGCGTTCAGTTTGACCCTATTGACCTTATTGACGCAATTGACTGACCTATACGGACGCTTCTGCCTCTGTGCCTTCCCCACTTTGTGCCTATGTGCCTTTGTACCTTTGTGCCTACTTAGGGTCGCGCCCCTTCAGGGCGCGGAAGACTACTGGTGGCCGTTCCCAGGGCGCTGCCCTGGGCTATCACATTGCGCCCCGTTGGGGCTGACAATACACACAATGCCCTTGGATGTTTGCCAAATGGCTAAAATCTACGCTCAACAGATACATGCCGTAGGCATCCTCCGGCCTCCTGCATTTAGCATCAGCCCTTCGCGGGTCTCGCCATGGATAAGATGGCACCACCCACGAGCAAGACGCTCGCCACGTAGAAGAGCGTACCGGGCACATCCCCTAACAGGCCGAGGCCCAAAGCACCGGCAAATATGAATTGTCCCTGATTACAAATGGAAACGGTCTGCCCGCGCAGGTGCTTAAACGACCAGTTCATTATTGAATGCCCGATGATCGTCGGCACGAGCGTCAAACCCAAAATAATGCCCCACTCCACTATTGGTGTATTTGTGAACACTGTTTTCGAGGGCATCCGTAACCCAGCCGCATAGATTACCAGGCACAAAAAACCCGCCATCGCATAGAGCGGTACTACGTACAACCAGATCGAGGGCATCGCGCGGTTCCGCCGGGCCATCACCAGATACGAAGCATAGAAGAGCATCGACAGAAAGCAGATAATATCTCCTCTGAAAAAGTCCCGTGAAAGATGATAGTCCTCAAAAGCCAGTAGTACGACCCCTATGAGTGCGATAATGGTGCCCGCCGCCTCTCTTCGATTCACGATCTCCCGGGTTAATAGTAGTAACAATAGTGGAGAGACTGCTGGTACCATATTGACAATGATCGAGGCATTAGCGGCAAGCGTCAGGCGCGCACCCATTATCCAGCTAATGAAGTGAATCCCCAGCAATACTGCTGGCCATGCGGCCCGTAGGAGTAGTTCTTTCAGCGTAAAGCCTGCGTGCTTCTTAATATCCCGCCAGAAAACCGGCAATAGGAACAGCGCAGCAAGTAATAACCGCGCAGCCGACAAGAGTATGGCATCCGTGGTACTCTTGCGGATGAAAATAACCGATGTTGCACAGGCAAATATGCCCAGAACCAGTGTTAAATAGACCCGTAAGGGCGAAGGTGAAACGCGTTCAGCCATGACCGTCAGCAAGATTGGTTTACGCCCCCGTGGCAAGATTTGTGTTCACAACAATAGGCCCGACAAACAGTGGCTCTGTTAACCAATAGCCATGTATCTTCCCTTTGAATAGCCTTGTTCTAGCGCGTATGCCCTCCTATTTGTAGGACATACCTACATTCTACTAGTGGATAATAGACGCGTTCACCATTCCACGGGGTACTCGAACCTTAAGCTGTACATATTTATACCTTTTGCTTGCATTCACTTTATTTTTTGCCAAGTTACTCACATTCTGTAGCGTACCGATTTACACCCAAAATCATTTAATATCATGGCCAAAGCAACATCCACGAAAAACGCAGCAACCGAAGAACTGAAGGCACTCGATCTCGCTCTCAGTGCCATTAATAAGCAGTATGGCGACGGTGCTATTATGAAAATGGGCGAGGCCCATCGCCTCCAAGTAGAGGTTATTTCGACGGGCTCGATTGCAATCGATCTTTCTCTCGGTGTCGGCGGTTTGCCCCGTGGACGTATCGCAGAAATCTATGGACCGGAATCATCCGGTAAGACCACTCTAAGCCTTTCTCTTATCGCCCAGGCACAGAAACAGGGCGGTAACGCGGTATTTATTGATGTCGAGCATGCGCTCGACCCCCGCTACGCCCGGGTAGTGGGTGTGGACTTGGACAACCTTATCGTCACCCAGCCGGAAAGTGGTGAAGACGCACTCGACATTGCCGAAAAGCTGATCCGCTCCGGCGCAATCGACATTGTGGTGATCGACTCCGTCGCCGCACTCGTCACACGCAACGAACTCGACGGTAATATGGGTGATGCAACCGTAGGTAGCCAGGCCCGCCTCATGAGTCAGGCAATGCGCCGTCTCACTGCTGCCATCTCCCGCACCAAGTGCGTCTGTGTCTTTACCAATCAGATTCGTGAAAAGATCGGAGTCATGTTCGGTAACCCGGAAACCACCCCCGGTGGTCGCGCCTTGAAATTCTTTGCCTCCATCCGTATCGACATCCGCCGCATTGGACAAATCAAGGACACCACAGGCAAAGTGATCGGCAACCGCACCAAAGTGAAAGTTGTGAAGAACAAAGTCGCCGCCCCCTACTGTGAGTGCGAGTTTGACATAATGTACACCGAGGGAATCTCCCGCACCGGCTCCATCCTCGACCTCGGGCTCGAACATAAGATTTTAGAAAAGAAGGGTTCATGGATTGCCTACCAGGGAACCCTCATCGGACAGGGTCGCGAAGCAGCAAAACAGTACCTCATCGAAAATCCAGCAACGATGGAAGTACTCACCAAGGCAATCTTCGAAAAAGTCTCCGTCGCCGGCGGCACAGCTTTGGCGGTCTCAGCACCCAGTGCAGAGGAAGCAGCTCCAGAAAAAGAGCTCGAGTAAGCCGCAGAAGGGCCAAAAGAATCGATTTTAGCCCTATAAGCACCCAGTACACCCCATGATATGGGGCACAGCATCAAAAACCGCCACAGGGCGGTTTTTGTGCTTTATTAATCAGTAAGTCATTATAATAAAAAATCGAGGACTTCTTATCCAAAGTCGTTGGTGATTTTTGTGCTTTTAGCGCGGGTTCGACCGACTAAGATGACCTCATGTTGACCACGGAAACCATCGTCGCACTCGCCACCCCATCTGGAGAATCCGCCATAGGGATCATCCGTGTCAGCGGACCAGCAAGCCTCAGCTTATGCGCATCCGCACTCGGGGTTCCCTCCCCTACCCCGCGTCATGCCACACTGGCCAAGTATCATAATCTTCAAGGAGTGAAACTGGACCATGTGCTGTTTACTTACTTTGCCGACCAAGCGTCCTACACCGGAGAGCCGCTTCTGGAAATTGCCTGCCACGGAAACCCCTACCTCCTCCACCGTATTCTGGATGACCTGCTGGAGAGAGGATGCCGAATGGCTGAGCCTGGAGAGTTTACGAAGCGTGCATTTCTCAACGGCAAACTCGACCTCGCCCAAGCCGAGGCAGTCATTGATGTAATTCATGCCCGCTCGGATGCCGCACTTGCTGCTGCACAAAAACAACTCTCTGGCACAATCGGACGGAGAGTAGGTGCCATGGTGGATGCACTCTTGCGGATAAGCGCGCACCTCGAAGCCTATATCGACTTCCCGGAAGAGGACCTTCCGCCCGAAGATACTGCCGGTCCCGCCCAGGAACTGGCTCTACTTTGCCAGGAAATGGACGGGCTGATCGCCACTGCTGGATACTCTACTCTACTGCGCGACGGTGCGCGTGTGGTCATTGCCGGTCCACCTAATGCCGGAAAATCGAGCTTAATGAACGCACTCGCAGGCGAAGAAAGAGCCATCGTAAGCGAAGAACCTGGCACAACACGCGACTACTTGGAGCACACTTTACTCATCGGACCCTATCTGGTGCGGCTCATCGATACCGCAGGTTTGCACGACTCCCACCATGCGATTGAGCGTAAAGGGATGGCAAAAACCATCGAACAACTCACCACCGCAGACGTACAATTAGTCGTCCTCGATGGCGCCAACTCCCCCACCCTGCCCCCTACCTTCCAACAATACGTCTCGCCAAACCGCATCCTCGTCCTCGAAAACAAGGCAGATTTGCCCACCAGCAAACCCCTTGATGCAATACTGCCCGAGTCCAAACACCTCCGAGTATCTGCAACTACAGGCATCGGATTGAGCGAACTCCGCGCAGAACTACGCCGCATTCTGGAGAGTGAAATCGCTGTCCCTGGCCCGGATGCGGTGATTGTCAGCGCACGCCATGCCCGCGCTCTGGAAGACGCGAAGGCCGCCGTCCAGTCCGCTTTGAGTAAACTCCGCGCCCAGTTGGCAGCAGAACTCGTCGCCAGCGATCTACGCCTGGCCATCGAAGCCATTAGCGAAATCACCGGCCGCATCGACAATGAGCGCATGCTGGATGTACTCTTCGGGCAGTTTTGCATAGGCAAGTAGCACGCTAGCAGGCTCCGACAGCACAAAGTTTTGCGCAGACGGCGTTGCCAACAGCAGGAGATGCTTGCAATCTCACGCCTATATCATGCCTGCCAAAGCCCATCACCAACCACCCTTTGATGTCATCGTCTGTGGTGCCGGACATGCCGGATGCGAAGCCGCCCTTGCCTCCGCGCGCATGGGCGCGAAGACACTTCTACTTACCGGCAACGTAGACACCATCGCCCAGATGAGCTGCAACCCTGCCATTGGTGGGCTTGCCAAGGGTCACATGGTCCGCGAAATAGACGCTCTTGGTGGAGAGATGGCGATCAACACCGATACCACCGCCATCCAGTTTCGCCTTTTAAACGCATCAAAAGGCCCCGCAGTCCAAGCTCCACGCGCGCAATGCGATAAGAAAGCATACCAGTTCCGGATGAAACATACGCTGGAACTCCAGCCCAATCTCTTCGTCTTCCAAGCCATGGTCACCGGACTGACCTATAAGAATGGGCGAGTCACCGCAGTACAGACCAACCTCGGCGTGGATTTCGAGGGCAAAACAGTCATCGTCACCACGGGCACATTTCTACGCGGACTACTCCACGTAGGCAAAAGTAAGAACGAAGGCGGTCGAATGGGGGACTTCTCCGCGCGCGATCTCTCGGCCAGTTTTATCGAAGCAGGTATTGAACTCCAGCGCCTAAAGACCGGAACGCCACCGCGCATACTCGGCAGTAGCATCGACTTTAGCGACTTGGCAGAACAACCGGGAGACCCCGTCCCGTCGCTCTTTGGCTTCTACGACACGCGCTTCGGTGTCGATGATGTGTTCCACGTGGAACAGAATCCAGCAGCAGCCGTCGCTCTCGAAGCATTGTTCCATGTGGAACATCCAAGCGGTCAGCGCAAGATTGGTTGGCGTCCGGGAGAGAACCAAGTGTCCTGCTGGATTACCTACACCAGCGCAAAGACAGAAGAGCTTATCCGCACCAATCTGCATCAGAGCGCGCTTTATGGTGGGGAGATCAAGGGGGTAGGGCCCCGGTACTGCCCGAGCATTGAGGACAAATTCGTTAAATTTGCAGACAAAGAGCGGCACCAGCTCTTCCTTGAACCCGAAGGCCGCAACACGGATGAGTGGTATATAAATGGGTTTTCCACGAGTATGCCGTATTCCGTGCAAATTGAGATGCTCCACAGTCTCCCCGGGCTGGAGAACGCCATCATGCTTCGCCCAGCCTATGCTGTGGAATATGATTTCGCTCCGCCTACTCAGATTTTCCCATCCCTTGAGTCCAAGAAGGTGGAGAATCTCTTCTTCGCCGGGCAAATCAATGGGACCTCTGGCTACGAAGAGGCTGCCGTACAAGGCTTGGTTGCCGGCGTAAACGCCGTGCTGAAGCTTAGGGGTGAAGCGCCGATGATCATCGGCCGACACGAGGGTTACCTGGGTGTGCTAATTGACGATCTGGTTACCAAGGGTACCAATGAGCCTTATCGCATGTTTACCAGCAGAGCAGAGCACCGCTTGCTCTTTAACCATGGCAGCGCAGAACTCAGGCTCTTTCACCATGCCCGTCGGTGCGGTTTGCTCGATAAAGAACGCGAAGCTCGTGTAGAGCAGAAACTAAAGCTAGTCGAGCAGTGGACGCTTCGGCTGGAACGCGAATCGATGAAAGGTGGTACTTTCGCTGACCATATACGAAGGGGTGGGGGAGGGGACGCCCTGCCTGTGGAGTTCCTTGGGCTAACTCCAGCGGTGAAGGAAGAAGTCCTCTACCGCATCGCGTACAAGGGGTATCTGGACAGGGAGTTCAAACATATCGAAAAGATGCAGCACGTGGAGAAGATCAAAATTCCCATGGATTTCGACTACACTGCTCTTAAAGGATTGCGCCGCGAGAGCGCTCTGAAGCTGGCAAGTGTACGCCCAGTAAGCCTCGGCCAGGCTTCGCGCATTAGTGGAGTTAACCCAGCAGACATCAGCCTGCTCATGGTAGCGCTTAGACTTAAAACGGAAGTTGAACCGCGATGAGTTATCATAGAATGCTGAGGCGAAACGACTTGGGGAGTTCCGAAGGCGCACCTTCTGGTGCGTCGAGTGGTTTTCACAAGTCGTTGCAGCCCAGCAGATTATGATAAATCGCGCAGAGCAACTGCCGTTTTCAGGCTTGATGCTCGCCAGCGAAATTGTCCCGAATCAGACATTTAACCGCCCGATTGTCACATCTATGCGACAAATCCAGAGACTTCCGTAACCAAGATTTAACCCGATCGGCATGGGCCTTCGTAACAATTCCGGTTGCGTAAAGCTTCGGCGATAGGCATTTTCAGCAACATTATGGGAGATGTTATGAGCAAGTCCACCGCCAAACGAATTCTGGTAGTTGACGATGAGCCGGATGTAACCGAACTGGTTGGATACCGATTACGCCGCGAGGGTTACGAAGTCGAAGTGATCAACGATCCCCTGCTCATCATGGGAAAAGCCAGGGAGTTCAACCCGGACCTCTTCATCCTCGACATCATGATGCCTGAGCTCGATGGCTTGAAAATCTGCCGGATGCTCCGGGCCGACCCCAAGCTCTCTGGAGTACCCATTGTATTCCTGACTGCACGTGGCGAGACTGAGGATCGCATCAAAGGTCTCGAAGGCGGCGCAGACGATTACATCTCCAAGCCCTTTGACACCAAGGAACTCGTCTTGCGAATTGGCTTAATCCTAAAGCGCGCCAATCGTGAAACCGGCGAACCCACAAAGCAACTTCAAGCTGGCCAGGTAGTCCTCGATGAGGATACCCATACGGTCAGCGTCTCCGGCGTCCCGATTGAGTTAACTGCAACCGAGTTCAAGCTGCTCAAGCTGATGATGGAACGCAAGGGGCGAGTCCAATCCCGCGAGAACCTTCTGGTTAATGTCTGGAACTATGATACGGACACCGAGACACGTACCATCGACACCCATATCCGCCGTCTGCGGGAAAAGCTTTCTGATCAGTGTGCGATCATTGAAACTGTTCGTGGGGTAGGGTACAGGGTCGTAGAAGTCTAGATTCATAATCGGGCGTCCACCCATGTATCAGATTCTGGCGTTGCTACTATTTTTACTGGGACTTGCTCTCTACTGGAGGCAACGTGCGCTGGGGAAATATTTGAGCGAGTTGGCTGATGCCTTGGAGGAAGGTAAAACCTACCTTCTTGAGCGTAACAGCGGATTTGTTCAGAGTAGTAATTTCGAGCGTCTGGTCAGAGCGTGTAACAGCCTGGTGTCCACCAGCATGAAGGCGAATCGTGCACAGCACGACTACCTACGCCAAATTGAGGCCACACTGGGAAATATTCGCGAGGCGATTTTTATTGTCGATGCCGACAACTATGTGCTCCTCGCCAATGATATCGTACGGCAGTTCCTTGGAAAAGAGCAGCCCCTGCTTGGGCGACGGCTTGAGACTATTGTGCCCAGTGCTGCATTTCTTGATTATGTGCGTGCAATAAAGCTTGGGGAGCGTCGCCCCTCCGAGGAAATCGAGCTGCGCCGGGGCAGGGAAAGCTTTTGGTTCGAAGTCAGTGGTGCCCGCTTACCCAATCAGGAAGAGGAACGCCAGCCATTGACGTTATTTGTACTGCATGACATCACCCGACGCAAGCGTCTGGAGAACATGCGTACGGAGTTTGTTGCCAATGTGTCCCACGAGCTCCGTACGCCAGTGACCATTATAAAGGGTTTTGCGGAAACCCTCGTTGAAGACCATCACATTCTCTCCGTCGAAGACCGTGACCGTTTCCTCATCAAGATCCAGAAAAACGTCGCCCGCCTCCACGCCCTGCTGGAAGACCTGCTCACACTCTCCCGCTTGGAAGCCGCCGTGGACCCACTAAAGCTCAATATGGAACCACTCGGCCAACTCGCTACTGAGATTGGGGAAAATTTCAAGGGTCGCCTAAGTACAGCCCAGCGCCTTTCCATCGAAGTCGAGCAAGGGGACTCCACGGTACCAGTGGATACCATTAGAATTACCCAAGTCTTGGAAAATCTCCTCGAAAACGCGGTGCGCCATGCACGTGGTGCCACGGAACTGCTAATCCGCGTGACGCCTCTCGATGGCAGTGTACGCTGCCTTGTTGAGGATAATGGTTGCGGAATCCCCCCCGAAGACCTTCCCCATATCTTTGAGCGTTTCTACCGTGTGGAGAAGGGTCGTTCCCGCGAGACCGGCGGTACTGGATTGGGACTGTCTATTGTGAAGCACATTATCATTCAACATGGTGGTCTTATCGTAGCCGAAAGCGAGGCAGGGAAGGGGAGTAAAATCGGATTTGTTCTCCCTTCGACTGCTGGCAAACGCCTTGTGGAAACTTCCTCGATCACGGGATAGTATTCTTCGCAAGTTGTTGCTAGACGGTATTTTACGTCACTTATAAGTATTCTTTCCAGATTTTTGTTTCCCACGGATTTTAGGCTATCTGAATAGAATTGTCTCGCCTCTCTTGTACCACTCGCCACAAGCGGTGAGGGATGGAACGCAACGTCACTCAGCCGCTTATCAAAGAGCCTGCAACCATCCCCCTGCCCGAAAGCCTGTCGGAAACGCTCAGTGTACTCGAACAGTTGGAGAAAAGCTTCTCCAAAACCGAGGGCTATGCGGAGCGTTCCGCCCTCCATTTCAGAATAGAGCAAGTCCGCCGCCATGCATTGCGCATGCAGTTGTCGGATTTGTTCACAGACAGGAACCGCATCGTTTTGGAAATCGGTTGCGGTCACGGGCACTTTCTCACTGCGTATGCTGACTTGCACCGGGAGCTGCCCTGTGTGGGGATCGATCTAATTAACAAGAGAATAGTGCGGGCAGAGGTGAAGCGCACACGCCGGGGGCTCTCGCACCTACGTTTCCTGAAAGCCGAAGCCAGCGAATTCTTCGACGAACTCCCCCCGTCGGTTCAAGTTCAGCGCTATTTCGTCCTCTTTGCCGACCCCTGGCCAAAGAAACGCCATTGGAAGAATCGTCTCCTGCAGCCAGCGCATCTGGAGCTTCTCGCCAACCGCGCCCTACCGGGTGCGGAACTCTACTTCCGCACCGATCATGGGGAATTTTATGACTGGGTGAAGACCAACATCAGCGAATCCCCGCATTGGCGCCTCGCTCCCGAGCTTCCCTGGCCCTTCGAGGAGAAGACCGTCTTCCAAGGTTTTGCCGACAGCTTTCAATCATTGTGTGCGGTAAAATCGGGGAGTTAAATCGACTCCGTATCACTCACTGGGTAGCGCTATTACTTTGATGCTTATGAAATTGAAACAGAACTGGTTCCTTCTGGGCATGGGTGCAGCCGTAGTACTCGCCTGGCTATTTCCCGATCCAGGCGCCAAGGGTGGGTGGCTGCATCCAGAGTTGCTCACCAAAGGAGGCGTCGCTCTGATTTTCTTCCTGCACGGAGCCGGTCTTTCCTTCGCCGCACTAAAAGCGGGTACGCTGCGCTGGCCGCTTCATCTAGTAGTACAGTTATGTACCTTTCTTCTATTTCCTCTTATAGGGATACTCTTTTACTGGCTGCTGATCGATATCATCAGTGATGACTTGCGCCTTGGGCTCTTCTATCTATGCGCGTTGCCGTCCACAGTCTCCTCGTCTGTGGCTATGACTGCCGCCGCTCGCGGGAACGTACCGGCTGCCGTTTTCAACGCCACTCTCTCCGGCTTACTCGGCGTCTTTCTGACTCCCCTTTGGATAGGACTTATCCTTAAAACAGGCGGCCATTCCCTGCCTCTGGGCAAAGTCATTCTCGACCTCGTCATCTGGCTCATTCTACCCCTGGTATTAGGCCAGCTCCTGCGCCCGTTGGTGGGTGCCTTTATCACGAAGCACAAGAAAGGGGTTAATTTAATCGACCGATTGACGATCCTGATGCTGGTTTACACCTCATTCTGCGACTCCATGAAATGGGGGGTATGGTCGGGGCAGGGAGTTATCACCGTGGTAGTGGCGATACTGGGGAGCGGGCTTCTATTTTATCTCGTAATGTCCCTCGTCGGCTGGGTATGCGATCTCCTGCACTTCCCTGTGGAAGACCGCATAACCGCAGTATTCTGTGGCTCAAAGAAGACGCTAGCCTCCGGAGTACCCATGGCACGACTCATCTTTGGTGCACACCCAGACATGGGCATGATATTGCTCCCCATCATGATCTACCACCCGCTCCAGTTGCTTATCTGCGGATGGCTGGCAGCCCGTTGGGCCAAGCGATAGCAGGGGCTCCTAGGCTTTGATCGGCTTCCCCTTCTTCGCACTTTCGCGGATCATATCCATCAACTGGGCAAAGCGCAGTCCTACTTCAGGTGGGCACGGATTGGCTTTCTTGCCGGAGTACACGTCTACAAAGTTTTCCCACGTATTCTTGGGTTTGCCGTACTTTACATCGATATAGCCGCCCTTGGTTTTGGGCGTAAAGAGCTTTAAATAGTGACCCCACATGCCTATCTCGATCACGCCATCCTGGCCGATCACACGGATATCTCCCCGGCAGTCGAAACTATCGCCAATCGCGATCAAGGAGAGCTTTATTCCACTGGCAAATGTGCCCAACACCGTGGAATTGATCTCCACAGGGGCACCACAATTATCGACCATGGCATGCACCTCGGCGAGGTCCTGCCCTATAAGATCAACTATGGTGTTAATCATGTGCGAGCCGGTATCAAAAAGAAACCCACCACCAGAGATAACGGGGTCCTGCCGCCAAGTATTTGCCGTACCGCGTTTCCACCCCTGATGACAAATACCCACGACTCCCTGCACCGGGCCTATGGCACCATCGGCAATCATCTGCTTCGCTTTCGTCATGGCCGGTGAAAGGCTGCCAGGGAAACCCACGACCACGAGCTTCCCGGTCTTATCCCGCAATGCGATGACCTCTTTCGCCTCTTTCTGGCTGAGTACCATGGGCTTCTCGACGAGAACGTTTATCCCGGCATTCAGGCATTCGCGAATATGCTCAATGTGGTACTTGTGTGGCGAAATAATGTAGGCCACGTCTGGCACACCGTAGGTTGCGATAATCTCCTGCAGACTCTCAAAAAATGGCGGACAATCCAGTTTAAGTTCTTCTTCTATCAGCGTATGTGTAAGCTTCCGCTGTTCTTGGCTGGGCTCAATAAAACCACCGAGTCGTGTAGTGCGTTTCGCGGCAAGTATTTCACGAATCTTCCAGCGGGCAAAGCCACCGGTACCTATCACAATAGTGTTTATTTTAGGCATGGGGATGGTCTCAAAATAAGGGTTAGTGTCCCAACAGCCCTAATAAATAGCCTTTGGCTGGGGGTTCGCAATTGAAAATAATAGGTAGAAAAGGGTAGGGTGGGGTGCGGCATCAAAAGTCTTAGTCAGGCCTCGATTTTCGTCTCGGATAACAAAGGTCTTATGCCAGACGTCCACTTACAGATGAAACACGGATTCATCCTGTCTTTATCCGTGTTTCATCCGTGAAATCCGTGGCTAATAATTCACCCACCAAACCGATCCGTCACCAGAACCACCGCACCTTGTTGACTAATAAAATCATAGGCTCCCGCGTAAGGTAGAAGCACATTCTGGCTGCGGGTTAGGGTGGTCTTCGTAGCGGTTTCCGTGACTTCACCTTCCACTATATGGAGCAGACGGGGTTCCTGCTGTGCCGCGAAGGACAACCGCCCGCCTGCTGGAAGAGAAATCTTGCGCAAGCGGAAGATGGCGCTGTCCACCAGCACTACTTCGCCGGAGCTGCCTGCTGTATGCAGTGCTTCGGGTTCGAAGTCATTATAGTCAATGGACTTCAGCGACTCTTCGATGTGCAGGGTACGTGGCTTGCCGTCCAGCCCTACACGCCCCCAGTCATAGACGCGGTAGGTGGTATCCGAGTTCTGCTGGATTTCCAGGATGAGATTACCCCCGTCGAGTGCGTGCAGGCGCCCACTCTCGACAAAGAGCGAATCCCCCTTGTGCGAAGGGATTCGGTGGATGAGCGGTTCCAGATCATTGGTGCGCAGAGCGGCCTCGAACTGGGTGCGGGTGACTCCGTGTTTGAAGCCTACAAAGAAAGCCGCCTGCGGATCAGCATCGGCAACATACCAGTTCTCTGTCTTCGGCTCACCCTTCAGCTCAGTTGCTACACGGGCTGGGGGGTGGACTTGGAGACTGAGGCGATCACTGGCATCCAGCCATTTCACGAGGACGGGGAAGGGGCGCTGGGCCTGCCAGCGTGGCCCCATGATCGCGGGACTGCTGCTCAACAGCACCTGGCGCAAGGTTTGTCCGTTAAATTCGCCCCCTAATACGACGGAACAGGCTTCCGGGCGGTCCACCACTTCCCAGCTTTCTCCAATGACCTTCCCAGCGGGTAAGGAGCGTCCAAGCTTTGTAGCTAGGGCATCTCCCCCCCAAACGCGTTCTTGATATATGGGCTGAAAACAAATAATGTTCATAATTAAAATTGTGAAGGAACCCTATAGTGTGGGTCAATACGCATTAAATTGTTGCCCTTGTTCGCGCAGTGCTTAACCCTCGGTAGCTGTCTGTAAATGGGAAAATCTTCAGAGCAGTCTGCAATAGGCGCATCGTCTTTCCGCCAGAGGGACTCAAGGCCCAACTATATCCTGGGTTCAATCTCCCTGGTGGTGGGGATACTATTGCTTATTTCAATTGTAAGCTACCGGGCAGACCAGAACCCGCTTTTCACTACCACTGTAAGTAGCGAAAAGAATCTGGTCGGCATGCTGGGCGTAAAACTCGCCTACTGGTCACTGAAGCTTACAGGGATTACAGCGTGGATCATCTGGCTGTATTTCGTGTGGCTCTCCTACATGTATTACTTCGGGCATGCACACCGCCTGCGTATCTGGCGGCTAATGTCTTCGGGGCTGGCCTTCCTCTGTATGACCATCCTGCTTACCTTGCTGGAGACTAATATTCTGGGGCGAAACTTTATCGACAATTATACTCCCCATGGCATCGGTGGAGCTATTGGTGAACTCTTTTATAAGCACTATCTGGACGAAAATATCGGCATGGGTGGTACTGCAGTGGTCTTCGGCATACTGCTTGTGGCGAATATCATTTATGTGACCTACGATAATGTCGGTCGCAACCTGCGGGGAAACGACTCCATCATCGCCGGTTGGTGGAAAGCCCGCAAAGCAGCTGCCAAGGCTAGAGAAGAGGAGGCCCAGCGCCTCGCAGCAGAAGCAAGGAAAGCGGAAGTCAGCAAACCAAAAGCCAAGGAAGCTCCCGCAGCCAGAGGGATCACTCGCAAGGGTTCGCCTGAGGATGAGCCAAAGCCCATCTCTACCCGCAAAGCGATTCTGGAAGAGCCAGAACCCCCTATCGACGGAGCGAGTCCGGTACAGTCTGAGACCGATGCAGCCGAGGATTCTCCAGTCCGCAAAAAGGGGTCCAGAGCACCGTTTAAAGTAGAGCCCATTGTGGAAGACACTTCCCCGTCCGGCGAGATACTAGAAGCAGACGCACCGCCAGACCCTGCGGCACCACCAGTTGCCCCCATCCCCAGTAAAGGCCTGAAGATAATTGCAGTAGAGTCGGTTAAGAAAGCCGCAGCCCCCGTTCGTGAGAAGAGTGGCAGCTACGTTTTCCCGCCGATGGCGATGCTGATGAACCCCGAGCCCGTTCCGCTGGATGCCTCGGAAGATGCACACCAAGCCACCGCCGAAGCGATCGTGCGAACGCTCGGCGAGTTTGGCGTAAAAGTCACCATGGGCGAAGTCCACACCGGCCCGGTTATTACCCGCTACGATGTATTCCCCGCTGCAGGTGTGCGCGTGGAGAAGATTGCCAACCTGGACAAGAACCTCGCACTCTCGCTGAAGGCCACGTCCGTCCGCATACTTGCCCCGGTGCCCGGTCGCGGGTGTGTGGGCATCGAAGTACCGAACCGCAAGGCCCAGCCCGTATGCATCCGCGACATTATCGAGTCCGAGGACTGGGTAAACTATAAGGGAGAAATCCCCATCGCACTGGGGAAGGAAGTCAGCGGACGCCCCCTCATAGCCGACCTCACGAAGATGCCACACTTGCTCATCGCCGGATCAACCGGTGCTGGCAAGACCGTGTGTATCAATGCCATTGTCACCTCGCTCCTCTACCGCCACAGCCCGGAGGACTTGCGCTTCGTGATGGTGGACCCGAAGATCGTGGAAATGCAGGTGTACAATGCGCTGCCGCACATGCTTATTCCCGTGGTCACCGACCCGAAGAAAGTACCCGGCGCCCTGAAGTATCTCCTGAACGAGATGGAGCACCGGTACCAGATGTTTGCCAGTATCGGCGTGCGCAACATTGCCGGCTATAACGCCAAGATGGGCACCAAAAAGGATGATGAAGCCGAGGCCAAGGCCCGCGCCATGGATGCGGCCATGTCTCCCGAAGAGCGCGCAGCCATGAGCACCATCACCGTGCCCCGTGATGCCACGGTAGAGCTTCCCAAGAAGATTCCCTATATCGTAGTAATCATAGACGAGTTGGCCGACCTTATGATGGTGGCACCGGCAGATATCGAAACCGGTATCGCCCGCCTTGCCCAGCTCGCCCGTGCCGCCGGAATTCACCTGCTCATCGCCACGCAGCGCCCCAGCGTCAATGTTATCACTGGTATCATCAAGGCCAACCTTCCCAGCCGCATCGCCTTTAAAGTAGCCGCGAAGGTGGACTCCCGCACCATCCTCGACACCATGGGCGCAGACCAACTCATCGGTCGTGGGGACATGCTTTTCCTTCCCCCCGGCTCATCGGACCTTATTCGTGCCCAGGGAGCCTACGTGGCCGACGAGGAGATCAACGCCATCGTGGACTTCCTCAAACAGAACGGCGAACCCACCTTTGACGAAGTCTTCCAGCGCAGCGTCGAAGAGTCCGTGGACCTCGATGAAGAGGGCGCAGGCGAAGAAGAGGAAGACTTGGGGGCAGACACCGCACTAATCAACCAGTCCCTGGATGTCCTTCGCTCCACCGGTCGCGCCAGTACCTCGATGCTCCAGCGCAAACTCCGCATCGGCTACAACCGCGCTGCCCGGATCATGGAAGTGCTCGAGGATAAAGGCGTAGTCGGCCCAGACAACGGCGCCCAACCCCGGGAGATACTCAGAGACCTCGAAGGGCTGAAGTTTTAGGAAGAGGACAGATATGTCGGATCGGTCCGATCCACGCACCTAGTCCTCTGGCCGCTCGCCACTCGGTGCCATCTTCACAAGCCGGGGGTCAAACTTCCCGATGGTCACCACGAGGTCTTCTTGTGCCTTCATCACGTTCTCGATGTTCTTGTAAACGAAGGGGACCTCATCGAGACTGGCGGAGATGAGGGTTACATGCTGCTTGGCCAGCAGGTTCATGGCCTCCTTCCAGTTGAGCGTATCATTGGCTTTCTTGCGACTCATCACGCGGCCGGCGCCGTGTGAGCAGGAGTCGAGCGACTCGGCATTCCCGAGCCCACGCACCACATAAGCCGGGCTGGCCATGGATCCCGGGATCACCCCGAGTACACCCACCCCGGCAGGAGTCGCTCCTTTGCGGTGCACGATGACTTCCCGCCCCTGGTGGATTTCCTTCCATGCAAAATTATGGTGATTTTCCACCACCGCGAGCGACTCCGCCGCGAGGTGGTTTGTAATCGCCTGGTGGATACACGCATGATTCGCCGAGGCATAGTTCCCCATCAAGTTCATCGCCGCCCAGTACTCCTGCCCATCGGCGGAGTCCATCGGCAACCAGGAAAGGTTTTGCAATTCTTTGGGCAGGTCTGGATGGAGTGCCTTGGCACGCTTGCTGTAGCAGTCACAAATTCGAGCACCTGCTCCCCGGCTTCCGCTGTGGCTGAGCAAGGCAAGGTATTTGCCAGCTTGCAGCCCCAACTCCGGCGCCTCCAGTGTGAACACGCCGAACTCCACAAAATGGTTCCCACTCCCGCTCGTCCCAAGCTGTTTCCACGCCTTGTTCTTCAGCTCATGAGTGAGTGGGGTGACACTCCAGTCCTCATCCATCACGGAGTGAGTACGCTTGTCCTTGAACTCCGCACCCACTCCGAAGCGGGTCTCTGTCTCGATCGCCTTCGTCAACTGCCGCAACCCGCGGTCATGGTCGAGTAACGACACCGGCAAATCCATCACCGTAAGCCGCATCCGGCAGGCGATATCCACACCCACGGCATACGGGATGACAGCATTCTCCGTGGCCAGCACCCCGCCAATCGGCAACCCGTAACCCACATGCGCATCCGGCATCAAGGCACCCGCCACCGAGATAGGCA
This sequence comes from Verrucomicrobiota bacterium, assembly GCA_033762955.1. Taxonomy (GTDB): domain Bacteria; phylum Verrucomicrobiota; class Verrucomicrobiia; order Opitutales; family Oceanipulchritudinaceae; genus JANRLC01. Next base: position 26,949 of record JANRLC010000081.1, on the reverse strand, counting down.
GCTTCACCGCATGCCGCATCTGCTCCTTCGCCGAGTCCTCAATCTCCTCCCCCCACTGCCTCCACGGAGCAGGCTTGTCACGCGGTACAAACGTGGCCTCGGATAACGCCCGGGCCAGCTTTCCGACCACCCCATCAAGTAGAAACCGGTCCGGCGTGCGCACACAGTTCTCCAGGATCAACCGCATATCCTTCGCCCGCTTTCCCTGCGCCGCGAGTTCGGCAACGACAGCCATCCCGGCAGCCATGGCCGCATCGGTTACGATGCCTAGTTTAACGAGGTCTTTTGAGTTCATGGTAGGGAGTGTTCTTCAAATGTATATAATTACAAGACATCGCAGAGTGGAGCCACGGTTTCTGCACCATGCAGATGCTTCATGTAAGGATACAATTTATAATCAGAGCCACTACACTCACTGAAATAAACCAAACCAACATTCTTCCCCATGTGGGAAGTAAGAAACGCTTGAAATCCCCCGATTCTACCATCACTCCGAATAAGCCTAATCCTCTTCTCTTTCGTTCTACATGCTCTTCCCGTAGTTGGCCGATTCCGATCACGCCGACGATCATCGACGCAAATAATAGGACCATCAGCGCATTCTGGACCAGCTGACTTTCTGAGGAAGTGATCGCGGGAGGGATGGAGCCAAAAACAGCCCCAGCAATCGCACTTGTAACCCATGTTGCCCTCATGTTATCTGCGGTTCCCAAAGGCTGCGATGCGGTTTCCTCACCAGCGACTCGTCCGACTGTATCTGCTTCTGCATTAAAGTAGGCAACAAAATATAGGTGGTCTTTGGGATCGGTGATTATTTTTCCTTCGATAGCTTTTTGTATGTGTTGCCAGCCCATCGCTTCCGCGTCGAAATCTGTCTCTTGCATTCTCTTCTCGAAGATTTCCAACACCTCTCGATTAGCTCTCAGGACATATTCTTCCCAATTCTCTTCATTCCCTTTTCCCTTGCAATCAGCCTCTATCCAATACATCTCAGCAGGCCCGATGGGACCTCGGAACTGAAACTGTCCTCCGAGGCAGGCCAACCGGTTCTTAGTAGCGAGCTCCAATGCCATAGGAAAAACGCTCGGTTTCCATGCTTCCTCACTTGAAGAGCAATCTGCCAACTGAAGCATTGATTCTGGAAGTTTCATTTATTTGCCTAACAGAATAATTATCAAACATCGCTCCATCAAGCATTGGAACGGCGGTAAGTTATACCAACAACAAAAGCGTGCGCCAACATTTGGCAGAGTGTTTGGTATGGAAGGAGCCCGGCTGCGTGAGATCCAAAGTTGTGGAAGAACAGGAAATTCCGTTTCAAGGGAATAAGCTGCCGTTGTTGATCCAGTCGCGTGGATGTTACAGATACCTTGACTGTTCCGAACTCGCACCATTTGAAGTTCAGAAATATTCCCCTGAATTCAAGATGGCTATACTATTTTATGGTCCAAAACGGTAAGCCTAAATAGGAAAATGGTGGGAGTTCAATCTATCCCGACTGGAACGCAGAACACTTGGCCAGTTTGCTCCCCAACCGTGGGCTCCCTACGGGTACGCTACCAGAGCTCAACGCTACACACCACTAATCCACAGAACCTCAAAAGTAGACCCAAAAGTCTGCAATCTGAAACTTAGACTTTCAGATTGCAGACTTTTAGCCTTAATTTCCTGTAAATTGAAACCCTGATATCCGCGCTACCAAAAAAATCGTCATCAATTCAGGGCATGACCGCTTTCCACTGCCCCAGGATACAGAGGCTCTTTCGCTCACGGATTTCCTCGGCGACCTTCATAAGCCACAAACCTACCCGGCGAAATCACGCAAAAAGTAGGTCGGCTCTCGCTCCTTCCGCAAAACCGATGCACGCCCGCTACACTCCTGGCCAGTTTGGTCCCCATCCCGGGGCTTCGGGTCGGGGTGGCGGTGGCCCGGGTGGGAAGTCGCCTGTGGATTGCATCCAGCTTGCAAGGCGTTGCCGCAGGGTGGTTAGAGTATTATCTTGGGCGGGTTCACCGACAACATTCAGAGATTCCTGGGGGTCGGTTCGCAGGTCGTAGAGTTCCTCTGCTGGCCTTGGATATTGGGGCAGCTTCCAGGAAACCAACCCATCTTCCCATTTACTGAGGCCGGGCACGCTTTCACACGGTGAAGTAGGTTCAGCGGGGTGATTGCCTGGCTCAAAGTTTCGGATGTAGAGGTGGTCTCTCGTGCGGACTGCACGCATGGGATCGTAGCAATCGATAAAATCCGGCTCCTTGCGCCAGGGTTTCTCTCCATGATAATTACGCTCGATAAACAGGGCGTCATGGTGGGCATGGTTCGCATTCTCCACACAGGGCCAGAATGATTTCCCCTGGCACTCTTCTGGAATAGGCAGCCCGACTGCATCACACCAGGTGGATCGATAGTCCACGTTTGATATGAGTTGATCCCGGGTACCCGTGGGCCCGCCGGGTACGCGCATAAGGAGTGCAATCTCCGTCCCCAGGCCATAGAGCGATCCCTTGCCCCGTGGCCCTGCCATGCCGTGGTCTGTGGTGAATACGATAATTGTATTGCTGGTTAAGCCAAGGCGATCCAGTCCGTCCAGGAGACATCCAAACGCGGTATCCATATGGCGCACAGCAGCCGCAAACTGGCGGAAAGCAGCTCGCAGAGCAGGGGTCTCCGGCATTCCTGGGGGAAGCCATTCGGGCCAGTCTAGCGGCAGGGGCGGAATCTGCCTACCCACATTCTTCCATGTGCTGGAGTGCGGCTGCTGCACTCCTACATTCAGGTAAAACGGGCGGGAGAGATCGCGGTTTTCAAGTGCGGTCAAGGCATTGCCAACCGCGCGTTCCGCTGACCAGTCCTCCCAGATATGAGTCACATCCACTTGGTAGCGATCTGTTCGTGGATGTCTTTCATGGTTTACGCCACTGAGAATGGTCTGGTACCCGGCAGCATTAAAATCATCCACACTGGTCTTGTGCTTCATGGCCAGTGGCCACCCCATGTGCGACAATCCGATAGCCCCCGAAGTATGCGCATAAAGTCCGGTCATAGCACAGGCGCGCGAAGGGGAACACGCAGGGGACGCACAGTGGGCATTATTAAACCGAAGCGCTCCATCGGCGAACGCATCCAATCGCGGTGTGGGGAGCTGTGCCCCATAAGCGCCTAATCCGCGGCCGAGATCATGACAGACAAAGTAGATCAGATTTCGTTTTTGCATGGCGATGGAGATGCTTTTTTAATGAAATTGGCTGCTGCGTCGATAGCTGCCATCGTTGATGGCAGCTATATGATGTTGGATGGAGTTACCTTGACGTTTAAAGTCATGTCAATAAATTTACTGTTATGACGACATCGCTACTCAGCCTCAAGCAAGAGCTGACCAAGCTTTCGGAAAAGGAGCGCCGAGAGATGTCCGCATTTCTTATCCATCGCGGTCAGGAAACCATTGAATGGAAAAAAGAAGCTGCTCGACGATTAAAATGCATGGATGCCGGAAAGAAAACGAGCGTTTCGGAACTTCGCGACCGCCTTGGTCATGTCAGGTAACCCAGAGCACTCCAGCCATCTCTCGACCGAGGCAGTAGCGTTTCTAATTGCACTGCCAAAGAGTAAACAGCGAAAGGTATTGGATTTTGCAGTGTTTAATCAGGAAGGCATCGTGAGTATGCACCTGGTGGGCGATAAATAACATAAGACACATTGGGGATCGGTTTCTATCGATCCGGAATGGGCAACTGGCATTGCATGCCAACACCTTATAGTACAGCTTACTCACTGCGTCGCGGGCTTGCGCTGACCATTCTCGTGGGTTACTCTGCGGCGTGTGGCTTTTGCTCATCCTTAATCTTACCGCCAAGGTCGGTTCACTATTTTTGGGGTTGTCTTCACCAGGCACTACACTCGCTCTGTGGATCGTGCCGGATGCGTTACTGGCCTATCATATATTTGTGCCGCGGTCACAGGGGGTGGCACAGATGTATCGTCGCTTCGTTACTTCCGGGCACGAGGTGTGGTTGACCATTGACGATGGGCCCGACCCGGATGATACGCCGCAGATACTGGCACTGCTGGCCAGCCACGGGGCAAAGGCAACCTTCTTTGTGATCGGTAGAAAGGCGGATGCCTATCCTGAACTCATTCGCGCAATCGCGGCTGCCGGGCATGAGGTGGCCCACCACTCGTATACCCATCCGCTGAAAACATTTTGGTGTATTTCCCGAAAGAAGTTACGCCTTGAAATCGAACATGGTCTGGAGGCTCTGGCGGCTGCTGGCGTGAGACCAACCCGGTTTCGCCCGCCAGCCACCATAAAGAATCTCTGGTTGGGTCCCATTCTGGCTGAGCATGGTCTCGTGCTCGTTAGCTGGAGTGCACGGGGGCTGGAGAGCAGATGCCACTCGCCAGAGGAAGTAACCGCGCATGTATCGCACAAGCTTCGCCCGGGTGCGATTCTTCTGCTCCATGAGGGACCCGGTGTACCCCACGTTATACGAGTGCATGCGATTCGCAAAGTACTGGAGCTGCTGGAGACGCAGGGGTACCGCTGCGTTATCCCAAAAACCAGTCAGTTGATTACCTAGCAGTGACTAGGTTGAAGTTTGACTGCTTGGGGCTCCTGCATGGCGCCACGTCGCAATAACCGCAATGCAAGTACCCAGCAGGGCACCAGCCAAGGCGTCCAGAACCACGTGCTGGCGGGTCGCTATGGTGGAGTAGATAATGCCCAGGCACCAGAGCCAGTTGAGTACACGTAGGTAGCCAGGTGCCTGAATTTCACGGATGATGCGCTCAAACCAGAAGGCGCTGAGCACGGCAAAAGCCACGTGCAGGGAGGGGCAGGCATTACCGCTGGCATCGTGCGTTTTGAGAAAGGCAATGCTGGGATACAGCGTCCAGTCTATATTTGTTATAGGTACCGCCGTGGGCCAGATGAAGAAGATGCCAAGGCCAAGCAAACTCAGAATTAACGCGGCAAGGCCGTAATGGCCTAGCTCCCTGAAATTCTTTGTGAGTGCCGGAACCAGTGAAACATAGACCCATAGCGATAGGTAGAGTCCCAATGCCCCAGAGCGAAAAGGTATCAGCTCATCCAGTGCCATTGTGGGCATGGTGGTGACGGTACCCAACGGGTGATTAAGCACCCAAAAGTAAACCGCGAAGAACAATCCCATACCGCCACTGATGCCTACGAGCTTGAGCAGCCACAGTGTGCACCAGCGCTCTAGTAGCTGCTGCCGCCAGCTACGCAGCTTAACCGGTAAAGAGGGTAGGGGAGCGGGGGCGTACATGCTACAGTTTGATTGCCATGGTCTTGTTTGTAGCAGCTTTCGCGACACTGCGCGACAGTGTTTGTGTCAAAGCTGACGATATGTCATGGAGTTCCGAGGCGGACTGATGTGAAATAGGGTAATTTCATCGTGCTCGCTTCAGGAATTTCGCGTATGTAGATTCCCCTCGGCTCATGTTTGCACTGCTTCCAGTACATCTCGAAGTCTTTGTGCCGGGGAGATAAAGCCACTTACTTTGGTGTTGAATGGGCGTCTCGCCGTGTCCTGATCCTGTGATTATCGTTGGAAGACACAAGGGCAAGATGCTCTTACCACTTCAGACAGCCCAATAACTTATAATGCACCGCACTTCCCTTGATTGAAAAATACATTTACTCCGTTCACGAATCCCATTACGGTAACGTGTAGAGGACTGACTTTAATGAAGTACTTATCACGAGGCTCGCGGATCGCATTGGCTCTGTCCCTTCTAGGGTTGGTAGCGTTACCAGCACTGGCCAATGAACCTGAGGATCAACCCATGAAAAGACCAGCTAATCAGATCATTATCACCGGTGAATCCGGCAATACTTATGCACACGGCATGGTGGCAGTACTGGGTGCGTTGGGCACAGAGGTGGACTACGATAGTGTGATGGGGCTCAGCGGGGTGGCATTCATTCTGCAAGTGGACACGAGTGGCCCCTATCTACCGGGAGAGGTGCTTGATTGCGCCTGGTGGCCAAACGACGCTTGGGGTTTCTATCTTGGGCTGCCTGTGCTCTCTGCTGCGGTGGGATGGGAGTTGCGGAATATCCACTGTGATGCCGCAGCCTACAAGGCCGATCCTACCAGTGAGTATCGCCGCGCTTTTGCCTCTTTGGTGGAGAGCGCGCTGCACGATGGCAAACCCGTATTAGCCGAAGCAGACCATTGCTTCATCGTTACTCGTACTGATGGGCAAGTGCCTCCACTTCTTGGATACGGGACCGTTGGCAAGTCCACCAGTTACCAACCGGAACCGATCCGCATCAACATGTATCCATGGGGGCTCTGCATCATCGGGAAGAAACTCCCGGTCAGCGATTCGCGGTCGGTGGATGTCACCTCACTCCGACACATCCTCGCACTGTACCATGAGACTGCGCAGGGGGCTAATGCACCGAAGACCCGGTTCTCCGGGAAGCGCGCCTGGCTGGAGTGGGAGCGTTTACTCGATAAGGCCATGGCTAATGAGAACAAGTCCAACTGCATGTCCCCCTGGGATAATAACATGCTCATACACCTGCGTTATAACCGCGCTTCTGCGGTTGCCTACCTGCAAGCGATGAAGAATCGCCACACAGGAGACACCGCTAGTGCTCTGGGTGCAGCTTGCGTAATCTATCAGAGTATTGTCCAGGAGCTGGAAAAAGCAGAACTCCCCTACCCCGGCCCCACCAAGGGCGGGATATCCGCCTACCGTGCGATGGTTGCGCGCGTGGCCACACTGGAAGCTACTGCCATGGCTCAACTGGAAGTGGCTGTAAAGTCGCTGGAGAAGACCCACTAGTGCAACAGGCAGGATAGGCGTTACTGGAAGAACGGTTTCGATGGCAACTCGTTAGCGGAACTCGTAGGACCCAGTCGTTCCCACATCAGGTAACGTCATTGTGTTGCGGTCTTCAGGTGTGTTGGAATCTTCAGTTCATGGTTAATCTTCGCGGGTTGAAAACGTCGAAATATAGGTCTCTTATTAATGACCGTTTCTCCCTCGTGCCACTTGGACTGCACCAGTGTTACGGTCGGATCCTGCGGAATCCCGCGCTCGTTACGGTAAATTTGTCCGGCCAAGACTTCGATGGCACTGGCCCCAATTCGTTCCCAGTTTTGATCCATACCCGATAGTTGCGGATAGAGTGGTGAGGTGTCCAGCACGGCATAACCGCAATCCTCGGGCACTCTAAGTCCCGCTTTGAGCAACCAATCATACCCGATTGCGAACGTGGAAACCACCACGTCAACCTTCTCTTTCTTTACCCACGTTGCAAATCGATCGCACTCAGACTCGTCCGAAAAGCTCCGAATTATATAAGGTTCCGGTGGGGCTTTCACTTTGTTCCACCATTCCCAGCCCAGCCAGCCCGCTACCCACTGCCGCAGTACGCGCTCCTCTCCTGTTATGGATGTAGCCAGCCCGGCCCGCTTATAACCGCGCCGATGCAGCTCATCCATGGCGTTTGTGATAGTGGCTACCTGCTGGTTCGATACGCGGTGGGTATGCGGCTCTGCCAGACTGTACCCTACGGCAACGGTCGCACAGTCCGAAAAGTTCATATCCAAGCGCATTTGTGCCTCTGGAAAGTGAAATAGCACCACACCGGCCACACCGAGCGCTCTTATCCGCCGCTCCACCCGCACGCAATCGGCGGGGGTCATCCGGTATTGCCACTCGTCCAGCGTAAATCCTTGCCGCTCCGCGCAAGCCAAAGCCTCTTTCCAAAACCGCTTCTTGTTGTCATTCACGTTCTCCAACGACAATTCGTAAGGATTAATGAGAGCAAGGCTGGCCGTGTGCCTGCTTGGGTTGCGCCTACGCCGCTCAGCCATCAATGCGGAAACGAGAGGATTCGGCCTATAGCCCATCTCCTTTGCCAGCGCCAGTATCCGCGCCCGTGTCGCATCCGAGTGTCGCGGGTCTCCGCGCAAGGCACGACTCACCGTAACTTGCGACACCCCTGCACGCGCCGCTATCTCCGCCATCGTCGGAATGCCCAAATCGCTGTATGCTTCCTCCATTTCCTTACTTTGTGTATGGATAAACACAAAATCAAGTTTGAAGCTTCCTCTGAGATATTTAAATCTCCTTAGAAATGTTAACTACCAACCAGTAGCCTATCATCGAATCCGTAAGTATCCTGTTCAACCCTACACTATTTATGAAAACATCACTAGTCCTACTCGGTGCAGCATCAGTTATCCTCTGCGCACCCCTACACGCCGCCATTGTGTATTCCACCGATTTCGGCGCAACAACTGATATCACGAACAACTTCACCATAGTCGACAACACTGACTACTCGTGGAACGCCACTGCCGGTGTCGGTGGGGGAGCTGGACTCGCAGGTGCAGCAACTACGAATGCCGCCAGCTATAATTACAATGGCTTGTCTTTTGACCTCTCCGCTGGCGCGATTACATTATCCTTGGATTTCGCGGCAAACTACACCGCAGGAAACAACCGTGCTGTAGGGCAAATCGGTGTTGTTAGCGCAACTACCCAGGCGTTCACCAATACTGTAGGTATGAATTTCATTAGCGCACGCCTCAGTCCAACCAGCGCCGGCGCGAGCACCTGGCAAATGCAGGCTAATTTCAGAACCAACGATCCGGTACTGACTCAGCAGATTGGCACTAACTTCACCCTTACCACTGGCCAATGGTATCGTCACGAGCTGACAATCAGCCGCTCAGGCAACGCGGATCAATTCCTCCTTAGTGGTTCACTTACGAGCCTTGGCGTTGATGGCACCACCGTAGGTTCTGTAGTCACCAGCTATACCGACTATTTGGTAACCAATGCCCCTGTGTATGCCGATTCCACATTGATCGCTGGATTTCGTTCACGTGGCACAGAAGGTCCAAAGCTGGATAATTTCAGCATCTCCGTTGTTCCCGAGCCCTCAACCTATGCAGCCATACTGGGCCTCATAGCGATGGCCTTCGCATTCCTGCGCCGCCGCCGCTAGTATTTATCCTCATTACATTTTCACCCAAAAGGTCGACGCTGAGGCGTCGGCCTTTTTTGTTTTAGTAATTACAATCGCTATAATGTATCCGGCTACGCATTCGCGTGCCCTGCATGCCGACTAATAGGTCCCAGTCGTTCCCCCCAGTCGTTCCCGCTTCGAATAACGTCAGTGTGTTTCGGTCTTCAGGTGTGTTGGAATCTTCAGTTCATGGTCAATCTCCGCGGGTTGAAAACGTCGAAATATAGGCATGATCTTTGCTTAACTGGTCTTCATGGCAACTTTACCCAGATCCCGTTCACTATTAGTCACTTTGTCTGCCTTGATACTGCTTCCGGTGGTGGCGCAAGCGCATCCGGGGCACTCGATGTATGATTTTGGCCATGGGGTAATGCATCCGTTTAACGGAGTGGATCATCTATTGGCGATGTTTGCGGTGGGGCTGTGGGCAGTGATGCTTGGCAAACGAGCGCCCTGGGTACTCCCGGCGGGCTTTGTGTGTTGCATGGGGATTGGCGCGGTTGCCGGAGCACTGGGGTGGGCGGTGTCCGGAATGGAGCTGGCAATCGTGCTGTCGTTGCTGACGCTGGGCTGCTTGATAGCAGGCTCAGCGCGGATGTCGTTATCATGGGCGCTTCCACTAGTAGGACTATTTGGAGTGGCACATGGGCTTGCGCACGGAATGGAGATGCCTGCAACCAGCAACGGGTGGGCTTATGGAGCGGGTTTTGTGGTGGCCACGGCATTGCTGCATGGGGCAGGGGTGCTCTGTGGTCTGGCCTGTCAGCGGTCGAGACAATTTACACTAGCGCGGATCGCTGGTGGGCTTATAGCTGGCGCTGGAGTGGGTTTGGCGCTGGTTTTGTAGAAAGGAAGAAGGCAAAAGGCGGAAGCAGATGGAAGATGGCACTGTCGGGTGTTCGGTTTTCCGTGTTCCGTTTTCGGTTAAAGCCTGCCGAGGCGGGCGGGCTTTCGTCCCATTCGTCTTTTTTGTCCTATTGCCTTTCCACAGAGTCACGGCAAGTTTGCACGGAGTCGTGGCAAGGTCTTGAGGAGTCGTGGCAAAGTCTTGAGGAGTCGTGGCAAAGTCTTGAGGAGTCGTGGCAAGGTCTTGAGGAGCCGCGGCAAGCGTTCGAGGAGTCGTGGCAAGGTCTTGAGGAGTCGCGGCAAACTCTTGAGGAGTCGTGGCAAGGTCTTGAGGAGCCGCGGCAAGCGTTCGAGGAGTCGCGGTAAGCGTTCGAGGAGTCGCGGTAAGGTCTCCAGAAGTGCAGCCCGCTGCATGGCAATCAGTACTTTCTGAGCGTGGCGGGGAGTTTTGTGAAGATGGTAGCGAGCCGGGTACGGAGGGTGGTGAGTCCGTCGCGGAGGCGCTGCCCATCGCTGGCAATTAACCGGCAATACCAGCCGCCCTGGGTGATCTCACTCGCACCGAGCCAGAAGTGGGGCGGAGAGTGCAGTTCACGGATGGTGTCCATCACAGACGCGAGGAGTTCCTTCTCAGGGTGAATGATGAGGACCGAGGCAAACCAGGGGGTTTCCATGCCGGCGATGTTTGCCTGGCGTGCCACATGCGCGGCGGCTAGATCGAATCGCTCGCGGAGGACGAGGACTCCGCCGAGGCGTACATTAAGGGAGATTTCCAGTCGTTTCCAACCCCAGGCTTCGCCTCTGCCCGTGCGCCCGGGGGCAAAGGCATCGCAGTAAATGAGGGTGGCCTCTGGGAAGACTTCGATCTTGGTTTGCTGGCAGTAATCGCAGCCGGTGTGCGGCACCAGTGGCTCGGGGTAATAGTCGAGCCAGCCTTCACCGTCGACCGTCAGGTGTTGCACAGAGGTAACGCACCCTTCGCGGACCCGGAAGGCGCGACTTTGTGCGGGAGTGGAGACGAGGAGTGAGGCCCCGCTGCCCACGCGGATGGTCTGCTCCAGACGGTCGCCCTCAAGCATGCCCGCTGTGGGGTTCGTTACTTGCACGCGCAGGACGCGCCCGTCCCAGTAGGGTTTGGAAAGGTGGAAGGCGCCCTGGTGAAACTGGTGGGCAAGGTACGTTTGCCCATCGTCGCGCAGTGCGGCGGTGAGTTCCATACGTCCCTTGAAGTTTTCCATACAGGTAGCTCAGGAACCGGGCTGAGTCGCGGTGCGAGTGGCCTGGGCGAAGAGCACCTCACGCTCTATCCAGGCGATGACGGCATCGAGCCCGTGCTCGCGCTTGAGGTCACAGAAGATATAGGGCCGAGTGCCACGCATACGCTTGGAATCGGCATCCATGACGGCGAGATCCGCGCCTACGTAGGGGGCGAGGTCGATCTTATTAATGATTAGCAAATCGCTGAACTTGATGGCCGGGCCTCCCTTGCGGGGAATTTTGTCTCCCTCGGCCACATCAATTACGTAGATGAAGGAGTCCACCAGCTCGGGCGAGAAGGTGGCGGAAAGGTTGTCCCCACCACTCTCCACGAGCACAAGTTGGAGATCCGGAAAACGGGTCTCGAACGCGACGATGGCCTGCGCATTCATCGTGGTATCGTCGCGGATGGCGGTGTGCGGGCATCCACCGGTCTCCACACCGGCTATACGCTCTGCGGGCAGTGCGCCATTGCGCGTGAGGAACTGGGCATCCTCCAGGGTGTAGATGTCGTTCGTCACGACAGCCATGGAGTAACGCTCGCGCAGCTTCTGGCAAAGCTTGAGGCAGAGCATGGTTTTGCCGGAGCCTACCGGGCCGCCGATTCCGATGCGTGGGGGTCGAGACATGGTGTAAGTATTGGGTAAAGTTAAAGGGATATTCTGCGTGATTACGAGGCTGTGAAGTGACTAGGAGATAAAGAGGCGGCCATCTGCGGTCTCATGCCGAGCAGAGGCAACATCCCACCACGGTTGAAAGTAGCCAATCTCCTCAATGGGTCGCTGGGTTGCCTGGGTGAAGGTCGCCGCACCGACGGTAAGGCTCTCGACAAGCAGGGTATGGCAGGCGTTCTGCCCCATGCGCAGGAGCTTGACCGCAGCCGAGAGTACCGCGCTGAGTGTGGTGTAGAGCACAGCCGCTAGTGCCGCCTCCAGAGGCGCTTCGATGCAGCGGGCTTCCAATGCCGCAAGCACAGGTGCCGGGGTCTGCAAACGCTGCTCCCGTACGTACCCGGCAAACGCTGTTGACAGCGGGTGCGGGCGCAGGGTGGAAAGCAAATCGAGCCTGGCCCTGCCCACTCGCTCACAGGCCAGCCGCAACTCTTTCACTGGCTTCACCGCAACAGCCAGCTCGCACAGCGTGGCTACTCCGGACCAGTCTGGCGGTTCTCCGAACGCCTGCCAGGCATGTGCCGCGAGCGGTAAATCCACGGCAGCTAACGAGGGCAAAAGCGACTCCAGTACAAAGCTGCGTAGGGACTCGCGATCCTTCACCAAGCCTTCGTGGACCAGTCCCTCCAACCCGTAGGAATGCGCATAGCCGCCGGTGGGATAAAAGGAATCGGCAGTGTGCAACAGCGAGGCGAGCCAGATCAAATTACTCATGATCGATGCCCGGGAAGGGGAAGGAATGGCAGCCCGTGACCATGATGATGCCCGTGCCCCCCGGAGCGCTGTGGATGAAATATTGCCGTGGTTTCCCGATAGGTAATGCCGGCACGGTCCAGCGTTTGCTGCAATGCGATGTCATCCGGGGCGAGTACGCGCTCCGCATGTACCTCGATCTCGAAGTGCAGGTTGCCAATCGTCCACCCCAGCAGGGCGGCATCACTGGCCGATGTGGTGAGGGTGATCTCCAGCACAGGCTCCGGGAGCTGCGCAATGATATAGCTCGTGGTATCCGTTTGCAGCACGCAGTCGCCGTCACTCAATGGCTTATCCAGCTCGAATCCAAACTCGGTGCCATCCACCGCCCGGCCGCGCCAGAGCCGCTTCGCGAGCGTGCGTCGGTCAATCGGGATGGCAACCACCGTGCATCCGGCAGTGATGGTCGAGCTGTGTGGTAGGGGGGCCTTTACGAGGTGCATTAAAAGAGAAAGTAACGCTGCGCCATGGGCAGAATCCGGGCGGGCTCGCAGGTAAGCAAACGGCCATCGGCTTTCACCGTATAAGTCTCGGGATCTACTTCTATCTTCGGGAGCGCATTGTTCAGGACCATGTCGTGCTTGGTGATTCGCCGGGTATTCTTCACCACTTCCAGTCGGCGTCGCAGACCAAGGTCGCGCAGTCCGCCTTCGCGCAGCGCGGCCTCACTTACAAACGTAAGCGAAGTACTGGCAAGAGCCCGCCCCGCCGCACCGAACATGGGTCGGTAAAAGGTGGGCTGGGGTGTGGGGATGGATGCGTTGGGATCACCCATGTTGGCCCAGGCAATGAATCCCCCTTTCAGCACAAGCTCGGGCTTCATTCCAAAGAAGGCGGGCTTGTAAATGACCATGTCGGCATACTTCCCCACTTCCAACGAGCCGACCACATGCGCGATGCCGTGGGTGATTGCCGGGTTGATCGTGTACTTGGCAATGTAGCGCAGGCAGCGAAAGTTATCCGCGCCGGAATGGCAGGGCTCGGACAGTACCCCGAACTGGGTCTTCATCTTATGCGCTGTCTGCCAGGTGCGCAGGATGACTTCTCCAATGCGGCCCATGGCCTGACTGTCACTCGACATCATGGAGATCGCCCCGAGGTCGTGCAGACAGTCTTCCGCCGCTATCGTCTCCGGGCGGATGCGGGACTCTGCAAAGGCCACATCCTCTGGTATCTTCGAATCCAGGTGATGGCAGACCATCAGCATGTCGAGGTGTTCGTCGATGGTGTTGACGGTAAAGGGACGGGTGGGATTGGTGGAAGACGGCAGGACACTCGCCTCTCCACAGACACGGATGATATCCGGGGCATGGCCTCCACCGGCACCCTCGGAGTGGTAGGTGTGAATCGCGCGGCCCTTGAATGCGCGGATGGTATCATCCACAAAGCCCGCTTCATTCAAGGTGTCGGTATGGATAGCGACCTGCACGTCGAGTTCGTCCGCGACGCCGAGGCAGGTATCAATCGCAGCGGGAGTGGTACCCCAGTCCTCGTGCAACTTCAACCCGATGGCTCCGGCCAGTACCTGCTCGCGCAACGGACCAGGAGTTCCACAGTTACCCTTGCCAAGGAATCCGAGATTCATAGGATAGGCTTCAGCAGCCTCCAGCATGCGGTGAAGATTCCAACGCCCGGGAGTGCAGGTGGTGGCGTAGGTGCCGGTGGCTGGTCCAGTACCACCACCAAGCATTGTGGTGATGCCGGAACTGATCGCCTCATCAATTTGCTGGGGGCAAATGAAATGGATGTGGGTGTCGATCCCGCCAGCAGTAACGATGCATCCTTCGGCTGCTATTACCTCGGTGCATGCGCCGACAATCATGGGATTTTTCCTGCCAGTTAGTGGGTCAGGAAACACGGAGCCAATACCGCTCTGGATGCCAGGATTTCCGGCGTGTCCGATGCCAACAATCCGCCCGTACTTCACACCGATGTCGGCCTTGATCACTCCGAGAACCGCGTCAATGATAAGGGCGTTGGTCAGGACCAGATCAAGGGATTCCGCATCCGAAGCCGTGGGGGACTGGCCCATGCCATCGCGGATGACTTTACCGCCGCCGAACTTGATTTCGTTACCATAGCCACCACCTTCGGCGATCAAGTCGCGCTCGACTTGGACAAAGAGATCCGTATCCGCAAGTCGGATACGGTCGCCCGTAGTGGGGCCAAACATTTCAGCATACTGGCGGCGGGTGAGATGGAGTGGCATAGGAAAGGATGTGGTAGGGGATGGACGGTTTGTGTTGCGCGCTGCCTAGTCGAGTTTCCCATTGATCCGGGCGTTTAATCCATAGACCTCGCGCTCACCGGCAAGAGCGACCAACTCGACGCGTTTGATATCGCCAGCTTCAAAGCGTACGGCTGTCCCGGCGGGAATATTTAATCGAAACCCACGGGAAGCGGCCCGGTCGAATCGCAGGGCATCATTCACCTCGAAGAAATGGAAGTGAGAGCCAACCTGGATGGGGCGGTCTCCGGTGTTGACGACTTCCATCGTGACCGATGCCAATCCGCAATTCGCCTCAATTATAGCCTCAGGGTCGTCGTGTAGTATTTCGCCGGGAATCATGATGGGGTTAATTAAATGGTTTCAGCGCACCGGATGGTGGACTGTTACAAGCTTGGTACCGTCGGGGAAAGTGGCTTCGACCTGCACGTCGTAGATCATATCGGCCACACCTTCCATGACGTCGCTGCGTTTGAGGATGGTGGAACCGTAGCTCATGAGATCGGCCACGGACTTGCCATCGCGGGCGCCTTCGAGAATCTCATAGGTGATGATCGCCACCGCCTCGGGGTAGTTGAGCTTCAGACCACGAGCCTGACGGCGTCGGGCCAGGTCTGCTGCCACAACGATGAGGAGTTTGTCGCGTTCGCGTGGTGTTAAGTGCATGATGGGAAAGAATTAGGAGATAAAAAGTTAATGAGTAAAGTATGGATCGAGTACTGGTAGGATCAAACCTGAAGATGGACGCGGACGACCTCATCGGTGAGTTCCCCAATAGTACCACTTGCCACGACAGCACCGCGGTCCATCGCGTAGAAGCGGTCGGCTACCTCACGGCAAAAGTCCACATACTGTTCCACCAGTAGAATGGCCAGTCGGCCCTCAGACTTGAGCACTTTAACGGCATCCTTGATCTCATCGACATAGGGGTGCACACCCTCGTCTTTCAGCTTCTTCAAGGTGTCGCCAATCTGGTCGATGATAGAGGGCTGGATGCCTTCAGTAGGCTCGTCCAAGATAAGCAGTTTGGGATTCGTCAGAAGGGCGCGACCGATGGCGAGTTGTTGCTGTTGGCCGCCGGAGAGGACACCGCCTTTGCGGGAGAGCATGCTCTTGAGCACAGGAAATAGTGCGAACACCCGCTCCAGCGCATCCCTCGCCTCGGCTCCTTTTCGCTTGTGGACTACGAGCCCGATGCGCAGGTTTTCCTCGACGGTAAGGTGTGGGAATATGTCCCGGCCCTGCGGCACATAGCCGATGCCACGGCGGGCTCGGGTATCAGAAGTGAGTCGTTCGATGCGCTCCCCATTGAAATCAATCGTACCCTGTCGGACCGGCAGGAGCCCGGTTATGGAACGCAGCGTAGTGGTCTTGCCCACACCGTTGCGTCCCATGAGGGCGACCACTTCACCCGGGCTAATTTCCAGGTTCACACCGCGCAGAATGCGTGACCCGCCGATATCGGTTTCGATGCTGTTGAGTTGCAGAAGTGAGCGGCTCATGGATTTCCTTAAGTATTAACGGGCTTTCCCTCGCCCTAGATAGACTTCGCGAACCTTGGGATTGGACTGTACCTCGTCAAATCCGCCTTCGCACAGAACTGTGCCCTGGTGCAGCACCGTAACTTTCCCGTCGCGTGCAATCTGGCGAACGAAGGCCATGTCATGCTCGACCACGATCAGGCTGTGCTTCTCTGCGAGGGAGAGCAGCAATTCTCCAGTGCGGTGCGTTTCCTCATCGGTCATGCCTGCGGCAGGTTCATCGACCAAGAGGAGCTTGGGCTCCTGGGCGAGCAGCATGCCGATTTCCAGCCACTGCTTCTCACCGTGAGAAAGCTCGATGGCACGGGTGTTCCGTTTGCCGTCGAGCCGGATAAGTTTTAGCAACTCATCGATCCGGTCTCTATGCGTGGATGAGAGCCTGTGAAAGATGGTGGCGAACACACCTCTGGGTCCCTTCAACGAGAGGACTAGATTGTCAAAGACAGTGTGCTCTGAATACACACTCGGAGTCTGAAACTTACGCCCCACGCCGAGCCGGTTGATCTGGTACTCGTTCATGGCCGTGAGGTCCGTTTCGAGACCGAACTCGATTCTGCCGGTGTCTGGCTTGGCTCTGCCGCTGATTAGATCAAAGAAAGTGGACTTCCCCGCTCCATTCGGGCCGATTACCGTGCGCAGCTCTCCCTCGAACAAGTAGAAGGTTAGATTCGAGATACCCTTGAAGCCATCATAGGTCTTGTTCACATCCTCCACGGTTAAAATCAATTTGGAATGCATCGTGTGCAGCAGGATTGAGGATTATGAATGCAGTTATTTGTCTGAAGGTTCAGGAGACTTCCTGAAGTGTTGCCAGATGGCCTTCATCCGGCCCGGAAGACTGGTCAACCCGCCTGGAAGTAGCAGCACCACTACAATGAAGAGGCCACCCATGATGAAGTACCACAGCTCAGGCACCGCGCGAGTAGCCCAGCTCTTGATAAAGTTCACAAACAGAGCGCCGAGTACGGGACCTACGAGTGTACCACGCCCACCCACAGCCACCCAGACAACGGCTTCCAGCGATTTATCCACCTGCATTTCACTAGGGTTAATGATACCCACTTGGGACACATAGAGTGTACCGGCAAAGCCCGTGATCATCGCACAGAGCACGAAGACGAAGAGCTTGTAGTGGGCGGTTGCATAACCGGAGAATAGCACACGGTTCTCGCCATCGCGAATGGCCTGCATTACTTTGCCAAACTTGGTCTTGGTGAGCCAGCGAAAGAGCAGGAAGACTCCCGCAAGAGTAAGTATCGATGCGATGAAGAGTCCGCGCCGCGTGCTGGGGGAATTAATATCATGGCCAAGGATCGTCTTGAAGTCGGTCAACCCATTGTTACCGCCATAACCAAAGTCATTGCGGAAAAACATCAAGGCCGCAGCGTAGGTAAGCGCCTGTGTGAGGATGGAAAGATACACACCCTTTACCCGCGAGCGAAAGGCCAACCAGCCAAAGACACCAGCAAGAATTCCTGGTACAATAACCGCTGCTGCGATGGCGAATCCAAAGCTGTAGAACGGCTCCCAGTGCGGAGGCAGCTTCGCATAGCCGAGAAAGACCATGAAGTCCGGCAAGTCGCTCTTATACTGGCCCAGTTTACCAATCATCAGCAGGAGATGCATGCCGAAAGCATAGCCTCCCAGGGCAAAGAAGAGCGCCTGCCCGAGTGAGAGAATTCCCATGTAACCCCAGAGTAAATCCACCCCCAGCGCAAGAATGCCGAGCGTGGCGTACTTGCCATAGAGATTGATGGTAAAGTTGCTCACATAGAACACGTGCCCCTCGGGCAGCCACGCATTGAGCGCGGGCAGAAGTACTCCGCAGAAAATTACGAGCCCGAACAATACCCATTGCATGGGAGTGAGCAGGCTGTTCCTGGTTGTCGCTGGATTACTCATGGTTGCGTTGGCAGTAGTGGATTAGTCGAGACTCCGGCTGCGTGTGGGAAAGAGTCCCCCGGGGCGCCATTGCAAGAAAAGGATAATCATCACGAGTACGATAATCTTTCCCAGCACCGCACCGAGAACTGGCTGGAGAAGTTGATCAAACGTGCCAATACCGAGTGCGGCAGCCACTGTGCCCAGGATGTTCCCCACGCCCCCGGCCACGACGACCATAAAGCAGTCCACAATATGTGTCTGTCCCAGCGAGGGCCCTACATTCCCCAGTTGGGTAAGGCACGCACCAGCCACACCTGCTAGTCCCGAACCGAAGGCAAAGGTGAGCATATTCACCCGTTGGGTACGGATTCCCATGCACGAGGCCATGGGCCGGTTCTGCATCACCGCACGTATCATAAGGCCTGCTGGGGTACGGTTCATCAGCAACCACGCTGCGAACACCACCAGCACTGCAAAGCCCACTACGAACACGCGGTTGTAGGCGAAAATTATATCATGCACCACGAAGTTTCCTTGCAGGTAGAAAGGCGCGTTTATCTGCACATTGGCCGGGCCGAAGAAGAGCCGGAACGCTTGTTGCAGTGCCAGCGACACCCCCCACGTTGCGAGCAGACTCTCCAGCGGACGCTTGTAGAGGAACTGGATAATCGTACGCTCCAGCAACAAGCCCACGAACGACGCCGCACCAAAAGCCACCGGGATGGCCACTAAGAAGTACCACGAGAAGGCTGTACTCTCCATGCCAAACAATTTGATAAACAAATTCTGCGTGAGGAAGGTGGCATACGCCCCCACGACCATGAGTTCCCCATGCGCCATGTTGATAACGCCCATCAATCCGAAGGTTATTGCCAGCCCGAGAGCCATCACCAGCAGCACCGAGCCCAGACTGATGCCGCGAAAGATATTCCCATAGAAGTTCACCCAGTACCAGTAATGCTCGATGGTTATGACCGCATGCCTCAGCGCATCCACCACCTTGGGGGAAAAGGTTCTCGGCTTCTTGTCCTCCTGTGCAAGCATCTCCTTGAATTGGGAAACACCGGATAACGAGTGTGCTGCTGCCAAAGTCTTGATAGCGGCGAGGCGTTCCGCTTCTTCCCCCACCTTCAGTTCTATCATGGCGATTGCGTTGAGCAGCACAGGCCGCACCACGGGGTCCTGCTCCTTGTCGAGGCGCAGCTTCAGTACTGGCAGGTAATCTCCGTTCTGCGACTGCCCCAGCTTCTCCACGGATGATGCGCGCACTGTCGCGCTCACATCGCTTATCCCAGCAAGCTCAATTACCCGCGTTATGGAGCGCCGGATGTTCGCCGTGGTATCGAGCGCAGTCAGCTCCCACCCTTGAAAGTAAAGATTCTTGCCGTCGGGACCCACAAGGGACTTCCCGGTAAATAAATCCCTGCCCGGAAGTGCGCCGTCCTCATTAGCTTCAGTGCCGAGAAGAAAGGGCGTGCGTGTACCATTCTCTGTTTCGTGTACAAAGAGTTCTCCCTGTCGCCAGGCCGTGAGTGTGGGTACGATAGCGGGATCCTCCACACCGATCAGCGCACGAATCGCATCTGGCTGGTTCTCCGCCGGTGCCAGAATCGCGGCCAATAGTTTCTCATGCGATTCCGCCACCCCCGCTTGCAGTTGCAGCGTCGCAGCACACACCGGCAGCATACAGCAGAGCCGGACTAGAATGGGGAGTATTGCTCGAAACATTGTGCAAATTAATACAGTAATTCAGTTACGGAAAGGTAAACGCGTAATGCTAGTTCCATGCCAACCCGCCTTGGTTGCGTATCCTGGCGGGGTGCGTCGCACCCATTCGCAGGTGTCTCTAAAAACAGCCGGGGCGGGTACCACACCCGCCCCGGCTTCTGCAAACAGACAAACAAACAAACCACTACGAAAAGTGGTGACAGCTTTACTTCTTGGCCATGAACTTGCCCTTGAGGAAGGGCTCGCCTGGGACCTGCTCGTAAGACTTTAAGATTTTGAACTGACCATTGGGCAGCGTCTCGCCGATGTACACGTTCTTGGTCACGTGGTGATTCTTGCCCACAGTGAGCTTGCCACCAGGCCCGTCGAAGGACGCGCCGTAGAGGGCCTCGCGGACCTTGTCCACGTCGAAGCTACCCGCCTTCTCAACCGCAGCCTTCCAGAGGTACACACCCCCGTAGGAGAGCACCATGGGGCTGTTGGTCACGCGCCCCTTCTTCTCGATACCGGGGACATCACTCTTGGCAATCCACTTGAAGAACTTCGCCTTAAACTCCTTGTTCGCCTTGGTATCGACTGACATGAAGTAGCTCCAGGCTCCAAGGTGGCCAACCAAGTCCTTCGTGGGCAGCCCACGGAACTCGTCTTCCGAGACAGAGAACGACATCACAGGGCAGTCTTCCGACTTAATGCCGGCATTCGCCAGCTCGCGGAAGAACGGCACGTTGGTGTCGCCATTGAGTGTGCTTACCACGCAGGCATTACCCGTTGCGGCAAACTGCTTTATCTCTGCCACGATCTGCTGGTAGTCGGTGTGGCCGAAGGGAGTATAAACTTCCTTAATGTTCTCTGCCGGGATTCCTTTGGAAGCGAGATACTCCTTCAGCACGAGGTTTGTCGTACGTGGGTACACATAGTCCGAACCGAGAAGGTAGAACTTCTTCTTGCTAAGTTCGCCAAGCAGATAGTCCACACCAGGAGTGGCCTGCTGGTTGACGGCTTCCGCTGTGTAGAAGATGTTCTTGGACAGCTCCTCGCCTTCATACTGCACCGGATAAAAGAGAAGACCGTTGTCTTTTTCGAATACCGGCAGAACTGACTTGCGACTGACGGATGTCCAACAGCCAAAGGTCACCGCTACCTTATCCTGTTCGAGTAGCTGCTTCGCCTTCTCTGCAAAGAGAGGCCAGTTCGACGCGCCGTCCACCACGACAGGCTCAATCTTCTTGCCAAGGACACCGCC
Source organism: Verrucomicrobiota bacterium (assembly GCA_033762955.1). GTDB lineage: Bacteria > Verrucomicrobiota > Verrucomicrobiia > Opitutales > Oceanipulchritudinaceae > JANRLC01. Next base: position 5,785 of record JANRLC010000081.1, on the reverse strand, counting down.
TGAGGCGTTGATCTCATCAAACGTGAAGAGCAGAACATCGCGCAGCGAGGTTTCGCTGATGGCCATGGTTCCGCTCAGCGAGTGAAGGACGCCGACTTTGACAGTATCAGCAGCCTGGACCATAGAGGCCAGCGAAGCGGCGGCCAAAGAGGCTCCCGCGATGAATTTGCTCACAAATTTATAGTGCATTTCGAAGTATGTAATGGGTTGCGTGACAATGGTTACTAAGCGATGGTTAAGAAGACCCACTCCCGAAGGCGCATCCGTTTAGCAGCGCTTCGGGAGTGGATGATGAAACTAGAACTTGAAGAGTACCTGACCGCCGACGAAAATGGCGGAGTCAGCAAAAGCATCCTCGTAGTCGTAATAGCTCACTTCACCGCGAACGATGAAGTTTTTGCTCAGCGCTACAGCAGGTGCTACTGTGTACTTGAAGAAGCTGGGATCGGAATCCAACGTTTCACCGCTTACGCGGAAGTCCGTCGAGAACATCTCGGTGAACCCATAGTTTAGATTCGCCAGCCAGCAGTAACCGGTACGAGCAGGTGTGTTTTCCATGTTATGGTAGGTGAATTCACCGGCCACAGTGGCCGCCCCGATGACGTACTGTGCCCAGAGATCGTAAACTGTACGCGAGTCTGCACTCGTCTGGTGAGCAACGCCTCCGAAGAGGGTAAAGTTCTCCACCCCGGTGAAGGTCGCATAGGCTTCGATACCGGCATCGTCATCCAGTTCGCCATCGCCGCGATAGGCGTTCGGACCATAAATGGAGTCAACGGCAGCGAGACCTGCTGCAAAACCTTCGCCGGTGAACTCAAATCGTACACCCGAGTGGTAGCCAGGTATGGCACCGAGGAAGTCACCATTCGCGTAGGTCAGTGTAGTCATGGAGTCCGGATGGAAGGCTTCATAACCCAGCCAGGTAAGGAAGTTACCAGCGGTAAACGCAAAGTTGTCACTCGCCTTGTAGGTGGCATAGATATCCAGGAGCGTGAATTTCTCATCGCCGGGCACGTCTGTTTCAAAGTACACACCTGCTTTGGCAGTCACCTTGTCCATGGTACCAGTGAAGAGTAGGCGGGAAGCATCCACATCCACCGACGAGTCACCGTCAATATCTGGTGTGGAGTCAAAATCCATCCAGCGCGCGGATACGGCACCGTAGCCTTCAACCGCAAAGTTGTCGTTAATCTTGATCTCTGCGAGTACTGGTATCTGTGCGCACAGTGCGAGTACGGCACCAAGCGATAGCGTTTTAGTTACGTTCATTTGTATTTTTAGTTTCTGGTTTGGTTTCAGCGAACCGCTGCCACGATGACAGCGGTACGGTGAATTAGCACCATGCGTGCCAACTAACATAAAATACGGTACTTACTCGTACTTTTGTACTGTCTGCTGCTTTGCTCAAGAGCGAACGTATTGTTGTTTCAAGCCGAGTGCACGCACTCAACTCCGCTACCAGAGCCAGTTGGCGAATAAACTCTGTCGCGCGTGGTCTTGGATAGGCTCCCTGATTAAAAAAACCGGCGGGTTGCTCCATCACGAAACGCACGGTGGTTGTTTTTTATCCTGTGCGGCGCTTCTGTTTAATTTTAGACATCACACACCTTACAATTATAGGGCACTGGGTTAATCCGATATGGGTGGACGCGGTGAAGAAGAGCCTATGTATATTGCCAGCCCCAAGGGGCGCAGCATACCAGCCCAGGGTGCAACCCTGGGTAATCGGGTCCGCCCGTTCCTGCGTTCTGAAGGAACGCCGCATATCGCGTAGGTTGGCCAGTTATTGCCCCGTGGGCTGGAATATAAGAATCCCCTTGGCGCAGCCATCCATTTCACTGTGTTTCCCCGGGGATGTATCTCTGTATCTCTTTAATATATAGATAGCTTCTTAATACATATGGGGTGTGAACAACCGCGATAATTTCGCAAAGCTCACTCTAGCACGCACTTGCAGACGGTTTTAACAACGAGAAACAACACCAACAACTTTGGGTTACTCGCAGGGGTGTGAATAAGGCCAATTCTATACACATTAATCCCGGGGCTTATTCGGCACTTATTAACACCCGCGTGGCTCGGCAATGTTTCATACCCCATTCGGGATCATTGAAGTGCATTCCCGGCGGGTTGTATGAAATATCGTTGGGTCGTGGCTACGCGCATATGGCGTTTTTGGTCTATACCAGTGCGGTTGGCCCGAGCACAGGTGCAGGTTTGTGTCCTCGATTATGACATTGACTGTCAGGTTGCGCATAATAACACTACTTATACCATGAACAAGACAACATTATCCGGCCTAATGGGCTTGATGCTTGCATCCAGCCTGACATTGACTGCACAGACTACGCATGAGCCATGGGGGGAGCACTATCCTAGTGAGCAGCTTGCTTACTCGGAGCATAATCCAGCCGCCGTGACTGATGGGAATAGTAACTCCACCACTGGATTGACCTCACGCGCGATTGTTACGGACCACGCGCTGGCAAATCCCTGTTCCATATCGGATGAGTTTGAAGAGACCTCTGGAACTTCAGTGGCTGAAGTTTCTGCTGGTGGGGGTCAGTCACTCGAAGTCGCTGTAGGACGCGGCAGTTTTACCGCAGGTAACGTGGAAGGTGAAGTGAACTCGATCACTGTGCCCTTCAAACACCGGTTTACCGACCGTGTTTCCGTAAAGGCATCCATCCCGCTGAACTACACGATAGTCAAGGATGTCGGCTTTCCTCCCTCGGATATCGATGTCTGGGGTGGCGGGCTTATCGTTGCCGTGCCGTATGATGTCTATATCAAGGCGGACAACGTACCCTATCGCTGGACAGTGAGCCCGGCCCTGGGGATGACCTTGCGCGACTCAAGCGATGCCAATGTAGGCACCTGGATGAGCACCGCCGCCGTAGCGAGCAACTTTAACTACAAGATCAACAATCATTTCATCCTCAACATTGGGAACGCACTCACCCTGAACTGGAGCCAGCGCCTGGGTGACGACTCTGCGAAGATCACACAGAAGGATCAGCAGATTGTGGTCAATGGAGTGCAGTTCATAGTCCCCATTGAACGCTGGGTGATGAACGCATTTATTATGGATACCCGCCTTCTCCAGGATGCCGCGGTTGATAATTACCAGACCTATGGCCTTGGTGGCGGCTATCAATTCAGCAAGAAGATTTCATTGCGGCTGTATGTTTACACTGATCAAGGGCCGGATTATCAGGCCTATAGCGTCAGCATCGCTTCTGCCTGGAACTTCTAGTTGCTTAACAACTGCACACCGCCAATGGGCGTGCATAAAAAACCGGACTACCCAGTCCGGTTTTTTTTGTGACGTTGCAGTCCGCCATCTGCGCCCACCTACGAACGAATCGCAGGATTACCGTTGCCCCGAACGGGAGCGTGGATTATGGGTATAATTCTACGTGAATGGCTACCGTACCCGGCAGACGACTTGAGGCGCTCTCGAAGCAACTCCTAAGGCTATATGCTTTGGAGGATGCCACGGCATTGCCTACTGCACTGGCGAATGCGGCAAACCTTCTGATACCAAGTGCCAATGCGAGCTATAACCAGATACTTAACCAACAGGCCGGGCTGAGTGTGTCGCGCTCCCGTGGGGTGAAAATACCGTGGGTGGAGGACTCCCCCTTGCTTCGCAATCTGCATGAGCATACAGTCATCCAGCAGTTACTCAAGAAGCGGGATGGTTCGGTCTGGAAGTTTGGAGACTTCATGACGCAGCGGGAGTTTCACCAGACGGCGCTCTATAACGAGTATTACCGCAGGACCAACACCCAGGCCCAACTGTGTTTTGGCGTACACTACAGCAAGGAAGGCAGTGTGATCGTGGCTATTAACCACGTGGGTAAAGACCACTTCAGTGAGGAAGACCGCGCCCTGGCCAAAGTGATGCGCTCCCACTTCGCCCTCATCCACCGCAACGTGGCCAGAATGGCCAACCTAAAGACAATCGCCGAAGGACTCGGCACTGCCATGGATGCTGCCAGACTCGGCTGTGTACTGCTCGATAATGATGGCAGGAGGCTGCACGCTTCTGTGCAGAGCGAGTTACTGCTGCAACGGTATTTCCCCGCCGAACCGCACATGGCGACAGGTCTTCCGGAGACCATTCACACCTGGCTGCAACAACAACTCGCCTGGCTGGCCTCACCGGACCTGGCTGCGCATCCTCTCAAGCCTCTTAGTGTGGAAGGGGCGGACGCTCGTGTAGTAGTTCGCCTGCGTGCAGGAGGCGAAGCCATCCTGCCCATGCTATTCATTGAGGAAGAGCCCCTCATTGCCACAGTACAAGAAGGCATTGTACTCGGGCAGACCCTGATCCCGCCGAGACCGAATGCCTTTGACGGTTCACCTGCCGGCCTCAGCCCTCGTGAAGTGGAGGTACTCACCTGGCTCGCTCAGGGCAAGAGCAACCCCGAGATAGCCATCATTCTCGCGCTCAGTACACGCACCGTTCACAAGCACATGGAACACATCTTCCAAAAACTCGGCGTCGAGAATCGCACCACTGCAATACTACGCGCATTCGAACTGGGGCTGGCAAAGCTATAGGGACCGATGAAGAGATGTTCTGCGTTAGTGTTGCCAGACCATGAACACCGCAAGCGCGACCGTACAATATACACTCTCAAAAGGCTCAGGTATTGCAGTTGTGGTCCCTGTAATAATTCCAGCACCAGAATCCTCGATGACATTGTCCAGCAGGCTCAGACCTGTAGCAGTGTACTGGAGACGGGTCCATCCTCAGGGTCGCTTTTGATACAATCAGAGCGGCTGGAGGCCCGTGCGTCTTTAGCGTTAAATCGAGTGTTTTCAGAATCAGAAATATCCCTACAAGGGATTAAGACCCGGGGCGTTGCCAGATTCTGGTGCAAAGCGAGACGCTCTGGCTACCATTCTGCCTTGTCTTTCCCTTCGGTCTGCCTATGCCTTGAAAACAATGCATCTCGTTTGTCTCGATCTCGAAGGCGTACTTCTCCCGGAATTCTGGATTGCCGTAGCTGAGCGCACGGGTATCCCGGAACTTCGCCGCACTACGCGCGATGAACCGGACTACGACAAGCTCATGCGCTACCGCCTCGCTCTGCTCGACAAGCATGGACTCACCATCCACCGGATATACGAGGCGGTTCACGACTTGGAGCCGCTGCCCGGAGCCGTCGAGTTCACCCAGTGGCTCACGGCGCAGTCCCGCCTCATCATCTTGTCCGACACCTTTGTGCAGTTTGCCGCTCCCCTGATGGCGAAGCTGGGGAACCCCACTATGTTCTGCCACGAACTCGTGATCGATGCCAGTGGCCGTATTACCGACTATAAGCTTCGCCAGCCAGACCAGAAGCGCAAAGCCGTGGAAGCCCTCCGCGCGCTGAACTTCAAAGTTATTGCCTCAGGGGATTCCTACAATGATCTCTCCATGCTCCAGGCAGCCCATCACGGAATCCTCTTTTGCCCGCCGGATAAACTCCGCAACGAGTACCCGCACTTCCCCGTGGCCAGTACCCATGAGGAGTTAAAGGCGCAGCTCGAAGCTCTGTTCTAGCTGAGTGTATTTCAGGGGCAACTGTGCCGTCCCATTTGGTCGGATGTATTCCCGACCTGTTGGTAGTGGGTGTAGCGGAGTGTCATCGTCATGTAGAGGAGCATTCGCGACAGGTAGAGGAGCATTCGCGACAGGTAGAGGAGCATTCGCGACAGGCAGAGGAGCATTCGCGACAGGTAGAGGAGCATTCGCGACAGGTAGAGGAGCATTCGCGACAGGTAGAGGAGC
>JANRLC010000080.1:0-4730 GCA_033762955.1 Verrucomicrobiota bacterium | reverse complement strand
ACTCAGCAATACTCCAGCACATCGCAGGCAGGGGACTCCATCCTTCCCATGCATGACGATTGGCGCCATTTCCTTTTACAATTGCAAGGCGTCTGCACCGTTCGCAAAAGCATCTTCACTGAAGATTTTCTCGCCAGCAGTTTTTTAGGCGGCACTCCAAGGAATAATTTCCAGTCAATCGATGAGTTACAAGTCGTCTGCACCGTTCGCAAAAGCATCTTCACTGAAGATTTTCTCGCATGCAGTGATTTAGACGGCAACCCAACGGATAATTTTCCGTCAATCGATGAATAATAAGCCGTCTTCACTGTCCGAAAAGGCAGGTTCACCGAAGATTTTCCACTCCTCAGGCCTTCACGCTGCAACCCAATGTCAATTTTTCTTTCAACCGATGAGGAATAAGTACTCTTCGTCGTCATAAAAGGTGAGTTCACAACAAGTTAGCCACTACCAGGCAAATCTGCGGGCATACACGACGATTCTTAGCCATTGATTTCGAACTATGATAATATATTAATGAGTAGTTAATAAAAGAATGCAAATGGTTAAGAAATTAATGGAGCATATCTGCTATTTAGATACAGTAGTTAGCCACCATATTCTGTCTTTTTCTGCATATAGGGAAAAAGTTATGTTAATAAATTATCCTGTTAATGGCTAACAATTTTCTGGAAAACACAAACCACATACTGTAGTAACCACACAACAGTCTGGAAGACACACACAACAACAAGGATATGGCTAATAACCAACAGGAATATAATCATAATAAGTAGTATAACACAAACAACTGTCTGATAGAGCAAACAACTTCATTTAGAGTGCACACAATCAGAGAATGGGCCGTTTCTTAAGCTGGACTGCCCTTTGCGGATGGTCTTTATGACAAATCCAACGGCGAAGACTGGTTGCGAAACGCTGAACCCCGGTCCTGCAAGGCTGAGGCTGGGGATATTTATCTTGATTGGGTGAATTTATCTGGCTGCCACGAGAAATGCCTTAGCGAATCCCACTCCTACCGCACCGAACGCCACTCTTACCGTACCGAACGCCACGCATGCCGAACCGAACGCCACTCCTGCCGCACCGAACGCCACGTCTACCGTACCGAACGCCACGCCAAACCAGTCGAACTCGCCATCCACCATATAGAACTAAGATGATCCCATTTTGCTATGCAGCGCCAACGGTGCGACCTTATACCAGCCTAGGCCAACGGCCTAGGTTTAGTCCAATAAAACACCATGAGCGCTGAAGGCGCGACCTAAGGAGATGTCCTACAATCCGCTGGGTTCGCGCCTTCAGCGCTCCCGATCCTTTAAATTATATCACTAGAAACGTAAAACGTTGTAGGTTATATACCAGGTTACATGCACCAGACACAATGAAACAAGATTCACGGCAGCTAGCGCAGAGGACTCTCAATCAGGACACCGTTGGAGTTCCTGCTTTAGCAGGTTGCGGCTCGGTCATTTTTTCCTCCACCTCAAGTAGACAAGAGCTTTACCCACCCCCGGACACGCTAAAGCGTGAACTCCAACTTCCAGCGTCGAACACCGGGCGCGCGTCCACGTACAGCGTCAATGACAACAACCAGCTTGAATCGCGTGGGGTCGATCCCTGGGTGGAGATCTCTGGCTTCGTAGGCGGTGGGAATAGTAAACACAGTAAATTATTCAACCGAGTGCTAAATGGCCGTGGATTCCGTTGAAACAACTTTATATATGAAGTGGGGAGAGCTTAGCGATGCATTAACTCGATGGCAGAGTAATCGGGCCAGCCAAGTAGGTTTGATTTCCAGCCGTTGACACAGGGCATGAGGAGATAGGCGCTTACATTATGATAAAGGGGTACGATGGGAGAGGCATTCAGCAGAATGGCCTCGGCGTCATGGAAGTGCTGGGTGCGTGTGGTGGGTTCTGGTGTTGCGTTGGCTGCGGTCACGGCTGCATCGTAGGCTGTGGCAGACCATCCGCTGTAGTTGTTGCCGGAGGAGGCGGTCCAGAGGCAGAGAAAGGCATCGGGGTCCACGTAGTCTCCTATCCAACTTGAGCGACAGAGCTGGAAGTTGCCCAGGCGACGATTCTCGAGATAGACGGTGTATTCCTGATTCGTTAACAGTATGCTGATGCCGAGGTTCTTGCGCCAGGTCTCCTGGACGGCTTCGGCGGTCTTTCGGTTTATTTCGGAGGTGTTATAGAGCAACTCCAGTGGTGGAAAACCTTGTCCGTCTGGGAAACCAGCTTGCGCGAGCAGGTGCTGCGCCTCTGCAAGATTTTCAGCCAACTGGACCTGGGGCTTGTAACCTGCGGTGCCCGGTGGTACGAATCCATAGGCGGGTTGCTGGCCGCCGCCGAGAATACGGGTGACGAGGAGTTCGCGGTTGAGGGCAAGGTTGAGGGCTCGGCGCACGCGGACATCGTCCAGTGGCTTTACCTTTGTGTTTAACAGATAGTACTCTGTGCCGAGATAGGGATCGAGGCGCAGGCGGGTGTCCTTCTTTTCACGATATATCGGAGCTTTACCGGGAGGAAGGCTGTAGGTGGCGTGGAGTTGGCCGGCGAGGAAAGCCAGCTCCTCGGCGTTGCGGTCTTCCATCGGGTAGAAATGGATACGGTTCAGTTTCACGCTGGCTGCATGGTGATAATAGCTGTTTTTCTCCACGACTACGCGGTCATTTACCCGGTGTTCTTTGAGCATGAATGGGCCGTTGCCCACGTGATTGCCGGGGCGAGTCCACGCAGACGTTCGTTTCTCGGCAGCGTCGAAGCGCTCGATAGTTCCCGGATGCACGGGGAACCACGCGGGATGCATTACAAGGTTTAGGAAGTAGGGTAGGGGTTTAACCAGATGTATCTGGAGCGTGAAGGAGTCGGGCGCGGAGAACCCGACTTGAGCAAACTCGGTCAGCCGACCGGTTTGGTAATCTTCCGCGTGCTTCACTACAAATAGCAGCGATGCGTTGCGCGCACCGAGCTTAGGGCTGAGGATTCTTCGCCACGCAAAGATGAAGTCCCCTGCCTTTACCGCATCGCCATTTGACCAGCGGGCGTCCCGTCGCAAGTAAAAGGTCCATACAAGACCGTCATCCGAGACAGACCAGCGATCCGCTACACCTGGAAGCGGAGAAAGGTCAACCGCACTGGGGCGTACGAGCCCTTCAAAGAGAGCGAAATGTATATTCAGTTCAGATACCCCAGTAGAAATTTGGGGGTCGAGGCTCTGGGGTTCAACGCCATTTCCCAAGTACAAGTCGCCCGTGCGAATCCCCGAAACTACACGGGATTCCTGCCGAGAGCAGGCTAGGGATAGGCAGGCGACGGGCAATAGCACTGCGCAATAAACCAAGCTATAAAATAATCGTGCCAAGCCAGAGTGAAAGTGCATAGTGTTTCGAATCATATCCATGAGTTTGTCTCAAGCTGCATCGCTTGGAACTGTTTACTCTCCTTCTGTATTTCTGTATGCGCCGCACGGCCATCATTACCCACCCCGACTGCGAACTCCACGATACTGGTCCGTACCACCCCGAGTCTCCACGTCGACTCCATGCCATTATCGAATACTTGCAAGGAAGTACACTGGGTAGCCAGGTCACTTGGCTGACACCTGGACCAGCTGCGGGCAAATGGATAGACCGCATTCACGATACAAGCTACCGCAAGTATGTAGAGGAGGTCTGCCTGACAGGGCGGACACTTCTTGATGGTGGTGACACCCATGTCTGCGCCGACTCATACCATGCGGCCATGCTCTCTGCGGGAGGCGCACTGATGGCGATAGACGCGGTATTGCGCGATGGGTTTGAACGGGTCTTCGTCGCTACCCGCCCCCCGGGGCATCATGCGAAACGAGCCGAAGCCATGGGATTCTGTTTGTTTAATAATGTGGCGATCGCTGCCCGCTACGCTCAGGAAACCTATGGGTTGAAGCGTGTTGTCATAGTGGATTGGGACGTCCATCACGGCAATGGCACGCAGGAGGCTTTCTATGACGACCCCTCTGTTCTGTTTGTGAGTCTGCACCAGTCCCCGCTCTATCCGGATAGCGGCTATCTGCATGAGTTGGGAGAAGGCGATGGCCATGGGCACACTGTAAATATACCACTGCCCCCTGGATCCGATATCACTACCTATCGAGCAGCTTTCCATGACAGGATTATTCCCGCAGTTAATGATTTCGCTCCGGATCTTATACTCATAAGTGCGGGCTTCGATGCACACGAATCGGACCCGTTGGCCGGGATGAAGCTGAGGACGCAAGATTTCGCGGAGATGACACGGTTAATAAGCCAGCTCACGGAAATCCACTGCGGCGGTCGCCTGATCTCACTCCTGGAAGGTGGGTACAATATCGAGGCACTAGCACGCAGCGTGCATGCACACGTGGAGACGCTTGCCGAAGTTGGCGTAGTTGGGGTGAGGTGACTGGTGCATTTCGAAGTTGTTCTATCCCGACAAAAAATCGACCAAACACCTAAGGACGCCTACGACATCCGCCTGCATTCAGGAAGTAGGAAGTGTTTCGCGTGTTGATTATAGACAAACGGGGACCGAAGGCAGGCCGGCGCTACGCTGGCCTGCCTTCGGTAAACCCGAAAAACGAAGTTGAAGAAGCTGAAACACAATGAAAGGCACTATCTAATCAAAATGGGCATGGTCCGGGCATAGGCTATCCACCATCATTGTCGTGACGATCAACGAACACGGCACCCGTGTCTTGTTATTGTG
>JANRLC010000079.1:0-10592 GCA_033762955.1 Verrucomicrobiota bacterium | reverse complement strand
AAAAGCTGATGAAACCGCTGAAACTGGACAAATCGCTTAACCAAACGTAAATATAATCAACTAAAATGGTAAAGTTTGTACGCAAAACCGTAAAGGATCTCCTGAGCTAAATGCGTAAACCATCTCCTGACCTATTCACTGGAATCTTGAATCTGCAATCTGCAATCTGCCATCCACCATCCACCATTCTCCATTCTTCTGCCTTCCATCGTATCGTTGGAATCATGGCTTGAATTTCTGCTCGCTTCACTTCATGCTTGCGGATGATGGGTGTTATCTACCGCAACCTAATCAGGCCATTTCTCTTCAGACTCGATCCCGAAGATGCGCACGAACGAGGGATTGCCTCGCTTCAGCTTCTGGGTGGGCTAAGCCCGGTTTGCCGCGTATTGGAGCATTTTAATTTGCGTCCTACCAATACCCAGCCCGTGGAATTATTCGGTCTGAAGTTTCCGAATTGCGTAGGGCTGGCCGCCGGGATGGACAAGGATGGCCGCTGCTGGCAGGCCGCTGCCGCGCTAGGCTTTGGCCACGTGGAAGTGGGTACTGTCACCGGACAAAAGCAACCCGGTAATGACCGACCGCGCGTATTTCGCTACCCCAAGGAGGAAGCGTTGATTAATCGCATGGGGTTTAACAATGAAGGGGCCGAGGCGATGGCCGCACGGTTGAAGAAGGCTCTGCGCGGGCATCAACGCCCCATTCCCCTGGGTATTAACTTGGGGAAATCAAAGATCGTGCCGATCGAGAAGGCTTCGGAAGACTACCTCTTCTCGTTCAATCAGCTCGCTCCCTATGCGGACTACGTGACGATCAATATCTCCAGCCCCAACACGCCGAATCTGCGACAGCTTCAAAACAAGGAGCATCTTCCCGAATTATTGCGTGTGCTGAACGATGCTAATCATGGTCGCGCAAGGAAGCTGGGTGTGCGCCCTATACCGCTTCTTCTTAAGATCGCCCCGGATATTTCCTTTGCAGAGATTGACAGGCTTCTTGGCACCTGCCTCGAGTTTGGCATCAGCGGGATCATCGCCACCAATACCACCATTTCCCGTCCAGGCATGCTCGCCATCGACCTGCATGAGACGGGCGGACTCTCGGGGCGCCCCCTCCATCATCGCTCCGTGGAGATGGTCCACTACATCGCAAGAGCGACTGGCGGTAACTTCCCAATCATCGGTTGTGGCGGTATAATGGACGGCGTGGATGCAGGCCGGATGATGGATGCCGGGGCCTCGCTGGTACAGTTGTACACCGGGTTTATCTACGGTGGACCCTTTTTCGCCAAGGAAGTAGCGCACGCGCTGAGTGCTCATCACTCAAAGGTGATGTAAGGGTACGCTACGCCTCTCCCGCAGAATTGTGCTCTGCCCATTTTCCCCTATGTCCCAGAATATCATCCCCGAATTCCACCAGATTCTCCATGGTGGCGACTATAATCCCGACCAGTGGCAGAAGTATCCCGAGATTCTCGAAGCCGATATACGGCTCATGAAGCTGTCGGGGTGTAATACCTTTTCCATGGGTATCTTTGCCTGGTCCGCGACGGAACCTGAGGAAGGCCATTTCACCCTGAATTGGCTGGATACCATCATGGATCGCTTCGCCAAAGAAGGGCTGAAGGCAATCCTCGCCACTCCCAGTGGCTCAAAGCCCGCGTGGATGTCCTTAAAGTACCCGGAAATACGCCGGGTGGATCGCAATGGAGTACGTGAGCCCCACCGCTCGCGGCACAACCACTGCTGGTCGTCCCCGATCTACCGGGAGAAGGTGCGCGTAATAAACACCGTCCTCGCAAAACGCTATGGCAGCCACCCGGCACTGGGGCTGTGGCATGTGTCCAACGAGTACGGAGGCGAATGCATGTGTGAGCTTTGCATAGCAGAGTTTCACCGCTGGTTGGAGCGCAAGTACGGTACGCTGGACAATCTCAACCACGCTTGGTGGAGCGCCTTTTGGAACCACACTTTTAGCGATTGGAAACAGATTCACCCTGCCGAATTTTCGCTGGAAGGGTTGATGCTCGACTGGGTGCGCTTTAACAACTGGCAGATCGCAGACTATTTCCAATGGGAGGCGCGTCCTCTGCGGGAGTTTTCTCCTGGCATACCAGTGACCACCAATTTCATGGGCACCCATCCCACCATCGATTACAGCTCGCTCGCAAGCCTGGTGGATGTGGTGGCGGATGATCAATACCCTGGCTACGATTGCGAGGATCCAGAGCTTTTCCGCCGGGCTATCGGGGTGAACTTCAAAGCAGATCTCTACCGCAGTTTCAAACCGGGCAAGCCCTGGTTCCTCATGGAGAGCTGTCCGGACTCGCCGCAGTACAAGCGACCCTGCCGCATCAAACCGAAGTTTATCCACCAGCTCGAGATGCTTCAGGCACTCGGTGCCGGGGCTGAAGGCGTGTGCTATTTCCAGTGGCGGAAGAACCGTGGAGGCTTGGAGAAATTCCATGGCGCCGTGGTGGACCATGAAGGCTCGGAGAAAGGGCGCATATTCCAGTCCGTGTGCGAAACCGGGAAAAAGCTCGCGTCACTTACGCCCATCTTGGGCAGCACCGTGCCTCGCGCTTCGGTGGCAGTCGTTTTTGACTGGGATGCGATGTTGGGATTATCCCTTTCAGACATCACTCGCAACAAAACCTACGAGCAGATCGCCCTGGATCACTACCAGCCGTATATAGAGGCAGGAGTGTCTGTTGATGTCATCTCGAGCGAGCGAGACTTCAGCGGTTACAAAGTGCTCATCCTGCCGCAACTCTTCCTGCTGAAACCCGGAGTAGCAGCACGTATCCGTGCCTTTGTGGAGCAAGGGGGCATCGCCATCGCAACCCACTACACCGGGATTGTTAATGAGACCAATCTCTGCCTCCTCGGTGGATGGCCCGGCGACGGGCTGCGCCAAGTCTTCGGCATCTGGAACGAAGAGACGGATGAGCTACCCGAGGGGAAGCAACGGGCCATTGTCACCGTCAACCGCTGGCGCAAGAAACTACCCCACACCGCACATGCCGTACATCTCTGCGCCCAGATACACCTCGAAGGAGCTGAGGCCCTCGCCCACTATGATGACGGCTTCTACAAAGGCGGAGCAGCCCTCACAAGACACTCACTAGGGGAAGGTGCCGCCTATTACTTCGCAGCCCAAATGCCACTGGACTTTCTCCGCGCCTTCCATGCCGTGGTTATGGATGAAGCCGAGGTCACGCCCATTCTCTCAAAGCCCGTACCCACTGGCGTACTCGTGCAGAAGCGCACCAAAGACAACCAGGCGTTCCTCTTCCTTAGTAACTTCACCAACGAGCTGGTCGAGGTCGCACTCGGCGATAAAGGCTGGACTCCACTTACCCCCATCGGAATGAAGGGGCAGAAAGTGATTCTTCCCGCATTCGGTTCGGCCGTGCTCGAGCAGAAGTGAGAGGGGAAAGGGATGGCAGAAGAGTAGTCAGTAGTCAGTAGTTAGTAGATAGTAGGAAAGGCAGAAGGCTGCTGCCCGTCCATCCAGTCCATTCACTCATCCTGCCGTGGTGTCTGGCTATTAGCTACCCCTCACTCATTCAGCGTCCTTTTTAAAACTTCCTCTTGCGCCCCTTTGGGGAGGTCAATAAAGCGGGCACTAAAGCCGCCGACGCGCACCATGAGGTGGCCCCATTTCTCGGGTTCGTGCATGGCCTTGCGCAGGTCGGCTGGGGAGACCACGGTCAACATGGCTTGCGAGCCTCCGGCTGCCCAGTAGCCGTCCAGCATCGCCTCCAGCTTCGGGCGATGGCGGTTAAAGAGTTCGCGGGAGAACTTCATGTTCTGTACGGCACCAGCGTGGAGGGACGGATCGAGTTTCACCAGGGAGTTGAGGAAAGCAGTGGTGCCAGTGCGGTCCATGCCCGGGGCTGGGTTGTTCGCATTCGCGAGTGGAGTGCCAGCCTTTCTGCCATCGGCAGATGCCTGTGTGGTCTGGCCGAAGATGACATTCGCCCAGTTGTTGATGATAACCACGAGATAGCTGTCCAGCCCCACGCGGACCGCCTGCTCGCGGGTGAGGTTGCAGACGTGCTCATGAACGCGGATGGCCATGGCATCGACCGTGTCTTCGTCGTTACCATACTTTGTAGTGCGCAGGAGATCGCGCTGGATGGGCTCATGCTGGGCACCCAGAAAGTCCGAGTCGCAAGCCGCAATGAGAGCGGTGAGAGCGCACTTGCCTTGCTTGAAGACCAGTTCGTTAATGGCATGCAGCGCGTCCGCTGCATTCGTGTTCCCGTAAGTTTCCAACGTGCCGCCAAGATAGCGCACACCGCCCGCGAAGATGGGCTTCCCGCGAGTGAGGCAGTCATCATAGAGCGCGCTGAGAAAGAGAAACGGCGCCTCGTGCCCGGTGATTGCATAGCATAACTTTTCGGCATCCGCCAGGGCTCGCACACTGTACTCCACCTGCTGTGCGTACGCATTCCAGAGTGCCTGGAATGTAGTATGAGAGGTGGCAGCTCCGGTGAGTGGACCTGCCTGCCTGCCTGTCACTGGGTCGAGGCCATTGTGGAGAGCAAGCTCGAGTGCCTTGGCCAGATTGATGACTCCGTTGGGCGTACCGACGGAGCGGTTGGCCAGCACATACTCGCCGCAGCCATAGGGCGTGTAGTGTACCGCCTCGGACTCTGCCACGGCAAAGGCTTTGGCCACGGCAGGGATATTTACGTCATCGTTGTAGAGAATGGGAAAGGTGCAGCCTTCACCGAGGACGGTGAGTGCCTTCTCCATGAGCGCGGTATTTTGTCCCTTGTAGAATCGCAGGGAGAGTTGCGGCTGGTTCAGCCGGACGAGGCGTGTGGCTTCCATGGCCAGAAGCGCGAAGCGGTCGGACGCTGATTCATTCGTTCGCCCCCTGCCACCGAGAAAGACACGGTTATTATATTGGTTGTCGTACGCCTTCATCAAGCGCCACCAGCTACAGAGCAGTTCCACGGCACCGGTCTCGGTTAATACGCCCTGCGCCAGATCGCGTTCGAGAAACTCACCCAGGTACTCATCCATGCGGCCATAGTTCCATGTCCCGGCATGAAGCGCGTAGAGCCAGACGAGTTGTGCGGCTTCGTGCAGGGATGCCGGTGCACGCGTGCTGAGCGCACGACAGCTCGCTGCGATCTGTTGTAACTGTGCGACGCGTGGAGCTTCCCCGCAATCGCGTGCCAATGCATCCGCCTGCTTTGCATAGTGCCCAAGGGAATGCTCAAGCAGATCGTACACCGCGAGTAATCCCCGGCAAAAGGGTTGAACTTCATTTCCCACGGACATCCCGTTGGCAGCCTCCAGCCTTGACCGTGCCTCCGCACGCAGACCCGGTAACCCCAGTCGCACGAGCTTCGCATAGTCGAGTACGGTACCAGCCATGCGGTACAGCGGAAACCCCACGCCGCTCTCGGTAGTCCACGCATCGGTGGGCAGCGCCTCTGCGAGAGCTGCAGGGAAAGCCTGCCGCACCAATTCCGCTGTGGTGCGACCCCGCCAGTATTCAAGCATGGTCTCCACCTGTGAGCGAACGGATTCGGCAAGTCCGCCGTCTGCGAGCACCTTGCGAATGTTGCCGTAACTGCAGTTATAGCCCAGCCCCTGCGGCTCTGGACTGAACGCCACTAGCGGATAAATAATCCGCCCCGCGATCAAGTCTCCGTCCTCGATCGGCTGTAGCACGGCGGGGAACAGCACGCGCAGGCACTCGACTTCCCGCACCGCAGGATGCGAGGAGGCATGCTTCTTGTGCGCGTCTGTGAAAGCGAGTTCGAGCGCGAAGGGCTGCTCATACTCGCTGCCAAAGCCTTGTCCTTTCAGGGCGTGGTCCAGACAGAGATCGGGAAGGGTTTTCATGAATTAATGGGCGTTCTTGTAGCTGGAAGACATTCCTCGCTTGGCAAGCACTTCGGGGTACGCTCGGGTGGGGTCGGCATACTGGTTGCCGCCGATGTCGCGCCCCCGAGCCAGATAGACTTGGTGCATGCCGTCGAAGGCCTGGGTGTTAAACTTTACGCTTGTGTGGCAGAAACGCATCGTCCACCCACAGCGGCGAATGCTGGAGGTATTGGGCTCCGAGCCGTGCATGATGCGCGCATTATGAAGCGAGCACTCGTTCGGCTGCAGCTCAATGTACACGCGGCGGGCATCATCGCGCTGTTCTTTAAGTATCTCCGTGCCAAAGACGCTCGTCGCCGTGTCCACTGCCGCGTAGTCGGAGAAGCCCTTGAACCCCTCGCGATGCGTGCGCGGGATGACCATCATGCAACCGTTCACGCGGGTGGAGGGGTCGATCGCCAGCCATACGGTGCAGACCTCCATGGGCTCAATTTTTCCTTTCCAGTACGCGGAATCCTCATGCCACGGCACGCGCTTACCATTGCCCTTCGGCTTGCAAATAAAATGCGTGGAGAAGAGCGCGAGGTCATCGCCAAGAATCGGGCTTACCAGATCGAGCACGCTGTCGTGGAACGCCCACTCCAGCAGTTTCGGGTGCATGAAGTGCGGCACATCCATGGCCTCGGGGCGCTCATTCGCTGGGAGGTCGGCGAGGATGCCTTCGAAGTACGCTTTCAGGGCGTTGAACTTCGCGGGCGGTAGAACCGGTTTGTTGTAGATAACATAGCCTTCGTTCTCGTAGTGAGCGACTTCGTCGGCGGACAGGCGGGGGGACAGTATGGGTACAGACATGAGTTTATAAATGACAGGTTGATTACTTGATACTTCTGCATTGTAGCAGAAACACTCCGCGCTATGCTTCCATTCCATTGAGGAATAGTTCTACTCCATTGATGCAGCACCTGCGCTTCAACCGGTTACCCCACCGCGGAGCCAACTTCCATGTGGCGGTAACTCGCATCCCTTCCGGCGAGACCACGTTTCTCCATGACCATGATTTCTATGAGTTCTTCCTGGTCAATGATGGCCATGGGTTGCACCACTGGAACGGGAGGCACCTGCCGCTGTCCCGCGGCTCACTCGCGCTTATCAAGCCACTGGACAGGCACTGTTATGAGGGCACCGATGGTACCGAGTTGGAGTTTATTAACCTCGCTTTCCCCGCCACCTGGTGGGAGAGCTTTCAGTCCCTGTACGAACCCCGGTTTGAACTCCCAGCGTCGAGTGACTCCAATCAACCGCGCGGGCATCTGCACCTCGACGAAGCCGCCCAGCAAGCCTGCTGGGAGTCCATGCACCGGTTGATCTCCCAAACGAGACCCCCCGCTAATGCACTACTCACCGTTTGCTCCACCCTGGCCCACTGGATACAGCGAAGCCTCGAGTCGAGTAAAGCCCCGGACTGGCTGCGCGACCTTCTCGACCAGATGCTGTGCCCCGAAGGCCTCGTTAATCCCCTGCAATATTGGCAGCAGCGCAGCGGTTGCTCTCCCGCACACCTCTCCCGCACAGTCCGCAAGCACTATGGCACCACGCTGACAGACCTCCTCAACCGCGCCCGCGTGGAGTACTTCTGTGTACTCGTACACTCCCATAATATGAAGATACTCGACGCCGCAGAAGCAGCAGGCTTCGAGCACCAGGCAAACTTCTACAAGGTTTTCCAGCGCATACACGCATGCAGCCCCCGCGAATGGCTGAGCCGCCAGCACTCCTCGCCGACTGTACCGCGGTAATTGCCCATGGGTTTTGTCTGAATCGGTCGTGGTAGGCCACCGCCCGTAAACAGGCGCGCCGACCTCAATTGAGATCGGCGCGCTGGACAGCAGACACTGACAGACATTGCCCCGCATTCGGGGCCGGTGTTAGAAAAAGCGTATGGTATTAGAGCTCACTTTCGCGGCCTCTTCATCACTGGAGCAAGGCGCATTGATGGGGACTCCGGTATCCTTGTCGCTGGCGGTAACCAGCCCGTTGCTCAGGAGATAGTTCTCGACCTCTTCTCCGCTGACATCCGCGAGCATTACCCCATCGACTTCCACGCACGGCGAGAGCGGCTGGCCGCTCTTGCGGACCATCTCGGCATAGTTTTCCGCCGAATTGATGATGTCCCGGTCATCGTAGGGGAGTTCATACTTGGCAAATATGGCACGGACGCCACGACTCCAGCCACAAAAGGGCTTTAGGTAAGCTACGATTTTCATACTTCGAAGATACTCAGGTTTAGCGGTTGTCAAGCAGTCGGTGATTAAGGCCCGTAGTGAACTGTATTAGGTGGAATAATCAAGACAATTAGAAGGGATGGATAATGGAGAATGCAGAATGCGGCAGAAGGCAGAAGGCAGAAGGCTCTGCATGTCCATCCCGTCCATCCAGTCCATTCACCTACCGCCAAGGGCGCGCCCCAAACGAATGGCCCCCCACCATCGAGATGCAGCAAAAGAACTGTGCGATAGTTAAATAATAGTCGTGCTAATTAATGCGGTTTTGATTAGCAAATGCTTACACATGAACCAGAAAATAGCTTTCCTTTCGGCCATTTGTATGCATATGGCAGCTTGCCTCACCCATGCGCAGAGCGTGGCGACCGCCCTCCCTCGCGGGCACGAACCGATGATCATTGGAGGCCAGCCTGAGAATAATTATGGGCCGATGGTGGCTCTGGTTCGACGGGAGGAACCCGATGCAGCCAAGGCCCATTTCTGTGGAGGCACACTAATCGATAAGGAGTGGGTGCTGACGGCGGCTCATTGCTTGATCGGCATGGATATTACCTCGTTACAGGTAGTAATTGGCGATCCTTATCTGGATCGAGCCAGTGTGCGGCGTGATGTATTGGAAGCCTACATGCACCCGAACTATGTACTACCCGATGTCTCGGGAGACATTGCGTTGATTCACCTTGCGCAGCCGTACATAGCCACCGTGCCCGCAGTGATCAACGAGAACGCCTCCCTCGTTCGCCCGGGTGTCCTCGCGAAAACCTATGGCTGGGGCTATACGAATGAAGAAGGTGGCCATCAGGCACAGTTAATGAAAGCAAACCTACCCATTCAATCACCTGTGGAGTCCGCCCTGAGCTGTGCGCTTAACCGGGAATGTTACTACGACGAGTTGGTCCTGGGTAATGGTACCGGCACACCTACAACCTGTTCAGGAGATAGTGGCGGTCCACTCTTGGTGCCAGATGCTTCAGGTTCGGGATGGGTATTGGGCGGTATCACGAAATCCGTTTCCTGGCTGGGCTGCTCGGCAAGTGGAAGCTACGCCATATTCCTCGACCCATCATCCTATGTGGGCTGGATCAAGGAGCGTATCGCCGGAGCAAGTAATAAAGGAGCCCATCTCATGCATGAAGGCAGTCTTACCACTGCATCACCCGTGGATCGTAGTCGTAGCTACGGCCGCTACTTGTATTATAAGAGGGATTACGTGCTGGAAAACCCTACCATTGGCAAGGAAGTCCACTTTGTTGGAGGCTCGCACGATTTTAGCGTAATTCTAGTTGTGCTTGATCCTCAAGGAAACGAGATAGCCTCAGCCACTGCCACAGAGCCTGGGGCTGAAGTGGATGTTGCAATAACTCCAGATAAGCAAGGTAACTACAAGCTTCGACTCTCCTCTGCAGAAGTAAATGCAACCGGGGCGTACAGGGTGACCAATGAATCGCTCGGATTGCGTGCGCTATCGAACAGTACAGACAGGCTTAATCCCAGTGAAACCGTGCATGATCAGCTCGAAAGCGAAGATTATGTTTACGAGGTTGATGGCTTAGGAAACTTCTATGGGGACTTTTATCGGCTGAGCGGGTACAAGCCCGGCCAGACGTACACCATCACTGTGTCTGCATCGGGCATTGAGCCAATGTTGCATTCAACCAATATTATCACTCATGAGAACTATTATGGGCAACCCTCATACGGTTCCGTGTTCACACGCAGTCTTAGTGTCACCTTTGATGAAGATGGCTTCTACATAGTCTTTGTGAGCTCGATGGTTCCAATGGCCACCGGAAGCTACACCATCACCATGGAATCGTATGAGTATGAAAACGATCGCAACAATGTCACCCGATTTCTAGGGCCGATAGAGAGCCACTTTGGCTATGATTTTTGCTCATGGCTGGGCACGGGTAACTTCTATACCTATCCCTATCTGGAGCATCACTTCCTCGGCTGGATATACCCTGCGGCGGGGAATGCATCCAGTCTCTGGCTCTGGAGCCCGAGTCTCGGCTGGCTCTGGACGAATGAAACCATTTACCCCTTTCTGTGGAATCCCGAACGCGGCTGGCTCTGGCACTACGCACAGGGGGGGAGACCTGGCTGGCTATGGGAGTTCGAGAGGAACGATTGGTACATGATGCCCGGTTGAGGGATGGGTGTAAGCGTACGAGTTTAGCGTAAATCGGAGTACGGTGGTGACCAATCTGTGCGTGCGTTGTTGGTAACGGAATTGGAGTAATCCTGCGCCATAATCCACCTCATCGACGGCATGGGAGAATGAAGTCCAAAAGGGACGACCTGCGTCTTAGCCCCAGGTTTTAACCTGGGGCTGAAGTTTGGCTCCGACTAGATAAATCAATGCACCGTTGATCGCAAATAGGCGGACAAGAATGTCCGCCCTCCGTTGGTATAACAGCGGACAAGAATTTCCGCCCTCCGTTGGGTGTTTGAAGCAAAC
>JANRLC010000078.1:0-38819 GCA_033762955.1 Verrucomicrobiota bacterium | reverse complement strand
GAACCCAGTTGCGAGCTCCCCCTGCATTACTTCTGGGTGGATGATCAGGGCTCTTGTGATTACTAATGACTGCTTTCTTGCCTTGGGGGTGTTCCCTTTGGCTTGATCACGCACTCTTATCTGAACTGCCGGTTTTAGGTTGAAGAAGTGCAGATGAAGCCCGAGGAATACGAGGCATGGCTTGCGGATCGCACCTCGTGTATTGTGGGGGTGGAGACTGCAAAGAAGGAGAAGTTAGCCGTGGGAGACAAGATCACCCTGATTGGCCAAATATACCCGATAGACCTGGAGCTGAAAGTAGTAGGTTTCTACTCGGGTACACCGGATGACCGCAGCATTTGGTTTCACCACAAGTATTGGGAGGATGCGATGGGCGACCCAGGCGAAACTGGGATGTGGTGGATTAAGGCTCACTCGGCGGAGGATGTCCCCCGCCTGATCGATGCGGTGAATGGGGCATTCGCGAATACGTCATCCGAGGTACTGGCCGAGACGGAGCGTGCGTTCCAGCTTAGCTTTGTGTCGATGTGGGGTAATATTAAGCTGCTCATTGGCTCCATCTGCTCGGTCGTGCTGTTTACGCTGGTACTGGTGACTGCGAGCACGATGAGTATGGCGATTCGCGAGCGGATGCGGGAGCTTTCCATTCTAAAAACGCTGGGCTTCAAGCGGCGGGAGTTATTTGCATTCATACTCGCGGAGAGTTTCGGACTGGCTGCCGTGGGCTGGGTCTGCGGTGCGGGTGGGGCATGGCTCCTCTATACGCTCATCGATGCAGGCACATTAACCGGGGGCATTTTCCCCTACCTCGAAGTTACACCACGCATGCTCGGGCAGGCAGGAGTGGCGGCTGTGCTACTCGGCATTGTATCGAGCCTGGCTCCGGCTCTCGCCATGGCACGGCTGAGTGTAGTGGCGGGGCTGAAGACGCTGGATTAACCCCATTGGTGCCTATTAATTAAACGAACTTTCCATGCTCCCCCTGCGCTACCACACCCAAAACATTCTCCTACGCTGGCGCTCCACACTGGCAACCATCATGGGCGTGGCCCTGGTTGTGGCTGTGTATCTCTGTGTGCAGGCGCTCGCAGCTGGTCTGGAGAAATCCAGCGGAAATACAGGGGACCCACGCAACCTGATGATTGCTCGCAAGGGGGCGCTGTCCGAGAGTACCAGCATTATTACCCGTGATCAGTACAAGCAAATCCAGTATCTGGAAGGGGTGGCCCGGGATGCCGACGGTAAGCCACTCACTTCCTCGGATGTACTTATAATTATAAACCTGCAACGCACCGGGGGTCAGGGGTCGGCGAATGCCTCACTACGAGGAGTATCGCCCAATGGGCTGCTCCTGCGAAGCCAGGTTGCCTTAACGGAAGGCCGGTGGTTTTCTCCTGGGAAGCGCGAAGTTGTCACAAGCAGGCGCATGGCAGAACGCTTCGATGCATTAAAGATTGGTGGTCGCTTCAAGGCGGCGGGTCAGGAGCTGACCGTAGTGGGGCTCTTTGATGGGCAGCGCAGCGCATTCGACTCCGAAATCTGGCTGGACTGCGACGAGGCGCGCCAGGTGTTTGACAGGCCAGACTACTCCTCGGTTCTGGTACGACCGATTGCGGATCCCGCAGCCACGGTCGCGCTAAAGAACCTGCTGGAGAATGATAAGCGGCTGAAGGTGAAAGTAGTTCGCGAGGTGGACTACTACAAAGAGCAGACACGCACCGCCATGCCAATCAAGGTACTGGGAAATTTTCTGGCGACTACGATGAGTATTGGGGCCATCTTCGCAGCCATGAATACGATGTATGCAAGCATCGGCGCCCGAACCCGGGAAATTGGCACACTGCGCGTGCTTGGATTCCGCAGGCGCACGATCTTGCTGGGTTTTATTGTCGAGGGGGTGCTCCTCGCGCTCGTTGGCGGGGTTATAGGGTGTGTATTGGCCTGGCCAATGAATGGGTACAGCACCGGGACGATCAGTTTCGAGAGTTTTAGCGAAGTAGTATTTGATTTTACCATCACCCCACAGCTACTCCTAAAAGGGATCATCTTCTCCGCGATCGTGGGCTTCATCGGAAGCCTGTTGCCAGCAATCCGTGCTGCCCGATTGCCAGTGATTGCCGCGCTGAAGTCAATCTAGCAAGTAGCTTGTAGCTTTTAGCCTTTAGCTATTAGTGACATCCTGAAGTCATGGTAAATGAGTTGAACCCAATTTGCCTTGGCAGAGCTGAAGGCGCGCCCCAGCCCCAGCCTAGGCTACTAATGGCCTAGGTGAGCGGGTTAGAAAACCCGCTCTCCGTTTGCTTCAAACACCCAACGGAGGGCGGACATTCTTGTCCGCTGTTATACCAACGGAGGTCGGACATTCTTGTCCGCCTATTTGCGATCAACGGTGCATTGATTTATCTAGTCGGAGCCAAACTTCAGGCCTAGGCCAATGGCCTAGGTATTTCGATATATATAAGGATCGAGAGCGCTGAAGGCGCGACCCAGCGAGTTGTAGACATCTCCTGAGGTCGCGCCTTCAGCGCTCATGGATACATTTGGGTCCAAACCTGGGCCGCTGGCCCAGGCTAGGGCTGGGGCGCGCCGTTGGTGCTTTTAAGGCATTCAGGGTTCATCCTACTTCCCGCGACTCGCCGGTAATCCCTTTGTTTTCGTGCTGACTCCAGGATGTCTGCAGTTCGGTGTGTATCTGTCGCGGTGTGAATCTGTCGCTTCGCTCGGGTTCGGGGCGAAGAACGTTGCTACGGGTCGGGGGTCATCTGATCGGTGCCGGGGATCGCCTGATCGGTGTCGGGGATCGCCTGATCGGTGCCGGGGATCGCCTGATCAGGGTCGGGGATCGTCTGATCAGGGTCGGGGATCGCCTGATCAGGGTCGGGGATCACCTGATCAGGGTCGGGGATCGCATGATCGGTGTCGGGGATCGCCTGATCGGGTCCGTGTAAAGTTGCCACAGCGCTTGGTGTTCTGCGTGAACCCAGTAACTAAGCTGTTAGCTTTAGTGCTGACTTCAGGGCGTGTTCAGCTTTTACTAATGTTCCATGAATCCCTCGAAGCTCGACGCCTTGAAAATAGATCGCACGCAAAAGAAGCGGCCTATTGGCTCAGTATTGACGATCTTCATTGTAGTGGGCCTGTCACTGGCGGTCGCTGTGTACTACGCATGGCCAAGAAAAGCTGATTCCGAGCGCTTTATAGGAGCTGCGGGGAAAGTAGCCACACCTGCGGTGACGGGAAAGGAGGCAACCAGCATTCCAACCACAGGTCCGAAGCCAACACTGACAAAACAGCAGCCTGCAACCAGTGCAGATTCTCCCGAATTCGTGGTGAGCGGCTACATTATCAACCGTGAACGAATCGAGGTCAGCCCGCGGTTTCAAGGCGTTGTTGAGTGGATTAAAGTTAAGAAAGGCGATCTCGTGGAGCAAGGGCAGGTGGTCGTGCAACTCGAGGCCAGCGAGCAACGAGCGAGACTGGCAGAGATAGAGGGTCGAATCGCTGTGGCAAAGATTGCTCTGGAGCGGGCGCAGCTCAATCATAAGCGCGCGATCGAGCTGGCAGTTACCGAGGCGGGCACACGAGAGGCTGTCGAGCAACGCCAACTGGATGTGGAATCGGCCAGGGCAACATTGCTGGAACTTGATGGCTCCCTCCAACTCGTTCGCACCTATCTGGAGTGGACCACCATACGCTCACCGATCCGGGGAGTGGTGCTGGAAAAATTGGTTGAACCCGGAGAATTAGTCGTCCCACAGAGCTTTGGAGGACCTCGTGGACCGAGTACAGCATTGATCGCAGTCGCCGATCCGACTGATCTCCAAGTAGAATTGGACATCAACGAAAACGACTTGCCGAAGATTTTCCCTGGTCGAAAATGCAAGGTAGTCCCAGAAGCATTTCCAGACAAATCCTATGACGGCGAAGTCGCAGAAATCGCACCCGAAGCAAATCGTCAAAAGGGCACGCTACAAGTAAAGGTGCGCATCCTGGGGCCTGACCGTTACCTAATTCCTGAGTTGAGCGCACGTGTGGAATTTCGCCAGTAAAGTGCTGGTTATCGTTGCTAATAGCTGGCCCATATCGCCAATAATTAGCAACGGTCTGGAAAAGTAATGTAGAATTCCAATATTTTTTCTTGCCGATGTGTTGATGCAACCGTAAGAGGGTTGTTTTTACGCATGCAAAACTTTGCCGCCCAATGCCTGGATATGGCTCGTTCGCTTCTGGGCCACAATCTAGAAGCAATCAATCCTGACGGCACCATAAAACCCCTCGAAGGGGAAATTGATCGTCCGGATGTACCGGGCCACGCCGCTCTCGCCATTGGCGAGTATTATCGCGCCACGGGGGAAACCACCCTCGGAACGCATGACCTCGTGGACCTCGCCGCGCGCTGTATCACAGCGCAGGCTTTTATCGAAGA
Organism: Verrucomicrobiota bacterium; assembly: GCA_033762955.1. Classification (GTDB taxonomy): domain Bacteria; phylum Verrucomicrobiota; class Verrucomicrobiia; order Opitutales; family Oceanipulchritudinaceae; genus JANRLC01. The sequence continues at coordinate 34,393 of JANRLC010000078.1, read as the reverse complement.
GGAACGTGAAAACGGCCTCGCCTATGCCGCTCTCGGCTTACTCTCCTTTGGCCCAGCCAAGGACCGAAACCCGGTGTGGGAGCGCCTGCTGGAGCCCACCCGCGAACGCCTCGACAAGCGGCTCCTGATGCGGACCGACTACGAAAACCACTTTCAGGCGTTCAACATCGCGAAGTCTGTTGCCCGCTTCAGCATGGGGCTGTCCAAGAAGGACGAGACTGGCAAGCTGATCGAGCGCTTCCTTGAGCGCATCACCGAGAAGAGCTCCGCGGGCTTTCATGACGATGCCACCGCTGGCTCAGGATTCGGCGGGGTATTCGACCTGTACGGTGTGATGAGCTTCGTGTTCATCCGACAGGCACTGCAGCTCCACGCAAATATTCATCTGCGCGAACGCAAGCTCCCCAGTTTGCGCACCAATGCGGAAAAGTACCTTCGCCTCCTGCCAGACATGGTCCGCCAGGATGGTCTCGGCTGGATATACGGTCGCGGGCTCGGTGCCTACGGGCAGATGCACTGCATCAGCCTAATCCTCCAGTGCATGCGCGATGGCTGGATCGGTGAAGACCAGAAGCCGCTTTACTACGATATGCTGCGCCGCCTTTTCCAATACTTCTTCATGACGTATCTGGACCAGGAGCATGGCTATCTCGTCATCCGCGATGCAGAGCGCGACACCATGCCCGGGCATACCAGCCGCATGGCAGACTTCGACGGCACTCGCTACCTCTGCCAGTGGTCACGCCTCGCCAAGTCCATCGGCGGGGTGATGTCGGCTCGTCCCGTCCCCGCGCGCACCTCAGGACGCTGGGTCATCTTTGACAAGAGCAACCGGAAGGAACAGGGCGTCTTTACCTATCAAGACACCGAGAGCGGCCTGCACATCCAGTTGCCTCTAGTAGGCAGCAACAATGCAAAGACTTCGGACTCTCTCGCATTCCCCCACTGCCCCGGTATCTTCGACTGGCCAGTGAATCGCTACATCCCGATCCTCATGCCGGAGCTTACCTTCGGCGAGAACAAGATCATCCCTTCTTTCTACGGCAAAAGCTGCGTGACGGGTCTGGGACTGCGCAAGGCATTCTACTTCCGCTACGAACAGCCTGAACTAATCAATACCGAGGAGAAGATAATCCCCGGGCTCGGGTCAGTTAAGGTATCTTGGACGTTCGAAGGCAACAAAGTTACGAGCGACTTTATCTTTACGGTGAAGAGCCTGGTGACGATGGACAAGATGCGCTACAACCTCGTCATCGGGGCACCGCACTCGCGCTACCGCATTGGCAGCACCTACAAACTCGGCGAGCACGGCCTGCGCTGCTCGGTGTTGAAGGACGACTTCCATGCCGTCTGGCAGAACACGGACGACGTCTCCCAGGATGCTGACTTCAAGACCTACTACGGCAAAATCTACTATGTCCAGACGCTCGCCCGTGACCACTCGCTGGTCATGCGCCCAGGGCAACAGTACCGGCTCACGGTACAGTATCAGCCGGACATCGCCTTCGCGGAGTAGCATCCCCTTCCCTGCCCCTTATCGACCATGCTGGCAGTAAGAGTCATTCCCTGCCTGGATGTTCACGCTGGCCGTGTGGTCAAGGGGATTAAGTTCGTGGAGCTGCGCGACGCTGGTGACCCTGTCTCCATCGCCAAGGCCTACGAACAACAGGGAGCGGACGAGCTGGTCTTCCTCGACATCACCGCTTCCAGTGATGGGCGTGCAATCATGCGCGATGTCGTGGAAAAGACAGCGTCAGAGGTCTTCATGCCACTCACCGTAGGCGGTGGCATTCGTACCGTTGAGGATATTCGCGACATGCTCAATGCCGGCGCGGATAAAATCAGCCTCAATACCTCAGCTATAGACAATCCCGATCTCGTCCTCGAGTCGGCGAGCAAGTTTGGCAACCAATGTATCGTGGTTGCCATCGATGCACGCTACGAGCCCGAGTGGAAAAGCTGGCAGGTGTACTCGCATGGCGGACGCAAAGCACGGGGGCTGGACGCGATCGCATGGGCGAAGCAGGTCGTCAGCCTGGGTGCCGGCGAGATACTGCTTACGAGCATGGACCGCGATGGTACGCAGAGCGGTTACGATGTGGAGCTCACCCGTCGGCTCAGCGAAGCCGTGGAAGTCCCGGTAATCGCATCCGGGGGTGCAGGAAAAATGGAGGACTTTGCCGAAGTACTCCAGGCCGGAAAAGCCAGCGCGGTACTCGCTGCCTCCTTGTTCCATTTTGGAACATTTACCGTACCGCAGGTCAAAGAATACTTGAAAGAGCGTGGCATCCCTGTCCGTTTAACCTAACAACCGACTGTCTTTATGCGCCGATTTCTCTCGCTTGTCCTGCTGGTCGCCACCGGATTCATACTCACAGCATGCAGCACCATCATGCCGAAGAACCGCGGCGGAGCCCCGCTGGAAGGCACTACCTGGCGACTGGCCTCTATCGTGGAAAACCCCATAGTAGCGAGCGGCAGCACGCCAGTAACTATTCGTTTCAATGAGCCAGACGGGCGCGTTGGCGGTTTTGCGGGGTGTAATACTATCTTTGCCAGTTACGCTGCGGATGATGAGGACATAAGCTTCGGACCCATCGGTGCGACAAAAATGCTCTGTCCTGAAAACATGGAGCTGGAGGCTGCATTAATCAATGCACTCAGCCAGGCCGATGTTTATAGCATCAAGGGCAATGAGCTTACCCTGCTGCGTCGTGAGCGTCCACTCCTGAAGTTCGTAGCGGGCAACTAGTTCAAAGACAAGCGGTCATCTGTCAGTCCGCCCTGTAGTCGCTTCAGGAGCTTTTCCTGATCGGTCTTCCGCTCCAGCCAGTGGTAGAACCCAATAAACCGGTTGTAAGTGTTCAGGTTTTCCAGAAGGTTCTGCTTAACCGGGGTATCGGTACACAGCGTGAACGTAGTCAGATCAATAAATACCTCCGGGTCATCCACCGTACCGAGAAATTTGATAAACTCATCGGACACATCGTCCTTTAAGCTGTTTCGCTCCCGCAGCAATGTGGTAATTCGCGACTGTACTTTGCGCAATTCGGTGAGTTCATTCCCTGCAACGGTCTGGAGCGCTGTAATCTCAACGGTACGGTACGGAGTCTCACTCACTATCTTCTCGATCCGCACCCTCGCGAGGCCTTGTAACACAAGATTGGAAGTATCATCCGGGTTGTGCTGGCACGCCCGGATAATGCCCACGGTAGCCACTCCATAGGGCGGCTCCGTTGAATCGTCATCAAGCGTTGCGGATTCGTCCAACCCTACTATGGCGAACAGACGGTGCGTTTCCAAAACATCGCTCACCATCGCTCGATACCGTGGCTCAAAGATATGCAGTGGGAGAATAGCCTGCGGGAATAGCACGCAGTCCGACAACGTCATGACTGGCACCACATTGGGCACTTTTAGATTAAATTCCACTAGAGAAGTCTAGTTCGGAAAAACATTCCGCGCAACACGGATAAAACTTTACTCTGTTACCGGAAACCCGTGACGGGTTTCCTCACGATGAGGTAAAATGAATAAACTTAGTACGACTTCGCAAACACGGCTTTGCGGGTGCTGGGCTGTCCGGTAAAGATACAGGTGCCTTGATCATTCGGGGCATCAAGTGGGAGGCAGCGCACGGTCACCTTAAGGTCGTCCTTAAGTTTCTCCTCAAGCTCCGGGGACCCATTGTAGTGCGCCAGAACAAAGCCTCCATGAATCTCTGGGGTCTCGGCATTCTTCGGCGTGAAATAGGCGTAGAACTCCTCTTGGGTGGTTATTTCGCGTGTGTTCTCATCGCGGTACTGTTTGGCTCGGGCGAACAGGTTCGCCTGTATGGCGTCGAGGATGCCTCCGACTGTTGCGAGGAACTCCGTACGGGCGATGCCCTTCTTCTCCCCCGTATCGCGTCGCGCTACGAAGAGCGAGTCGCTTGCGAGATCGCGTGGCCCTACTTCTATACGCAGGGGCACGCCTTTCTTTACCCAGCTCCAGACTTTGTCACCGCCACGGATGTCGCGCAGGTCCAGCTCGATTTCGAGTGGTGCTCCATTCCAGATGATTGTACGCAACTCTGCCTTTAGCTTCGTGCAATACTCGATCACCGCAACGCGGTGTTCCTCGATATGCATCACTGGGAGTACAACGATTTGTGCCGGTGCCAGACGAGGAGGCAGTACAAGGCCATCGTCATCAGCATGCGTCATAATCATACCGCCAATTAACCGGGTGGAGACACCCCAGGAAGTCGTCCAAGCGTGCTCTTCCACGCCCTTGTCTGAAAGGAATTTTATACCACTGGCTTTGGCAAAGTTTTGCCCGAGGAAGTGTGAAGTTCCCGCCTGCAAGGCTTTGCGGTCTTGCATCATCGACTCGATGCACAGGGTACTCACAGCACCGGGGAAGCGCTCACCGGCGGTTTTCTCGCCCTTGATCACGGGCATGGCCATGAAGTCCTCCGCGAATGTGGCGTACACGTCCAGCATCTTGCGAGTTTCCTCCCAGGCCTCATCCGCAGTGGCGTGCGCAGTGTGCCCTTCCTGCCAGAGGAACTCCGTCGTACGTAGAAAGAGGCGGGTGCGCATCTCCCAGCGTACCACATTCGCCCACTGGTTAATGAGAATGGGAAGGTCCCTGTAGCTCTGCACCCAGCGAGCATAAAGTTCGCCAATGATTGTCTCGCTCGTGGGGCGGACGATGAGGGGCTCATCAAGGGGTGAAGCAGGCCGGAGTTTGCCATCGGGGCCAGCTTCTAATCGCGAGTGGGTGACGACCGCGCACTCCTTGGCAAAGCCATCCACATGGGCGGCCTCCTTCTGAAGATAGCTCATGGGAATAAACAGCGGGAAGTAGGCGTTCTTATGCCCCGTGTCCTTGAACATTTTGTCCAGATGCTTCTGGATGTTTTCCCACAATGCATAGCCCCAGGGCTTGATCACCATACAACCACGCACCGGAGAATTCTCCGCAAGGTCAGCGGCTTTTATGACTTGTTGATACCACTCAGGGTAATCTTCAGCACGGGTGGGACTAATCGCGGTCTTTACAGGCTTGGCCATGGCAGTGGTGGTTGAAAAGGGGTTCTGGCAGATCGGTCAGATCCGTCGGATCCGTCGGATCTGTCGGATTCTGGAATACTCAGGCTGGCTTTTCGACAGTGCTGGTCTCCTGAATTACCGAGCGCAGTTCGATAAGGAGGGAATCGCGATCCTTCGCGAAGATGAAGCGGTCACTATTGAGCTGAACATAGGCTCGCTTCATGAGATCATAGGAAGGCCGACGTAGATTCAGTAATTTGCGCAGGTTATCGGAGAGATCGCGGGAACTGCCCTGGTCTAGATCGATTTCTATGATTCCGCTCAGAGCAATCTGATTTTCTGGATCGCGTTGATAGGCAATCGCTAGAATCCCTCTGGCTTGATCGTTTAATCCCATGTCCTTATAGCGCCGGGCAACAGATATTAGCGTAGTGACCGGAGAATTGCGCACCTGGGAGAATTTTTCCAGATAGAGGTCACCCAGTTCATTATTGCCCAAGCCATAATAGGCGATCGAGCGCAGGCTGTTGAATGCCACTTCATTCATGGGTTGAGCCAACCAGAAGGGGTTCTCCTTCACCAGTTCACTACAGAAATCGATCGCGCCTTGATAGTTATGTGAGACAACGTGGGCCTCGATATAGAGCAGCCCAAAGGTGCCGACGGAAAAATTATTCTCCAGGGCGACTTCATAAACCCGGCGAGCCAGATCAATCTGCCCCGTATCTGTGGCAAAACGGGCAAGCGAAACCAGGGCATTCTGGTCGTTCTTGAACTGATTGATGATCGTGTCAGCTTCACGATCCATCTTATCCTTTTCACTGTCCTTGGCGTAAAAGTAGAGCAATTCAATACGAGGCTGGGCCGCAAAGGGATTGTTCGTGGCACGGGCAGTGATGTAGCGACGGGCTTTGAGCGTATCCCCCTCTTCACGGTAGAAGTTGGAGAGTACCGAATAGATCGGGTCCATCAACTTAATGGGCTTTCCCTCCAGAAAAGTCTCCAGTCGATCTATCGCAATCTTCCGTTGCCCACGGTTCCAGTCAATCTGGCTGTAGAGTACGATGCCTTCAATGGTTTGCTCCAGATTGTAGTCTCGAATCAACCGCACGGCCTCATCGAAAGAACCACGGAGAAAAGACGACTGTGCGGCGCCTATGGCTAGTATCTTGTTATAGGTACTTTGTTTGGGTGTTGAAGGTAGTCTATCACGGGCGAGTTGCAGAACCTCATTATCTGCACGTTGATTAAGCAGCACTTGAAGTACACTGCGCAGGTATTTGATATCGTCCGGAGCGTACTCGAACCCATCCATGAGCAGCTTTATGGCACTGCGGCTTTGTCCGGAACCCAATTCATACTGGGCAACTATCTGGCGACCTTCGATATTACCCGGAGAGCGCACCAACCCTACCCGGGCTTGATAGCTGGCCTCCTGATACTTGCTCTTTTTCAGGAGCTCTATCGCCTGTTCTATATTATAGTCACCAAAGTTCTTACGGATTTCTTCATCATTAAACGGATAGAGGATCATTGAGTCCAATTGGACCCGGTCGTATTTCTTGTATTTCAGGAAAAAGTAGTAGAGGCCAACAGTTTTTCCAGCCCAGAACAGCGTTGCCAGCAAACAAATCGCCAGCACTATCCTTCTGTATTCGGGAACTATGCGTATTCTGCCCTGCCCTGTGCGAACCTCATAGGCCAAGCCTAAAAATACGGGAACTCGTGGAGATATTTCAGAAATAGGTTCAGCCATGGTGGAGCAGCGGGTTAAAGCAAATACAAGCTTGTGCAATAAAAAACCCATACGCTCATTCTTGTCCACCCAAATAGTATCACAGTAATTGGCCCCGCTTGGCGCTGCGCGTCATCGGTACCAGCGCCTTGTTGGAACGCGAAACGACCTTGGTGGGACTCGAGATGACTTTGGCGGAGCGCAAGATGGTTTTGGCGGTATGGCAAGAGAAGTTGATTATACCTATCCTTACTTTGAATAAATCGCAAAACCGAGATGCGCTGATTGAGGCGTTAATACTCTACAAAGTTCTACAAATTTACGCCAATGTGACATTATAGACGGTGATCCTACTAAAAAAACATTGCAAAAGCAGGCAGCAGACTCTTTATTCCAAGTTCCAGACATCAGGACTCGCATAAGTAAACGACCAACACGTCCCTAAAACCACTGTTTTATGAAGTCTCTATTCAAGAAATCAACCCTTTGCTTAATCGCAGGCAGTTCCATCCCCGCGATGGCAGCTCCTTTAATATCGCTTGGTGACAGTCTCGACCTCTACTTCAATGGTAGCGCCACTGCTCGTTACCAGAGTAATGTGTTTCTTCAGAGTGCAAACGAAGAGGGTGACACAAGCTTCATATTCTCCCCCGGCATAGAGCTTGCATTTGGGAGAACCAACAGCGAGCTGTCTGGTAAATTGCAGATACGAGAAGACTTCGATGTCTATGTGAACAATTCTCAACTGGATAATCACAAGGCCAATATTTTCTTCAATGGTAGATACGATACCGGTGTCTTCAAGTTGACGGGACGATTCAGCTTCGCAGAAGTTGACCAAAATACTGCAGACACCGCACTTCCTCCTGAATTGCAAGGAAAACTCATCGAGCGTGAAATTACCTCCGCGGAAGCCTACGCTGAATATCAGGTCAGCACATTGACCTCCATTGGTGCTGGTGTCACCGCTGACCATATCTTCTACCAAACCTTCCAAGACCGCTTTTCGGACCAGACTCAAATCGGTATCCCCGTCGATGCCTTCTGGAAATACTCAGAAAAGCTCGATTTCAGCGTCGGCTACCGCTACCGCGACACGGATGTGGGTAGAGGAACAGACACGCAGGACCATTTCTTCAATGTCGGTGCCCGTGGTGATCTCGCTCCTAAATTGCAGGGTAGAGTTCAGGTCGGTTATACCGTACGCGAGTACGATTCAGCTACAATGGACAATGAAGGTACCTTCACTGTCATCACTGGGTTGACCTATCAAGCAACCCCAAAAGTATTACTCGGTCTCGACCTCTCTCGTGACTACGGGACAGCAGGAACTGGTAGCTCAATCGAGTCCACAACAGCTCGATTAAAAGCCGATTACTCGTTGAATAACTTCTTCGCGATTAATACCAACTTGGGTTACAGCAAGGCTGATTATACGAACAATACCCGCCAAGACGATACCTATGACTTCGGCATCGGCCTCTCCTATACGCCGAACGATTACATTCGCTTGAGCGCAGGGTATATCTACCAGAAGAATGAATCTGATGGTGTTGGTGGTGTAAGCTATGACAACAATGTCATCAATGTTTCCGCTTCTCTTCGTTACTAATACGTAAACTTAACGGATTTGCTTGAAAGGATGGTGTACCTAAGGTAGGACACCATCCTTTCTTTTTACATTATGAGAATATTACCATTTCTTGCGTGCCTAGTTACAGTTGGGCAACTTTTTCTTTCATCAAATGTGTTTGCCCAGTATGCGAATGGTCCGGGGGTAGGCGTGAGTGCAAACTACGGCAACACAGCAGCTCCCCTTGTTCGAGGAGGTTTGGGGACTGATTCGATAAGCCAAACTTCGGAAACTTATACTATCACCGCACTGGATGGTTTACAGTTTAGAATTGTGGGTGAATTGGAAACTGCCACCGAAGTACGTGTAGCGGGAGATGGTTCTGTCACCCTTCCCTATGTAGGCACAGTCAAGCTGGCAGGAAAGACCGTTTCCGAAGCGCGTCAGTATCTGTATGAGCTGTATGACAAAGACTGGTATGTAAATCCGCAGATCGATCTACTGGTCGTTTCCTATTCACAACGTCGGGTACAAGTATTGGGCCGTGTGGGCAGACAAGGGCCGGTGGTTTTCCCACCAGAGGAGAAGATGACCCTTATAACTGCAATCTCCTACGCTGGTGGCTGGGACCCACAGGGACTATCTCGCAAGACAGATGTCACGGTAACTCGCAAAGAAGGTGGAGTGGACAAAGTCTATACCATTGATGTAACTAAATCCGGTAAAGATTTTGATTTAAAAGATGGAGACACTATCTTTGTTCCTGAGCGGATATTCTAATACCGTAGTTCGACTCGTCATCTCCCTCATTCCACAATTTCCCTTTCCATCAATTTCAAATGGCTCGCGATAAGAACACGAACGATTCCTCAAAAAGCTACGGCGGCTATTACTATGGCGAAGGCTACTCGAACTATGCCGAGGCTGCTTTCACGCCCACTCGCGGTATCAAGGACTACTTGCTTATTCTTCGTGAGCGTGTGTGGTGGTTCGTAGCTGTATCATTGGTTACATTTCTCGGGGTGGCTATTTATACCCTCAATTCCACAAAGATATTTGCCTCACAAGCCACGGTCCAAGTATTACGCCAGCAGGACAAAGCCGTTCAATTCGATGATGTAGTGGACATGACCGTCCGCAACAGTGAGGACTTTAACACACAGGTACGCATAGCGGACAGCGCAGCACTGATCGCCCGGGTTGCAGATAGAATGAAGGGTAAACTGGAAAACGAGTTTATGTCTTACTTCCGCGACGAAGGCTATGCGTGGAAGCCAGGCCGTAACCTACCGACTGTTTTGATTGATAGTAAAAAGATTTCTGCGATTCGCCAGACTTTGGTTATACAGATTCAGTTCCGCCATCCAAATCCGGAGATTGCTGCTAAAGTAGCTAATCTTTTCGCTGAAGAGTTTATCCGCTATAACCTCGACTTGCGCCTCGAAGGTGCTCGCCGTGCATGGGAGGAAAACAGCCAGAATGCCAATGCTGAAAAGAAGAAACTACAAGAGATCGAAATCCAGATGGCTCAGTTTAAGGAGAAATACAAGAGTGTCTCCTTCGATGCAGTCAGCGATACAGACACGCGCGAGCTCATTGACTACAATCAGCTACTCACGCAGGACAAAAAGATGCTTGATGAAAGCGAAACCCAGTGGAACCTCGTCGAGCAATTGCGCCGTGACGGACGGGACCTATGGGAGCTTCCCTTTATTTCTATTAATCCACAGGTTTCGGAGCTATTGACTCGTCGTTCGATGATTAAGATAGAGGTGGCATCCCTCAGTAAGCACTACAGGGTCAAACATCCAAAGATGGCGGAAGCCATCATCGCTCTTAATGCGTGTGATGAGCAGTTGACAGCCATGGTCAATGCGTCTGCGGAAGGTATATATAACAACCTGCGCCGGGCTCGTGAAAACTATAAGAATACTGACGCACGTATTGCGGCCAAGAAGGAAGAGCTGATCGCCATCGACAAAATTCGTGTGGAGTACAACGCGTTACAGCGCAACTTAAAGGCCACACAGGATTACTACGATTATCTCTATAAACGTGCGCAGCAAACACTCGCCCAGTCGAGCGACGAAGCCACGAGCGTGCGCATAATTGACTATGCTGGACCCGCGCTTGAGCCCAGTTCACCAGATGTGTTGAGAAACCTGGCATTAGGGTTATTTGGAGGCATCGCACTAGGACTTGGATTTGTGTTCATCCTCGCCCTTCTTGATGACAAGGTGAAGTCCGCATTCGATATAGAGACCACGATAGGGTTGCCGCTCATTGGTATTATACCTCGTATTTCGCGTGCAGACGCCCACATGAAGGCGCGCATGGTAGCCGATGGTACCGACAAACACACGGTGGAAGCATTCCGTGGTATCTACTCCACTTTAAAGCTCAACGAAGAAAGCAAGAAGGCGAAGGTCGTACTAGTCACCTCCACAATTCCGAGTGAAGGAAAAAGCTTCGTATCCACGAACATTGCACTCACCTTTGCAGCCCATGGTGAAAAGACCATCGTAATCGATGCCGACCTTCGGATGCCAAATGTCGCCAAGTCGCTGGATATCGACAACAAGCAAGGGATTCTGCAAATAATGAAAGGGGAGAAGACCCTCGATGAAGTAATCCTCAAAGACTTCTGGACGAACACCGATGTACTAGTCACAGGCGGACGTACGAAGAACCCCACCCAGATACTCACCAGTGAGAAGTTCGAAAGCCTAATCCACGAGCTTCGCCTACGCTACGACAAGATCATCATAGACTCCCCTCCCCTCGCACCTGTCAGCGACGCTTTGAATATTCTCCCACTGGCTGATGGTGTAGTTTATGTAATTCGGTTTAATGTAGTTAAGCGAAAAACGGCTAATCTCAACGTCCGCCGTTTAAGGGAATCCAATGTGCCGGTCTTCGGTGCGGTGTTGAATAACATCAATACGGCAGTCGCGGGCTACTACTACTCCCACTACTACGACAAGTCCTACGCCCACTACTACATAGACCCAAAGATGGCTGAAGACGAGCTTGAGACTGCATCTGGCAAACCTGCCAAGAAGCCAATTGATCCCCCGCCACTGCCTGCGAGAAAGTCTTAACTCCATCGGTTGGTTGATAGGACATCTCCTTGGTTAGCGACTTCAGCGATCATCACAGGCCCAAACATGGGCGAGATGCGCCTATCCCACGTCAGGGCAATTGGCGCATCCCTCAAAGTCAAAACCACTTCGAGAGGCACTGGTAAGTGTCTATTTCTAGACTAGTGGATTGTCATCGCTGCACTCGTGTGCTAAAGATGCCCTAAGTTACATGGTACTGACCTGTTTTCAAACTCCCCCATACGCTTCATGATTTACGACCGTCCGTACATGCGCGCAAAACCCGTTCACTCCGAAGTGAATGTATTAAAGTGGCTGCTTATAGCCAACATAGCTATCTATTGCGTCCAGATCGTTGTGGGGGTTGCCTTTAAGTCCCGATGGATTGAGACTAATTTTGGCTTAAGCTTGGCCGGGTTGTCAGAGTTTAAGGTATGGACACTGTTAAGTTACGCTTTCCTGCATGGCACGCAGAGCCCATTCCATCTGTTGGGTAACATGCTGGTCCTGTATTTATTTGGCAGAGAACTACAGGACCGATTAGGTTCCATACGGTTCTTACAATTATATATTATTGCCCTGATGACTGGGGCCATCTGCTGGTTGGGCTTAAAGCTAGCCCACCGCATTATCGATCCTTCGCTTTCCATCCCTCCGCTGATTGGAGCATCCGCAGCTGTCGCCGGTATAGTAACCATCTGGTGTCTGAAACACTGGTACGATCAGATGCAGTTCTCCCTGTATTTTGTGATGATGCCTTTCTACATTTCCGGAAGGCAGTTCTTTTTCGGATTCCTTATCTACGAAGCAATTTGTTTCCTGGTCTTCGAATTATTTACCGGCAATGGCCTGTGGAATATCGCCCACAGCGCGCATCTGGGCGGCATCGCTGCAGGATGGCTCTACAACAAGTACATCATTAACCAGGAACCGCTGTATAAGCGACCATCACAACACGAACGGGAAACGGTCACCGCCACGTCTACTGGCCGTCCGTCATGGTTACCTACCCAGGAAGCAGCCAAGCCAATGCCTATGCGTTATAAGGTGAATGTCACCGATCGTACCGCGCTGCGTGCAGAGGTAGATCGCATCCTGGATAAAATCACTGAGAAGGGCTTTGGTGCGTTGACGAAGGACGAGAAGGAGACACTGAATAAGGCGAAAGATATGCTCGGCCATTCATAGGCGAGCTATTCACTCTTGACCACGTTCAACCTTTCGACCACTCCATTCAGGACTCTTTCAGGAGTAATCTCCACCATTGCTCCACCTCCAGTGGGCAGACAACCGGGTGCTTGGAGAATGTCCACCTGTGCATTAAATACAGGCCCAGTACGAATGGGATTTGTTGGCCCATAGAGTGCAATCACTGGGACACCGACTGCATTGGCAAGATGCATACCGCCCGTATCATTACATACAAGTAGGTCACAGGCGCGCAGAGCATCCACAAATTCACAGAGCGTAGTGCGCCCGGCTTCATTCATCACCTGTGTGGTAACAAATCCATCGGCCACAACAGAGGTGATGGCGTTGTCGCGCTTTGTTCCAAAGAGCACGATCTCTGATTGTGGTATCCGCTCGAGCACGCCTGTTATCAGTGCCCGCCAATGCTCGACTGGCCAGCGTTTCTCCGGGCTGTTCTCCGTTCCGCAGATCAGCCCGATGCGTGGCGTCTGCCGGGTGCGTTCGAGTGGTGGCTCGAGTGGAGTGGTGTCGGGCGATTCATGCAGACCAAAATGCTCAAGGTACTTATGCCAGAAGCAGGTTTGGTGTATCGCTGACTCATTTAAACTCATTGGCACTCGCCAGCCATGAGTTAGCAGTGGACGCGGTTTGCCCGCGCGCAGGATACCAAATCGCTGGGGTGTGCGCGTAAGCCAAGCCTCGAGATCACCGCGAAAAGAGTTCGTGAAAAGAAGGTACGTATCCGCGTACTCCCGTCGATAGCGCCAGAATGTGCGGAAGTAGTCGTGCTTGGATGGCAGCGCGATGTAGCGATCCCCTACAGACCAGCGTTTCACCAATTCTGCAAAATGAGGTAACCCGATTAAGGTAATCTCCATGTCCGGTCTGCCTTTGCGCAATGCGCGGAGCAGAGGAATAAGCATCACAACGTCGCCCAACCAGTTCGGAAGCCTTATCCAGAGGCGTGTCCGTCGGGGCAGAACGGCATCGGGGTACTGTTTATCCAGCAGGCTGCGTTTATGAACCGTGTTGAAACGTTCCGTTGGCCAATCGAGTATCTTCCACCGCTGATGACACCAGAGCCAGTCTGCTGTCGTGTTATCCGACTCTTTCAACAGGGCCTCAAGCCACTGCGTACTCACCAAGGTCACCGAGGCTGGCGTGCCATCGGTCAAAAGCTTCTCCATTCGCAGTTGGCAGGTCCAGAAGCCAGTTCGCTCAGGGTAGAGACCATAGACTGGTGCCCTAAACTTCCTTGCCAGTAAGCCAGGAAGCTCTGTTACGGAAGCGACTCGCCCCATAAATATTACGAGTGCACCTTGTTTACCCGTATTCTGGTCATAGAGCATGGATACCCATCCCCCATGCCGCATGTCTTTAAAGAGGTGGGTAAGTTCCTCCGACTTCGCAACCAGACGCGCCCCGAAGCGTTCACGCGTAATCTTTACATACGCATCCACCGCGGGGTTATCGATCGGCCTGAACATCACCGCAGTCACAGGTTTCTTCTCACGGTAGGCGGGAATGTAAGTCAGGGACTCCATCAAAGTGCAATGGGGCACCAGAACCAGCAGCGGTTGATTGCTTGCCAGACATTCATCGTAAATCTTGAAGAAAGCCTCATCTGCCGTAACAATTTTGCGGAACCGTTGATCATTAAAATGCGGCGAGGCGCCAACAAAGAGAAACATTTCCATGGTTCTGCGGATACTCTCCCTGGCCATCTTTCGATGCCAACCATGCGGCTTGTCCGGAAATGCATGGTGCAAGTTGCGCAGGGCTATACCGCCCCTTGGGGTCAACCACCAGGTCAATTCCCCTGCAACTACGCAGATACTGCGAGCGACCCACGTTGGTAGGCGTGTCAAGAGCCATCCTGTTGCATTGAAAACTACCAGTACTAGCTGTCCCGCTACTCGGTTATCCCGGATAATCATGCTAATTTAGAGAGTTCGGAGTGTTGTTTTCCGAGATAATGTCTCCATGACACAACAAATAGTGAACTTTATAAACGTTATTGATAGCATTTTCCATTGCAAATGATTCGGGACACAGCACATTAAGCCAAAATGCACCAACCCTATTCGCCATCCAAAGAGATTCGGCCCAGTTTGCAATCCCGTATTGTCTGTCGCGCCGTCGGTGCCCTCTACGATACTTCGCTTCGCGACTTTCCTCGCGTGGTACGGATAGAGACCACGAACGCCTGCAACGCCAAGTGCATCATCTGTCCCCATCCGGTGATGACACGCCCCGCCAAAGTCATGCCGCCCGGTCTGTACAATCGGATTATCGACGAGTGCGGTGCGAATAAATGCCGCGAAGTCCATTTGCATAACTTTGGTGAACCCCTGCTCGACAAGCATCTGGAAGACAAGGTCCGCTATGCTAAACAAAAGGGCATCGCCAAGGTTAAGATTTTCTCGAATGGGTCCATCACCACAGAGACACGCGCCATCGGCTTGATGGAGGCTGGTCTGGATGAGATGAAGATTAGTTTCGACGGGTCCACCAAGGAAGAATTCGAACGCATCCGCGCCCCTCTCAAGTTCGATGTTGTGGTGGAGAATATTCTTACACTCGTGCGCCTCCGCAACGAGCGCAAGTCTTCACTTCGTATCTCCATTAACTGTGTGAGCACCTCGGATAAGTCGAAGACGATGGAGCTTCTCGAGAAATCCGTGGACAGTTTCTCCTTCGGCAAAATCCACAACTGGGGTGACGGCGATTTCACCGAGATAGACAGCCGCACCCGCAAGCCGTGTTCGCGGGTCTGGCGCACATTTACCGTATTGGTTAACGGCGATGTCGCTCTGTGTTGCCTGGACTATGATGGCAAGAAACTACTCGGGCGGGTCGATGATAAGACAACCATCAAACAGATTTGGAGCAACCCAGCCTACCTTGAAGTTCGTGATCTTCACCGCAAGGCAAAGATGCATCATATCGACCTCTGTGCGAAGTGCTCAAAGTCTTATGTGTAGGTGTAGGTAGGGCACAAAGGGGCAAAGGCACAAAGTGGGGAAGGCAGAAGCGTCTGTTTGGATCAGTCAATAGGGCCAATTGGGTCAATAAGATCAAAAAGCTGATAACTGATCGCAGATGGCTGATAGCTTCTCTGGTTACTCCCATCGCCTAAGGGGCTCTTGTGCAAGACGCAAACCGCGGTTCCAGTGCCGTGTATATCTCCTTAATTAAAGCTTCGGTAGTTTCCCAGCCAATGCAGGGGTCCGTCACGGAGACACCGTACTTTAAGTCTGCAGCGTTGGAAAGGGTCTGGCTGCCTTCCACGAGATTACTTTCCACCATGGAGCCGATGATGGCATTCTGCCCATTGAGTAGAGTTCGCACGATATCGCGCAAGACTTCGGGTTGGCGGCGGTAGTCTTTACCACTGTTGGCATGGGAGCAGTCAACCATAATGGCCGGCGGGAGCTTGTTCTTCTCAAGTTGTGCGCGTGCATCGGCAATGCTGGCGCTATCATAGTTGGTACCGCTCTCACCACCACGCAGGATGATGTGGCAGTTGGGATTGCCGCGGGTAGTGACCGCGCTGGCAAGCCCTTGTGAAGAGATGCCTAGGAATGTCTGCGGCTGGCTCGCAGCCTTAATCGCATTAATGGCAGCAGGCAGCGAGCCGCTGGTGGCATTCTTAAACCCGAGAGGCATGGACAAACCGCTGGCCATCTGCCTGTGGGTTTGGGATTCGGTAGTGCGCGCACCTATGGCGGACCAGCAAATAAGGTCCGCTATGTACTGTGGAGTGATCGGGTCTAGCAGCTCGGTGGCCGTGGGCAAACCCATGTCGATGACTTCGCCGAGAAACTGTCGCGCCAGCCGCAACCCGGTGAAAATATCGTGCGAGCCGTCGAGATGAGGATCCATAATGAGCCCCTTCCAGCCTATCGAGGTGCGTGGCTTCTCAAAGTAAACCCGCATCACTAGCTCGATGCGATCGTTGACCGTTTTCGATAGCGCTGCGAGACGCTGCGCGTAGTCGCGCCCAGCTTTGATGTCGTGTATGGAGCACGGCCCAATGACTAGGAGGAATCGGCGGTCCTCGGTAAAGATAATCTCATGCAGCCGCTGGCGGCTCTCCGCTACAAAACTCGCTTGTTTCTCCGTCCTGCGAACTTCACGCAGTAGCAGTTCAGGTGCCGGAAGTACGGCAGTTTCCACAACGTTGATGTCAGATACGCGATGCACGAGGTCGGTGATTTATGGGTTATAGTATAACCCATAGAAAATCACCGATTTTGAACGGGGTGCAAGGGAAAAGGGTAATTAGCGTGGAACGCCCACTCTTGACCCCATACTCCTCATACTTCTTCCCCCCTTAAATCCGAGTCATTGCAGAAGAATAACCTCGCCACTTTACATTAGGGCTTGAGCAGCGCCAATGATTGTAAAATCAGTTCGCGTGAAACGATGAATAGTTGCTGTGGAGGCTCCGCCACTTTACATTAGGACTTGAGCAGCGCCAGTGATTGTAAAATCAGTTCGCGTGAAACGATGAATAGTTGCGATGAAGGCTTCGCCACTTTACATTAGGGCTTCAGCAGTGCCAATGATTGTAAAATCAGTTCGCGTGAAACGATGAATAGTTGCTATGAAGGCTCCGCCACTTTACATTAGTGTTTCAGCAGTGCCAGTGCAGGCATAAGCAGTTCGTGTGAAGGTGCAACCGAGTCCCTTGAGGGTTGAGTTTGTGGCGAGATTGACTTGATTGACGACTTTGTGGGCGAGATTGACAACTTAGACGACTCGGATGGACATGATGAGAGCCTTTAACCCATCGCCAGGTGATTGGGCTTGAGTCTGTGCTGGCGTACTTGTAATTGCAGTGCTTCTGCGGCACTAGATGTATCCTCTATGAGCAAGGTAGCACTTCTCAATCTGAATCAATATGAACACCCCTACCCGGTTTACCCTGTGGGGCTGGCTTATCTACATGGGGCATTACACCGTGCGGGGCATACGTGTTGCTATTGGGAGCGTGCTGAAGGGTTGGATGCTTTGGTAGGTTTGTTGACTGGGGAAAAACCGGATGTGGTGGGCATTTCCATCCGCAATATTGACAATGTGCAGAGCCATCACCCGATCTCGCTGATCGGGGAGCTGCAATCGCTGGCGCAGCTCATACGTAAGCATTGTAGTGCATCACTGATTTTGGGAGGGAGCGGGTTTTCCATCTTCCCGGAGGAGCTGATGCGCAGAAGTGGGGCAGATTATGGTATCTGCGGTGAGGGGGAACAGGGATTGACGGCGTTGATAGGGGCGCTGGAGGGAGCAGGTCCACTGCCTGTGATCTCAGGTCTTTGCACAGTGAGAGACGGTGTGTTCCATCGCGAGCCGATGCTGCCCTCGGATGTGCTTTCGCTGGATATTCCCAAGCATTTTGACAAGGTGTTGCCACGGTATCTCGAGCAGGGCTCGTTACCCGGTGTGCAGACGCAGCGGGGCTGCGCGTTTCGGTGTTGCTACTGTACTTATCCGCTGATTGAGGGACGGAAGTTGCGTCGGTTTTCGGGCGATCAGGTGGCGGATGAGATGCTGCAGCTCAAGAGCCTGGGCGCGCGCTATGCGTTCATCGTGGACTCTGTCTTTAACACGAACCCCGAGCATGTTGAGGAACTGTGCGAGGTGCTCATTCGCAGGGATGTCGGCATCTCCTGGAGCTGCTTTCTGCGCCCCACAAAGGTAACCGAAGCCACGCTAAAACTTATGCAGCGCGCAGGGTTGAAGCATGTGGAGTTTGGCACAGACAGCCTGAGCGATCCGGTCCTCGAAGCCTATGGCAAGCATTTCACGTACGCCGAGGTGGAGACTGCGAGTAAGTTGGCTAATAAACTGGGGCTACATTACAGCCATTTCCTGATTCTGGGTGGGCCAGGGGAAACTAGCGAGACCCTGGCAGAAACGCTGGCCCGGGCGAAACAATTGCCGGGCGCCATCTACTTCGCCACGCTGGGAATGCGGGTGTACCCGGATACTCCGCTGGCGGCCATCGAGGGTGCGCAGCCACGGAATGGCACCGAAGCCACATCGCTGCTCGAGCCACCCTGTTTTTATCGCTCCCCGCAGCTTCCCACGGGAGCGCTTGACGAAGCGATGGCGACTATACAGCGCGATGAAGCCAACTGGATCGTGGGAGACCCGTCGCCGGCCTTTAAGACAATCTCTACGAAGCTGCGACGCCGCGGTGTCGTGGGTCCGATGTGGGAGTACATTGAATTGCTCCAGCGGATTAATCGCTGATGCGCTGGATTGAGCGTCCTTCCACCCTTTTCCATTGACTACAGGAATTAGTACCGATTATTGCTAACGACTCCGTTTTCGTTGATTTACTTTACCAGCCATGTCCCCGGAATCCAGTACACCCGCACAGAATGCTAAGTTAGCCAAGCTTACCGGCTATCCCGAATGCGTGCGGCAGGCGTATGAGCGCTTCTGCATGAAGCGCAATCCCGATGACTTGCAGTGCGTGGTGTTTGGTGCCCTAGCTTTTCTGCTGTCCACCAAGCCAGCCACTCCTCTCGACCAACTCCCGGACACATCGCTGCTGCAACAGGATATCGGCGCGGATTCACTGGCCATCACGGAGCTGGTATTTCTGTTGGAAGAACTTTTCGATATTTCCATAAAGAACGAAGAGATTATGGCCATAAGAACGCTGGGGGATCTGCGGGCATTTGTCCTGGCCAAAGTCCCCTTACAATCCATGGCATGACAACTTCTGACTCTATGAGCAGGCGTGAGGTGGTCATTACCGGGCTCGGGTTTATTTCCAGCATAGGTAACTCGAATGAGGCGGTACTCGACAGTATTAAGGAACTGCGCCATGGCATAGAGCCATTCGAGTTTCTCTCAGGGCAGGACAGCGCAGTCAAAGTTGCCGGCACGGTTAAAGATTTCAATGTAAGCAGTACCAACTGTCTCGAATGGACGCACCCGGCGGCGTACACCGTGCCGCGTGAGATACTGCGCGGGCTCGCCCCGCATGGACTTTACGCCTACTGCGCGACACTTCAGGCCATACAAGATGCGGGTCTGGACCCGGCTGAGGTCGGGAATGAGGATACCGGGCTGTACTGTGCCTCGGCAGGCTCGCCCCGGCAGCTTCACCACTACATGAGACAGCTCACGGAAGGTGGCGCGAAACGCGGACACCCCATGGGCGTTGTCAGCTCCATCTCGGGCACGCTGAACTTCAATCTCGGTGCGGCATTCAAGATACGCGGTGCGAATTGCGGGTTCAGCTCAGCCTGTGCGTCATCGAGTCACGCGCTGGGTTATGCGTATGATGACATCGTACTAGGGCGCCTGAAGCGGATGCTTGTCGTAGCGGGGGAGGACCTCAACGCCGAGAGCATGTTACCCTTTCTAGGCATGCGCGCGCTCTCGCTCAATGCCAACCCTGACACGGCCTCACGCCCCTTCGATGCCGGGCGGGATGGGTTTGTGGGAACTGGTGGCGGTGTGGCCCTGATTCTTGAAGAAGGTGCACTAGCCCGCGCCAGGGGTGCGCGCATCTACGCTCAGATTGCCGGGTGGGGACAGGCGGCGGATGGCCATAACATCATGATCTCCCAACCCAATGGCGACGGACTTGCACTCGCGATGCGGCGCGCGTTAAAGGATGCCTGTATTGAGCCAGATGGGATCGGGTATATCAACGCCCATGCGACTTCCACCCCGGCGGGGGACCTCTCTGAAGCGCGGGCGATAGCCACTGTCTTTCCACCGGGCACGCATCAGCCCTGGGTCAGCAGTACGAAGGCGCTGACCGGGCATGGCCTCTCGATGGCAGGTGCCTTGGAGGGTGCGATTTGCGCGCTAGCCATCCACCACCAGATCATTCCGGGCGCAGCGAACATAAGCCGCCTCGATCCCGCCTGTGCGCATCTGCGACTTCCGTTAACCAGTCTGTCTGAGAGCCCGGGTACAGTGTTGCACAACAGCAGTGGCTTCGGCGGAAGCAACGTCTGTCTGGTGATGAAGCCAGAGAGATAGACCGCAGCCGATGGTGCGGTGGTTACCGCAGTGCATTTACTTCAGCGTCTGCACAAAGCGCTCGATCCGGTCACAAGCTTCCAGAATGCGCTCGTAACTCGTGGAGAAACTTGCGCGGCAGAAGCCCTTCCCGTTCGCACCAAATGCTGTGCCTGGCACCATCGCTACTTTACCTTCATGGAGAAGGCGAATGGCGAATGTGTGCTCATCCAACCCAGTCTTTGCAATGCTGGGGAAGGCATAGAATGTGGCTTCAGGCAGGTGGCAGGGCAGCCCGATTTCGTTGAAGCGGCGTACTATGGTGTCGCGTCTGCGCTGGTAGGCCTCGCGCATGCGGACGACATCCTCCGCGCCGTTGTCCAGTGCCTCAATCGCGGCTTCCTGGCTAAGGATCGGCGCGCACATAATCGCGTACTGGTGGACCTTCATCATCGCATCGATGATGGGTGCTGGTGCGCAGGCAAAGCCGATGCGGAAGCCTGTCATCGCAAATGCCTTGCTCACGCCGTGCAGAAATACGGTGCGCTCCCGCATGCCGGGCATCGACGCGATACTCGTATGCTTCCCCTCGTAGGTGAGTTCCGCGTAGATCTCGTCGCTCAGTACAAGCAGGTCCTTCTCTTGGGCAAACTGCGCAATCTTCGCGAGCTTCTCCGGTCCTACGACACCGCCCGTGGGATTCGTCGGGAAGTTAAGCATGAGCGCCTTCGATCCCGGCTGCCATGCCGCGGCGAGTGATTCGGGATCAAGCGCGAACTGGTCCTTCGCCACTGTCGGCACGGGCACGGGAATCCCCTGCGCAAGAACCACACTGGGGGAGTAGCTTACATAACAGGGCTGGTGGTAGAGAACCTTCTCTCCGGGGTTAATCAGCGCACGCAGCGCGATGTCGAGTGTCTCCGAGACACCGACGCCCACGATGATCTCGTTCTCGGGGTTGTACTCAAGGCCGAACTCGCGCTGCACGTAGCGGCTGATGGATTTGCGCAGCTTGAGAAGCCCTAGGTTGTTCGTATAACTGGTCTTGCCGCGCTCGAGTGCAAAGATGGCGGCTTCGCGGATTTTCCAAGGAGTGACAAAGTCGGGCTCGCCGATTCCGAGAGAGATGGCCTCGGGCATCTTCTCCACAACAGCGAAGAAGTCGCGGATACCACTCTTCGGAAGGGTTTTGACATGGTTTGCAATAAAACGGGATGAATCAGTGTTCATGGTGAAAGGGATGTTGGTTTTGTAACTCAGATAAACGTAATAATTTCAGATTTCAGATTAAACTATGAAGAAACGACCGGTGTTGACTGTGTCACCGGTGGAATTGTGGGTTTCCTTACTGCAACCGCCAGAGTCAAAATGACTTACTGGTGGCTAGCGTTTCAAGTCAAGAACCTAGGGACTGATACTTGGCTTGTCTGGATCGCGCACTTCGCGTTCCAGCAGGAAACCCTGCTCCTTATAAGCTCGGAGCATGAAGTGGGTGGCGGTGGAGAGCACCCCGCCAATGGTGGCGAGGCGTGCGCTGACGAAGTTGGCCACGGTGTGAAGGTTACTCCCCTTCACAATGACCAACAGATCGTAGCTTCCACTCATGAGATAGCACGTTTCCACCTCAGCAAAGCGGCTGATGCGCTCCGCCATGCGGTCAAACCCACCCTCGCGCTCCGGGGTGACTTTGACCTCGATAATAGCTCGAACTGTATTGGGCCCGGAAGCGTTCGGGTGCAGCACCGGACGCCAGCCGAGAAGGACGTTATCTGCCTTGAGTGCTGCCAGTTGGGCTTCGATGGCGGCCTTGTCGCAGGACAAGATCACTGCCATCTGCTCGGTACTCAGGCTCTCTCCTTCCAATAGTAGTTTGAGGACTTGGTTCATGATGAAGTGCGCAAGCTACTGTAAACGAGTCTCGCCTGCACGCACTTTTTTTAAGGAAATGTAAATTGGGTAGGCAGAAGGCAAAAGGCAGATTGCAGATTCCAGATTCCAAATTGCAGAAGCCGAAAGGCAGTAGTTAGTAGCCAGTAGTTAGTAGTTGGTAGAATCTGAAATCTGAAATCTGCAATTTGGAATCTGAAATCTGCAATCTTCTGCCTACAGAAAGAAACCCCTCTGCTTCTCAGAGATGGGCATGCCTATACGCTCCATCACCTTCATCATGTCTTCCCACACAATGCGCTTCGTGGCATTGGTCTGGTTGCGAAGCAGGTAGGAAGGGTGAAAGGTCGGCATGAGGGCGATGCCTTCGAACTCCTGCCAAGTACCGCGGATGACGCCCATGCGCCGCTTGGGGTCGGCACCAAGCAGCCCCGTGATGGCGGAGTTCCCAAGAGCCACAATAACCTTGGGTTTCACCACTTTAAGTTGCGCCAGCAGATAGACACGGCAGAAGGCGATCTCATCGGCAGTGGGCGGGCGGTTCCCCACTTCCATACTGGGCATCTCCGGGCGCCAGTTCATGATGTTACTGATATACACATCCTTTCGCCCCAAGCCCGTGGCCGCGATAATCTTATTTAACAACTGCCCTGCCCTGCCCACAAAAGGCTCGCCCTCATCCTCCTCGTCCGCCCCAGGAGCTTCGCCGCAGAAAAAGATGTCTGCATCAATACTTCCGACACCAAAGACCACTTTCTTCAAGTTCTCCTTCCGCACATGGGCATTGCAGACCGGGCAGTTCAGCACACGGTCGCGAAGCCAGTTCCACTGCGTCAGCTTGTCGCCCTCAGGCAGAACGATGACAGGTGGTGGCGGGATGGGAGCGGAAGTGGTCACCGTTGTTGCAGGGGCAAAGGTAGGTTTGGGCATCGGAAAAAGCGTATCCAGACCGGCTGGTTGGTTAACAGAAGACGAAGCGAGACTGCGCGCAATGACCGAAGCCGCCGTCTCTTGCTGCTCGGCCACGTTGCGAACCGCAGCAACCCTCGCGCTGGCAACAACACCCCCCGGCACGGCTACAGCAGCTTCCTGCGGCACCCGATGCGCCTGCAAAGTGCTGCACAAGCGCTCCAGCGAGCCATCCGCGAGGTACACCCCATCCTCTCCGAGTGCGCGAAGGCGCCGGAGTTCCTGCACAAGAGCTTCAATGGGGGCGCGCATGGATGTAATAGTCAACAGCAGTCACGTGGCTGTAGTTCACAAGCAATGCGCTTCATGACTTCGAGTGCAAGCTTTTCCAACACATGACCCCAGGGCCCCAAAATTTACCCGTTGCCTGTAACAATGAAGCCAACGGGTGGGAAAATCAAACCGACGGGTGGCAAAATGGAACCGTCGAGTGTCATAATCAAACCGACGGGTGGTATAAAGGAACCGTCGGGTGCAATAATGTAGCCGTCGGGTGGCAAAAAGGAACCGACGGGTGCCATAATGTAGCCGACGGGTGGGATAAAGGAACCGTCGAGTGTCATAATGTAGCCGTCGGGTGCCATAATGTAGCCGACGGGTGGCAAATAGGAACCGTCGAGTGCCATAATATAGCCGACGCGTGGCAAAAAGGGAACCGACGGGTGCTATAATAAAGCCATCGGGTGGCAAAAATATACCGATGGGTGCCATAATGAAGCCGACGGGTGCCAAAATATCACTATTGCCCGTTAGGATTAAACCGACGGGAGCCGAAATAGTACCGTTGCCCGTTTGGGCAAAGACGACGGGTGCCGAAATAGTACCGTTGCCCGTTTGGATGTAGCCGATGGGTGCCAAAATAATACCGTTGTCCGTGAGGATAAATACAACTTGCGCCGATCTCACAGCATGTCGTGACGAAATTTAAGTGTGTTGTGACCAAATCATAGCAAGTTGCGACGATCTCACAGCGTTGCGCCACGATCTCACAGCGTTGCGTCGCGATCTCATAGCATTCGGGGCCGACATCTCTCCACGCAATGCAGCCGGTACCCCCCTGGGCGCGTCGACGTCCTCGTCGGCAATGGCTGGATAAGGAGCGCCAGAGCCGACGAGGACGTCGGCGCTCGCAGGGGCTACGCGCTGAAATCTACGCGGATGCCTTTACTCTTTGCGGCGCGAGTGAGTACGGCTTGGAGATTGCCAATGTCGATGGGCTTGGCGAGAAAGTCGTTTATCCCATGCCGCAGGCAGCGTTGCTGGGTTTCGGAACGTACGTCCGCGGTTACAGCGATTACATAGGGCCTGGCGTCATGATTGGTGATAAAGCGGCTGGTAATGACGTCCATGCACGCGAATCCATCGATATCGGGCAGGTGTAGGTCCAGAAGTATGATTTGGCAGGGGTGAGTCTCGAGGTGTTGGAGACATTCTGTGGCGCTTTGCAAGATGACCGGAGTGGCATCGGTACAGCGCTGAATGAACAGGCTGAGCACGCGCTGGTTGGTGTGATCGTCTTCTACGATCAGGATGTCGCGCAGGTGTATCCGTGGATGCTCACTTTTCTTATTCGATTTCAGGTCAGGCAGCGTCTCAAACAGCAGGGGAAGCCGGACGGTAAAAGTGCTGCCTTGTTTCTCCTTGCTGGCCACTGTGAGGGTGCCACCGAGCTGGCAGATGAGCTGATGACTGATGGAGAGCCCGAGCCCGATACCGCCGTAGCGGCGAGCAGAGGAGCTGTCCACCTGATAGAAAGGCTCAAAGACACGTTCGAGTTTGTCGTTCGGGATGCCTATGCCGGTATCCCTGATGTCAATCACCAGCATACTCGCCTCCGTCCGCGGTTCGAGAACAGAGAATGAAACGGATATTCCTCCGCTGGCTGTAAATTTGAGTGCATTGCCCAGAAGGTTTCCGAGAATTTGCCGGATAAGGACGGCATCCAGCTTTATCTGCCAGGGGGCAAGCGTATCCATGCCCTGCTCGGTGTAGACCAGGTTCTTCTGCTGCGCGAAAGTGCAGTAGGGAGACAGGATGTCTGCAAAGAAGGCTGCGGCTGGAAACCAATCGAGATGGACGTCCACTTTGCGGGCTTCGATGCGGGAGAAATTGAGCACATCCTGAATCAAGGCATGGAGCTGCTCCCCGGCTTGGTGTATCATGGAGATAATCTGCCGCTGTTCGCCGTCTTCAGTGGTGCTCAAGAGCAGTTCGCTAAAGCCTAGAATGGGGTTCAGCGGTGTGCGTAGCTCATGGGAGATCACCGCAAGAAAATCACTTTTCGCGCGGTTTGCTTCCAGCGCTTCATGCGTGCGCTTCTTTGCCTCATCCACGGCGACGGTGAGCCGCTGATTGGTCTCTTCCAGCGTACGATTTACCGCGAGCAAGTCCTCCTCGATCTTCTTTCTGTCAGAAAAGTTATGAGCCCAAAGAGTATAGTGTGCTGGCTGGCCATCCGTTTCACGATGTACAATGAGTGTCTGGTACACGGGTAACGTCCCTCCAGGAATAGTCATCACCCATTCCCCGGACCACGTGCCGTGCTGAATGGCGGCGGGTAATACTTCATTCAGAAACCGTGCTTGCATGGCTTCCGGGAAGAGGTCAACTAGGCGCCCCAGCTGTGCGCCCTGTGTCCAACCTAAAAGCTGTCGCGCCGAGTAATTCAAGTAGATAATATCCAACGTTGATGTTGCCGTCAGGATATAGTCGGGTGTGCCCTCCAGGATTTCCAGAAGCAGTGTGCGCCGTTTCTCCACGTTGCGCAGATTCCTGCGGTTCTCCCTCATCTCCAGAGAGGCTCGTACGGCAGGACCAAGCCGGCTGAGGTCATCGCTGCGCTTCAGTATGTAATCATCGGCACCAAGCTTTAATGCTTCAACGGCTATCTCCTCCCTGCCCGTGATAGTGACCATTATCACAATCACATCACTCCAGCGTCGACGCACCTCGGGAATAATATCCAGACCAGTCCCCCACCCCAAGTAATAATCCGTGAGGATAACATCGGGCACTTGCTCTGCATTCAGGGCGTGCTGATATTCCTCGCGGGTACCGACTTCAGTAATGGAATAATCGTGAAGATGTTGGCGCAGGTAGCGATTGATTAGTGCGCGATCATTCGGATCGTCTTCGATAAGGAGTACACGAAGGGAAGGCATTGAGATTAATGAGCTACGGGGTCTATATGGGGCTTTTCCGAGAGCAAGACTAGAGCCATGTTTATACTCTTAATCATCTCCATGAGTGCATTAAAATCAACTGGTTTGACGAGATAACAGCTTATGCCTAAATCGTGCGCTCGATTGATGTCGGGTGCCTCGCTGGAGCTGGTCATAACCACTACCAATATCCGCTTTAGTCCTTCTTGTTGTCGCAACCATGTCAGAAACTCCAACCCAGACATCCGTGGTAGCTTGAGGTCCAGAAAGATCAATCGCGGGAGCGGGTACTTTTCCCTCTCAGCGTATTTGCCTTCCCCAATGAGATAGCTGATGGCTTCCTCGCCGTCCCGCACTACTATTAGTGGGTTAATGATCTGACTGAGGCGAAAAGCACGTTGAGTCAAAAAGACGTCTGCTGGGTCGTCTTCGACGAGTAGTATGCCTTGGTCATGGAGATTGATCATGGCGATTGGTTATTGGCTAAGCCGGATTGCATACTGTCATTGAATAAATGGAGTTCCAACCAAAAACGACTGCCGTGGCCCAGGCTGGATTCTACACCAACGGCACCGCCTATGCGGTCTGCCCCTTTCTTAACAATGGCAAGGCCGATGCCGGTCCCCGGGAACTCGTTCATACCGTGCAGTCGTTCGAAGATACCAAAGATTTTCTCGTGGTAAAGGGGCGAAATCCCGATCCCGTTGTCTGCGATCCACAATCGGTATTTTCCGTTCTTGTGTTCGCCGTAGATGCGTATCTGCGGAATCTGCCCTGGGGTTACAAACTTTAGACTATTGCCAATCAGGTTGGTCACCATCATGGTAAGTGTTGTTTTATGCCCCCACACCGCCGGCAAAGGGCCTGCAATGCCCACCTCGGCGTGCGTCGTGGCAATATCTCTCGACAGCACCTGCCGCACATCGTTCAAGACATCATCGAGGTTTACCCGGCCCATGCGGATTTCATCAATTGAGAGTCGTGAGTAGTCCAATAGGTCGCGAATGAGCTGGTCCATGCGAGTCGCCGCCTCGACTATCCGCTTTGCATAATCCTGGGCTTCCTCAGGCAATTGCGGGCCAAAGTCCTCGACCAGAGCCTGACTGAATCCCTGCATCGCCCGAAGCGGAGCACGTAGATCATGCGCTACGCTGTACGCAAAGGAAGACAGTTGCTGATTCGAGTCCTTGAGCTTCTGCTCCATCCCCTCGCGCTCGGTGATATCTTCAAAGGCGATGAGCACGCAATCGGTATGATTCCCAGGGCGATAGAGCTTCCTGATATCTATATTATAGCGTCGCTTGCCGGACACGGCCAAATCCATGTCCACCGTTATCGGCACCCATGACTTGGCCTGCTCAATGACGCCTTTGATACTCTCCCGAAGCTCGGGAGTTAACCATTTCCCGCTCGATAAATCCTTGAAGGTGCGCTCAATCACCAGCTCCGGCACGGTATGAAAGGCATCGAGGTACGACCGATTAGCCGCAGTGACTTTCAGAGCAGAATCGAGCACCAGAAGGGGGTGGTGGACAGTCTCCACTATACTTTCTGCAAAACTACGGGCCTCGCGAATAAGTGAATTTAGCTGTCTCGATTGCCGAATGTGTCGTATCGCAAAACAAATCACGACAAAAGTCATAATTATCACCACTATGGAAAGCCCCACAGCGAGTTGTAGCACCATGGACTGCTGCTCCATGAAACGCTCCGAGGTCCGGCGCACATTCTCCGTGGCCAACTGGGTAATGGACGTGATAGTCGATCGCGCAGATTCCATCAAGGCCTGCCCCTGGCCAGTCTCAATCCGTGCACGCGCTTGCGGTGCATCCTGCTTCATCATGGCAACGGTTTGAGCGAAGTTGTCCTGCACAGCCTTGATTTGAAACTTAAGCTTATCCACCAATACCGCCTCCGCAGCCACTCCTGTAGCCGAAGTCTCCAACTCCTTCATTACCACCGGTAGCTGCGATACCGATAGATGGTACGGCTGAAGAAAGCCACTATCACCCGACAGTACATACCCGCGTTGCCCCGTCTCGCCATCGACTATCAATTCCATCACTCGGGTAACCAGAATGACCGTGCGCTGAGAGTCCTGCCATTGCTCTGCACTAGTGCGCAAAACGACAAATTGTCTTAACAGAATCGTCACTAGCCCAATAAGCCCAATCAAAACCAGCACGGAGATCACCAACAAGATATTCTCCGCCCGTTTGTGATTCCAACCCATGGCAATTCATTCTGTCAGGTTAATTATGGAGACCACTATCGGCCACATTACCGTCAAACCAACATAGAATGGTTATAATACGCCGCAAGTTGTTTCGCAAACTAATTCCCTCTAGTATCAGGCGTAAAGATACTTATAATGGAGCCAGCTGCCAGATTTGAACTGGCGACCTACTGATTACAAATCAGTTGCTCTACCAACTGAGCTAAGCTGGCCTATCACTTCTACTAAACCGCCCCGTTGGTACCTCCCCAGGGACTTGAACCCTGAACCAAAAGATTAAGAGTCTTCTGCTCTACCATTGAGCTAGGGAGGCCTTTAACGGAACCGTACCCGAAGTAGTGGCGGAACGCCATTTACCTCAAGTATTAATCCATTGCCGGTTGAGGGCAACGCCTGTTACTGAACGGGAATTCAAAGAAAGCTAGAGAAAATAGTCGTCTCCTCTCCCGCATGGCAAGTTAATTTAACAAACAGATTGAGATAGTCGAAATATCTCTAAATTCTTGGGTTGTTTCAAGTGGCACGGGCATCTTGACCGTGTGTCTTCCCTCGATCATCACACAACCCGAACATGGATGAGACGCCCATGCCACGCGCGAATAATCGGCTTTTCCTCCTGTGCACTATGATTTTGAGATGCACCGCTCCGCGTACCCAGGCTCATGCTATGTGCCCCCATTGCTCTTGAAATGCTTCCCCGGGTTTGCGCATCAGAATAATTCGTCTATAATTTATTAAAGCCGCAGGGCAGAATCACCCAGCAAACCCCATGATTCTTGACCTTAATGCCACACTCAATCCGCCAGACTATTCTCCAGAGGAGAAGTATTGGGCGATTCTGCGTGCAGAGATGGTGGAGCGACAGATAAAGCCGCGAGGCATAACCTGTCCGCGGGTATTGTATGCCATGGGTCGTGTTATGCGGCATCGGTTTGTGCCGGAAGATTGCCGCCACGCTTCCTATGCAGATCATCCACTCCCGATTGGGCATGCCCAGACCATTTCACAGCCGTATATAGTTGCTCTGATGACGGACCTGCTCAGGGTGCGCTCAACGGATCGTATATTGGAGATCGGTACCGGCTGCGGCTATCAGTCAGCAGTACTCGCAGAACTCGCGCACGAAGTATTTACCATCGAGATACAGCAGGCCATGGCCCATGAAGCGATGATGCGGCTCCGGGGACTCGGCTATGCGCATATCCACTGCCGACAAGGCGATGGCTATGGTGGCTGGCCCGAACAGGCCCCCTTCGACGGCATCCTGGTAACAGCAGCCGCACCGCATATTCCCGCACCACTTCTGGCACAGCTCAAGCCCGGCGGTCGCTTGATCATTCCAGTAGGCACAGGCTATCAGGAGCTTTGCGAACTCAGCCAATCCACCCATGGGCTCTCCACAAGAAAGATACTGCCCGTGCGCTTTGTACCCATGACCGGAAAGATACTCGGCCACTAGAAGCGCTCAGCGTGTCGGTACAAAGATACAAAGGCACACACCGACGGCTTACACGAAAGGAGCGCGGGCGGCTCGCCCGCATCTTTGGCTGAAAGCGACCAAGCTGACTGCGCCCCTCTCGAAAAGAGCGCCTATGACGACGCAATCCCAGTAGGATTGTTGTACTTATTAAAAAAAACAACCGCCGGTTCAGTGGATCACAGCTAAGCACACACACTCCCTCCAACTGCTTTCGCTGCTAACGATACGCCGAACCGGCGGCACACACACACAATTCAATAAAATCTATGAGTACAATGGATACTAAAAAGAATGGATGAGTCAAGCCGAACTTATGTATTTGTTTTAAAATTTTGCATGGAATCGTAGCGCATAGAATACTTCAACGCACCTTCCGCCCTCCGCCCTCTGCCTTCCGCCTTTCACTACTATCTACTCTTCTTCCTTCTTCAATCTGCCATCTTCAATCTGCCTTCCGCCTTCCGCTTCGTACTTCTGCCTTCTGCATTGACATGAGGGCGTGGTGTAATGCATTGGATAGAGATTCATGGCTTTATCGCGCATAGTCATCACCGGGATCGGGCTGACCGCTCCGAATGGCAATACATTGGCCGAGTTCCGAGGGAACCTATTGGCTGGCAAGCCATGTATTGAAGATATAGAGCTTCGCTACATAGGTAAGGTTCACGCAGGAGTCTGTCACTACGATGAGCGTAAATATCAGAGTCGCAAAGAAATACGCAATGGAACGCGGGCGGGCAGTATAGCTACTTATTGCGCTCGCGAGGCGGCGGTGGATTGCGGACTAGACTTTGTCACGGCGGATCGTTCGCGCATGGGTGTGTATATTGGTATTACCGAGCACGGGACAGTGGAGACGGAGCATGAAGTCTTTAATATTTCGCAGTTTGCGTACGATACCAAGTTCTGGACCCATCATCATAATCCCCGAACCGTGGCTAATAATCCGGCTGGCGAGGTGACGATGAACATGGGCATCACTGGCCCTCATTATACAATAGGAGCAGCCTGTGCCGCAGGAAATGCCGGCCTGATTCAGGGCGCGCAGATGCTACAGCTTGGCGAGGTGGACTTTGCCTTCGCCGGAGGAGTAAGTGAGAGTGTGCGCAGTTTCGGAATCTTTGCAGGCTTCAAGAGCCAGGGCGCATTGGCGAAACACGATGATCCCAACAAAGCTTCCCGCCCGTTTGACAAGAATCGCAACGGAATCGTAGTGGCCGAGGGCGGTGCCATCTATACGCTCGAGCGCCTGGAAGATGCCAAGGCTCGCGGCGCGAAAATCTACGCTGAGATTGCAGGATGGGCAATGAACTCCGATGCCGCAGACGCCGTACTGCCAGACCCCATTCGCCAGGGGCAATGTGTGAGGCTTGCGCTCCGTCGCGCCGGGATGCAGCCCCAAGCCATCCAGATTGTAAGCACTCATGCCACCGCCACGCCCTTGGGCGATATCCAGGAATGCACCGCTCTCCGGGAAATCTTCGCGGATTCGCCGAATACCTTTATAAACAATACCAAGAGCTTTATCGGCCATGCCATGGGAGCGGCAGGCGCACTCGAACTGGCAGGCAACTTACCCTCCTTTACCGATGGGCTGGTGCATGCCACTATTAATGTGGATGACCTCGATCCGGCATGTGCGCTACCCAATCTAGTCATCGGCCAACCTGCGAAACCTGCGGTTTCCATTGATGCCATCCTCAACAACTCCTTTGGGATGCTAGGCATAAACTCTTGCCTCATCTTAAAAAGATTTGCAGACTGCACGGTTTAATATACTAATCCGCCGCCATGACCAAGGAAGAGGTAAAGCAGATTGTGCTAAATATTATCGCAGACATTGCTCCAGATGAAGATTTGAGCGCTGTGAAACCCGATGTACGTTTGCGGGATCAACTGGAGTTGGACTCCATGGACTTTCTCGATATTGTCATGGAGCTTCGCAAGAAGTATGGTATTGAAGTCCCGGAGGATGAGTACCCAAAGCTCGCCAGTCTGGATTCCTGTGCCGACTACTTGACGCCGAAGTTCAACAAGGCTGGGGCTTAGCGGGCAGTCTAGCTCCGCATGCGCGTAGCGCAGCATGGGAAGAATGGAGTTCTACAAGGGACGTCGGAGTTTTTCATGGCATCCCATCGCCCCAACGGGGCGAAATGTGATAGCCCAGGGCAAGCGCAGCGCCGCCCTGGGTCCAATAGTAAAAGGTTTTCCGCCCTGAAGGGGCGGCACCCTATTGCGTGCGGACCATCGTTACGGTGTTCATCGACTGGTGTACCGTTTCCGAAATGGGTCACGCCCCTTCAGGGCTCGGAACTCAATTGGTGGCCGTTCCCAGGGCGCTGCCCTGGGCTATCACATTGCGCCCCGTTGGGGCTGACAATACACACAATCCTTTTGGATGTTTGAAATAATGGCTTATTCTACGCTAAACACGAACGGGCGTCGGCGCTCCCAGGTGATCACCACAGGCTAATTGCCACACTCGATCGCTCTCGTGTCGCCCCCCGGTGCAGCATGGCTTAACCTTGCTTCACATTCGGGTTTGTGCATTTGTGCAACCGTGTCACTCAGTCCCACACCCAGATCACGTGAAACCCTTGCATGGGCATTCTATGATTGGGCGAACTCGGCGTTTGTGCTGCTGGTTGTCACTGCCATTTATCCCATCTTCTTTGGCAGCTATTGGGCAAAGGGCTTGAGTTCAGCGGATACTACGTTCTGGTTGGGGCTCACGGCCTCGGCATCCAGTCTGGTACTAGCCCTCACCGCCCCAATTTTGGGTGCAATTGCCGACCACTGCGGTCGCAGAAAGCTGGCACTACTCGCTTTCGTAGTGCTGGGAGTCCTGGCTACAGCAGGGCTTGGTGTCCTCGGAGTTGGTGCCTGGGGCATGGCATTGCTCCTGTATTTCCTGGGAAATCTGGGGTTCAACGGAGCCAATACTTTCTATGACTCATTGTTGCCCTCGGTGAGCACGGAGAAGAATCGCCACAAGGTATCGGCACTCGGGTTCGCCCTTGGCTACGCAGGAAGTGTTCTGCTCCTGCTTGGCTGCTTCTACCTCATCTCGAATCCCTCGGTACTCGGTTATACGGACAAAACAGGACCCACGAAGCTCAGCTTTGTACTCACAGCATTATGGTGGGCAATCTTTACCATGCCGTTAATGCTCACCGTTCGCGAGCCCGCCAGAGACCGGATAAGCTGGCGCGCCGCCTGCGGTCTCTGCCGGGAAACATTCTGGGCAGACGTACGCACAGTGCTCAAAGTGCCGGGGATGGGCTGGTTTTTTGGGGCATTCTGGCTCTATAATGACGGCATAAACACCATTATCCGGCTGGCGGGAAAGCTGGCTTCGGACTTGGGGTTCTCAACGCCAGACTTGATGTCGGCCATCGTTGTGGTGCAAGTAGTAGGCGTTCCCAGCGCACTACTCTTCGGCTGGCTCGGACAGCGGTTTGGGGTGAGGGCCATGATTATCATCGGGTTGGCCATTTATCTCGGTGTTACGGTGTATGCCTCCGCGATGACAGCCACCCCTATTCACCTGGCGGGAGTAACCCTTAGCCCGATTATGGCCTTGGCGATTATGATTGGGTTGGTCCAAGGCGGGGTCCAGTCCCTCAGCCGATCACTTTTCGCATCCATGATACCCACCGGACTGGAAGCTGCAAGTTTCGGCCTGTATAATGTAGTCGGCAAAGCGGCAGCAATTGTGGGACCGGTGCTGGTGGGCGTAGTGAGTAAGCTGACCGGGAGCACACAGCTCGGAATTCTGGTGCTGGCCCCATTCTTTCTCGTGGGTGGGATTCTGCTGCTGAAGAGTCGGGTTGTGGAAAGCAGATTGAAGATTGAAGATTAAAGATTGAAGATGGCAGAAGGCAGTTAAAGGTGAATAGGTCAGGAGATGGTTTACGCATTTAGCTCAGGAGATCCTTTACGGTTTTGCGTACAAACTTTACCATTTTAGTTGATTATATTTACGTTTGGTTAAGCGATTTGTCCAGTTTCAGCGGTTTCATCAGCTTTTTT
>JANRLC010000077.1:0-31474 GCA_033762955.1 Verrucomicrobiota bacterium | reverse complement strand
GAACCCAGTTGCGAGCTCCCCCTGCATTACTTCTGGGTGGATGATCAGGGCTCTTGTGATTACTAATGACTGCTTTCTTGCCTTGGGGGTGTTCCCTTTGGCTTGATCACGCACTCTTATCTGAACTGCCGGTTTTAGGTTTATAGGCAATGGCCTTGATCGTCTGCGAAACGCTGACCGATACCGGTGCCGTGTAGAGCGTGCCGGTCGTGCTGGTAGGAGTGCTGCCGTCGGTGGTGTAGCGGATGCTCGCTCCGGCGCTGGAACCGATCGTGACACTCTGGTTGCCGACGTAGGTGCCGGCCACCGGAGACATAACCGGGGTGGTCACAAGGCTGCTCAAGGCCACGGAGCCGGTTACCTTCAGCGCCGGGGTGGCGGTGGTGGGTTCGCCACCGATACCACGCACGAAGTAGCCGTTGGCCTCGCCGTAGAAATAAACCCGGAAGGTGATCGGAGTCGTGGCGTTTTGCAGTGCGGCGACCGCACTGGTATCATACGTGAGCAGGTTGCTGGAGCCGCTACCGGTTACCTTGGCACCGAGGCTGGTGTAGGTCACAAAGCCGTCTGTGCTGTAGAGCAGTTCCGCCGTCGAAGTGCCTTGCAGGCAGTAGCCGTAGAAACTCACGGTGCTCACCGAGGGCGCATAGCCTGCCGACGGAGTGAGCGTGAATGCCGCGTAGATATTAGCAGCGATGGAACCGGCAAGGTTAGCCGGGTTAGCAAAGGCCTGGGTGCCTAGAAAGTTGGACGACCACGGGCCATAGGACTGATCGCCGGTTGGGTTGAACCCTGCCCCACGCGACAGGGCGCCGGAGGAGGTTTGCAGGTTGGTCGCGACCAACGAGGCGGTCTCGGTCGGATTGGCGTTACTGGCGGAGTTGCCGGTAAAAGTGGTCCATTGCACAAGAGTCCCGAGCGGGACGCTGATCACGATGCTGAACGCCTGGGTCGCATTCGGTGACATGCCGTTGGCCGCTGTCACCGTGCCAGTGAAGGTGCCCGCCGCCGTCGGCGTACCGCTCAAGACACCGGCACTGCTCAAGGTCAGGCCAGTTGGAAGGGAACCGGCGGTCACGCTGAAAGTAACAGGCGTAGTACCGCTGGCCGTATAAGTATGGGTGCTGTAAGCCACCCCTACTGATCCGCCAACCGGTGGCGTGCTCGTGATAGTCGGGGGCGAAGAAGGGGCAGTGATCGCGATGTTAAAGGCCTGCGTCGCATTGGGATCGGTGCCATTGGACGCCGTCACCGTGCCAGTGAAGGTGCCTGCCGCTGTCGGCGTGCCGCTCAAGACGCCAGCACTGCTCAAGATCAAGCCATTTGGAAGAGAACCGGCGGATAGGCTATAGGTGATCGGGCCTGTGCCGTTTGCGCTGTAGCTATGCGTGTAGGCCGTGCCCACTACGCCACCAGCAGGAGCCATACTCGTGATGGCCAGGGCTACATCGATCCGGGTAAAGACAAGGCTATGGAAGGCGGCCCAATCTGCGGCCGAGTTGGTTTGTATGCGGATGCCCGAGAGTCCGGCGGGTAGGCTCACCGTGACCGTTGGCTGGGTCCATGTACCCGGGGTAAGCGTGATGTTGGAGATGCGAGTGCCATTGGCAAAGATGCCGTAAGATGAATTTGCGACCGTTGGGTTGGCGGCAATGCCGATGGTATAGGATCCAGCCTGGTCGGTGCGGACCAAGCAGTTAATGTTGCCCTGCCTTAACGCGATGACGTCGCGGGAGTCGTAAGTGATGCTAAACGTGTCGGTGGTCAGCGTATCGACCGTCCGCAGGACCACCGTGCCTGGAATCGCCGTGCCCATGGTAATCGGCTGACGCGGCCTGGAGGTGCGCAAAGTGTCGATGGCGCGATATTTCGGACTGTTGAAGTCGGAGATGTCCGGCGTATAGGCCCAGAATCCACCTGCGGTCTGAAAATAAACCGCCAGATCGACGCCAGCTTGGTCCAGGACATCACTGACCTCGATCAGCTTGTTCTCCATACTGGGATCCGCGTTGATGGCGTTCCATCCGACATCGTTGATAACATTCGCTGGCTGCGGGTGAGGTCCACCTTCATACAAGATATGCTTGATGCCTTCGCTCCGGGCATACATGGCCTCCCATTTCAAAGCGGTGGCGAGGGTCGGTAGATCGATTGATTGGATGAATGCGCTGGTGTTGCCATTGGCAACATAGGCATCGTCATTGCCATAAACGTAGCTGGTGCCTCCCAATCCGTAGAAGTAATAACTGACCGTGTGCGAACCGGTGCCATCCTTACCGGTGCCGTAGTAATTATTAATGAATGGAATCATCTTATCGAGCCATCCGCCACCCTGCTGGCACATGAGCACCGGGCGGACACGTGTCATGAAATCTGTCGGTGACGCGGCACGGCAGGATTTGCTGATCTCAGTAGCGCGCCAAGCCCAATAGCGGCCAGCCATTACATACTGATCACTATCACCCGCATCGTTGAGTTTGATCGGATGAGGCGAGGAGCTTAGACGAATCGCGTCGGCTGCATCTTTCACCATGCCATAGTTTTCAAACCCTGGCCCGAAACCGTTCCATATCTCGTTACCGAACTCGATATAGAGCTTCAGGTTGGCAGCCAAAGGCGGATAGACCGGTGAGATCTGTGGCGAGGTGAATGGGTTAGTGCCGTCACTGCCATAGAGAACCATCTGGATGGTCTTGGTGACGACATCCGCATCGCAGTGCACCGGCATGCACACCCACAGGTCATTATTGGTATCGTTGGCCACCCGGATCAGGTGCTCCAGCGCCACCGCGCCGTAATGGCCAGGCAGGGTTTGGCAAAAGATGTCCGGCCTGATTCGCTCATCCCAACTCACCATATGATTAGTGTTGGCCAGGGTCCAGTTCATGGAACGAAACACATGGGTTCGGCGCAACTGATTGAGGAAATCCGTGGTGTAAACAACCGATCCGTCGGTCGGATAACCCGGGCGAATGAGCTTGATCCCCGTGATACCGGTATTCGTAGCACTACCCGCAGTCCGCTTGGTGGCGTTGAATTCGATAAAGGCGATGGTATTCGCAGTGCTGACTGTGACATCCGCCGTGGTCCGGTTGTTTACACTATCATAAACCACCGAAGTCATCGCAGCGTTCGAGGTGCTTGGCATGGTCGCCTGACCCGTAAATGAGAGTTTATATACCCCGACTTGGGAGTAACCCTCCTCAAATATCCAGCGGAAGTCGGTGGTGGGGTAACCGGATTGGTCCCGGGGCGGCTCGGTGTTCCAGTCATTGAGCTTGGTCACACGGCTAGTATTGGCCAAGTCCACGAAGGCGCGGTCAGCCGACCACGTAGTCTGAAAATTGGGATTCATCCCCATGTAGTGCTTGGTCGGATCGGTTTCGGTGACATCCGCAGCGAAGGATGACAGGGCAGCAAGAAGAAGAGCTAATAAGGTAGCGATGAGGGTACGGTATGGCATAGGTTGATTTTGGGTATTTTTGAGAGCATTTGATTCGGAAATGCAGTCGTAATCGAAAAGGAGCGTTTACGGCACGGATATGCGGACACGGGCAAAACGCTTGTCGGGCGAGACGAAAGAATCGGTGACGGTCACCCGTTCAAACGCAGAATCAATCGACGTGGCGATCTCGGTGGCCGAGCCGTTGACCGACCACGGATCGGAGACGCCAAGGTCGTTGGAAAATTGCACCGCGTAACTAATGCCTGGAGGGGGCGAGACGGCCGCTTTGCGGCGGATGAAGGTGAGTACGAGCTTGCCGGAGCCGTCCGCTGAAGTGAAAGGCAGCCCGGCATTGCCACTGGCAGTGAGCACGGCGGAGTTGGGAGTGGCGAGTGTTGCGGCCTGGCCAGCGCCGGGACCGATCATGTTGAAGGCATATTTCAACAGGTTTTCCACACCGTCGCCAGCAGGGGTGAGCAGGTCTTGCGAACCGTTGGCAGCCAGGCCGGTGGCAGTGCGGAAGGCGGCGAGTTGAGTCGAGAAGGTAAACTCCGCAGCCTGTATGATGGATCCACTGCCGTTCGCAGTGATGTCCCATTTGTAGGAGGAATAAGCTGCGATATTTGAGAAGGTGTATCTGTTGGTCTGACCGCGCGCAGCCCAGGTCTGATTGGTACGGGTATCCAGCACCGTCCACGTGGTCCCGTCGTTGGAGCCCGAGATCGTCCAGTTTTTCGGATCACGCTCAGGGGCATCGTCACCCGAGGTGATGGCGTAAGTATTCCACACCGTCGGCACAACGTAGCTAAAATTCACCCATGAGGTGGCCGAGAAATCCAGCCACTTGGTTCTGATATTGCCGTCGGTTAACTTATTGAGGCCCTCGTTGGGTAGGTTCTCTCCGCGTGCGGTGACCGGGAGGGCCGTGTTGATCGTGTAGGTAGCGGTACTGACGCTGCTGTCGTCCAGGGAATCAGCATAGGCGATCGCCTTCACCGTGGTGGTGGCACTGACCGTGACGGTTCCGATGTAAAGCGTACCGACCGTGCTGGTGGGATTGCTGCCATCCGTGGTGTAGCGGATGGCAGCACCAGGGGTGGCGCTGGTGAGGGTCACGGCCTGGGTGCTGGTGTAGTTGCCCGCGCCCGGGCTGAAGGTCGGGGCCGCCGTACCGACAGCCGAAGAATCCGACAGCGGGGCCACATCGGCATAACTGGCGCCGAAGCGGATTTCATCGAGGCCCATTTTATTTTTATCGGTGCCGAACGTAGTGCCGAGTGTTCTGAAACTCAACGGAGTGGTGGTGCTACCGACGACTGGCGTGCCGACGGGCGTGCTTCCGGGGTTGGGGTTGACATACAGTGAGACCGTGTTGGTTGCGCCAAAATCCACTTTGGCCACAAGAAAGACCGGGACATCGTTCACGATCGGCACGTTGCTCAAATGCTGGACCTGAGTTGATTCAAATCCAAAGGCGAAGCCCCAATAGCTGCCGCCGAAGCCTCCGAACTCGACTTTCTTGCCTGAATTGGCGCCATACCAACCAATCCCGGTATCGACGAATGAGACCCCGCACACCTTGTTATTGCTTTGCGGGCGGATGATGCAGCTAAACCAAAGCGTGGTGCCACTTTTCCCGATCATCGTTCCGTTTGTAGAGGGGCCGAGGTAGTCTTTGAAAGCGCCGGTGTCGGTGATGTCGAGCATGCGGCCGCACTGGCTGCTGCCCTGACCGAGGATCATATAGTTACCCACTTGGCGGAGACCGGGAACCAGCATCGGGCTGACGTTGTTGACCGCAAATTCATCGACCGTTGTGCTGGGAGGATCTTGCACCTCCCACCCCTGCCGCCAGCCTCGGCCACCGTTGAAATTGGTGATGGGCGCTTTCACGTAGTCAAACCCTTCGTAGCAGAGCGCGGTTTCGGCCGCGGGTACCGCCGGCATCGCCAACACGGTGATGGTGGTCTGCACGGTGTTGAGGCTTCGCAGGTTTTCCGCGTTGTCCACCGCCTGAAGCGTCACGTCATAGACTCCGGCAGAGGCAAAGGTGTAATCAAAGGTATTACTGATTTCTGTCTTCAGATTGGAGGATGCTCCCTGTTCTTTGATAATCCAGTCATAGCCCAGCACGAAGTCATCCGGATCGGGATCTGAGCTCGAGCGCCCGTCAAAACTCACCTTGTACGGAGCGTAGCCGAAATTTCCGGGACTGTATTTCATTACCGCTACCGGCGGGTTGTTCAAGCGGGTGGCGTTTACCATGGTGGTGGCGGCAAACAAGCCGTTCACTGTGGTGGCGGTGATGGTGGCGACCCCCTTTTTGACGGCGGTGACCAGACCGGTGGCGCTAACCGTGGCAATGCCCGCATCAGAACTGGTCCACGCCACGCTCTTGTTGGTGGCTCCAGCCGGAGCAACGGTGGCGACTAGCGTCTCGGTGGCTCCGACAAGGATGCTGGTGCTCGATTTATTGAGTGAAATCCCCGTCACGGCGGTTCCCATATTGACTACCGTAACGGCGCAAACCGATTGGAAACCGCCATCTGCACTGGTGACCGTAATGTTCGCAGAACCCACGGCATTGGCCGTTACCAAGCCGTTGACCACGCTGGCGATGGAACCATTCGACGAGGTCCAGGTGACCGTCTTGTTCGCCGCGTTTGTAGGCGTAAAAGCAGGAACCAAGGTCGCGGTTTTGGTCACGTTCAGCTCCATAGCCGCAGCGTTGAGTTTGATGGATTGCACGGGTGCCGGGCCGAAATAGCTGATGCCAGTGAAGGCAGATTTCGCGATGATGACATCCTTGATAGTCTGGTGAATGTAGGGCAAACATGCGGCAGGAATGGCCCCGTACGCTCCCGGAACACTCAAGCCGGATGGGTCGTCGTGATAGGCCATCGCATACACCACACAGGCAGTGATGTAGGATCCGATGCCCTTCAGGTGGATCCCGTCGGAATAAACGCCCCAAATGGATGTCATGCCAGCCGCGTCGAGAAACGCCTGATTATTGTTGAGCGAATAAAAGACCTCACCGATGGGCACCATCAGGATGTTTGCGGAGGTCGCAGGATAATCGGAACGAACTACAGTGGTGAGGTCCTGATAAAACTTGCGTGCCTCATGATCAGTGGGACTCGTCCAGATAGCATTGTATTGGGCTCTGGTCGCATCCAGTTGGGATATTCCTCCCGGGGTACGTGGCCAATGCGCGTAGATGAACACTTTGCAATCGGGGCTCTTAGGTTTGATCAAATTGTAGAAATTGCCCACCATGACACGGTCGCCGTCAGCGCCTTCGATCTGCCGGTCGAAAGGTTGCAAGGAGAGGATGTCCCATGTATAAACCGCAAAGGCGTTTTCAGGATTTCCGTAGGGCTGCTCGATAAATCCGCCCGATCCGGTGGCTCGAAAGTTGTCCCATAAGTAACTCAGCGGCGCGCCTGGGATCATCAGGCGGGACCAGGTATCCCCATTGCCGCGCGTCTGGGCCAGGGCCTGCAGCCCTTGGTAATTCATGGCATCGGTCACGCTGTTACCGACAAAATATATACGTTGTGTTTGCTGGGCTCTTGCCGGAGCCACAAGCAGGAAGCATAACAGGGCAAGGACGAAAAGGTCTCGAAATCGGGTTGAGAGGGAACGGATCATTTATAATGATTGAGGCTTTCCATGAAGTTCAGTAAGGATGGCTGTGTCAAACGGGGTAGCGTTTGGCCGTGACGAAAGGGTAACTTTACAGAACAGACATAATCGGGCTTTTGCAGGGCTGGCAAAATCTAAGAAATTTACGCGCGTCAACGAATTCGAAAAAATCGTGTAACCGGAAGGTTAATCCGGCTGTTGAATGAGTGGTAGATACCAGAAACGTTGGATTTAACCTTCCAATTCTCCTGCCTGTAAACGCAACGGCGGAAGATTCCCGCATTCCGGTTGCCAACCTTTGCCGTGTGGTTGTGTTTTCCTGCTGGGTGTCTCTGACATGTTTCGTATTTTATTTCCCTTGGTTTTCATTCCCCATGCTCTGTTGAGCGGGCGCGACAGGATGTATGACAGTTATTCTTCCGTCGCCTGAAATCCCGCTCTGCGTAAGGACTACCATAGTGAACAGAGCTGGACTTTCCTGGGCAAATAGCCGGGTTATATGAGAGTTATATCTGATAACAGTATCCGACAGAGCAACTGATGTGTTATCGACTGTTTCGAGATGTTAAATCGCTCATAAATGGTCCTGTTCCAGGCTATATACTGTGATTTTATGTTAATAGCTAACTATTAGACATGCCTTGCAAACCTCTACAGAAGCCATATCCACGGTTTTGCATACCCCATAAATGGCTATTCATGCGGGTTCCAGGGCAAACGGAATCAGCAAACGTCCTATTCATGCGGTTTCCACGGTCATGGAGCGTCGATTTCCGAAATAATTTCATTTATATGCACTTTTATCTTGAAATATATGGGCCAGAATCTATGATGTGTACATCGCTGATTGCACTGGTTGGGCTGGATTACCGTTCATCGCCCCAAGTACAATCGGCCGCTCGAGTGGTGATGACCCACTTGCTCCCGGAGACTAGCAACCTCCGGGGTAGACCCGAAAGGGTGGCCCCGTCAAACTGACCTACGGCTGGAAGGTTGGTACCAGAGCGGTAAACTAGAAACCAAATCCGCAGGAGTGCGGTGGCCGGAAGGCGAGGACAAGAGAAGGAAGAAGAGGAGGAAGGCGGAATTCCATACACGGAGTACCGGACGATACCTCACACACCGGATGGCGTCCGCCAACTGTACCCACATGCCTGCACATAACCAAATAACGAAAGAATCAATAATATGTACCTGGATACAATACCAACAATAATACCCTGCATGGACAACTACTCTGTGAGTTGGACAAGGGTAACCGAAAAACGTGGTGCCGCTGGCGCCATTGTCCTCAAGGACCACTACACGCTGCCTAACTATAATAATGAAGTAGATGCCGTCAAAGCGATCATGGCCCAGCACGCCCTGTCCATCGGCCATCTCAAAACAGCCTATGTGTTGCGGGATGCGAAGCGGTCGCTCCTCTCGGATGTAATGCGCCGGTTTAACTACCTGGTGATGTTTGACTACGAGGACCTCCACCTGGACCGGCCACTACCCAGTGTGCCTGCATCTAACGCCAGCCAGTTGACCTTCTTGCACACATGCGAGGCTTACAAGGAGCTATGGGAATTGCTGGCTGAACGGGCACCGGAAGGGCTGCCTACTCCTCTGGTGCTTGAGGGTGGCTACTCGCTCGCAGACTTCACAACAGAGGTGACTGCGCTCCAAGAGGCTTACCGCACCATTATTAAGCTAAAGCAGGACTGCGCCTTCTTGCGCATAACGCGCGTCAGCATGCTCCGTAAGCTCAAGGGCCGCATCTATCAGTACCGCGCCCGCATCATGGCCACACTGGATAAGGACGACGACCTGCGCAAGTCCCTGCCCCGGATCGCTCCGGATGCCGGCGCAAAGGCCGACAAGGTGGATGTGACGGTGCGCTGGGATGCAGTAGCACAGAAAGCCGTGCTGGAATGGACTCCGAGCGTACGCCCGGAACTGATCCACTACGACATCCGTGGCTGCAATGAAGGCCCGTATAACGGCGAGCGCGAGTACCTTCTCGCTCGGGTGTCAAAGGACACCACCACCTGGATGAGTGCCGAGGGCCTTGGTTCCGAAGGGAGCCAGATGCTCTACAAGGTGTACGTAGTCACCTCCGGCCACCGCGAGCGCGGCAGCAAGTCTGTAAAGGTAGTGCGTCCCGCCGCCTTGCAGCAGGCTGCCTAGCAGGGCATCGTGGGGACGTAGTTAAGTTCTAGTAACCATCGAGCGGGCGGGGCCATTCTGGTCCCGCCCGCTTTTTCGTTTATGGATGGAGAATGGAAAGTGAATGGAGAATGGAAAATGGTGAATTGTGAATGAAGAGTAGAGAATGGGGAATGGTGGGTGAATGGAGAAAGATTGCAGATTACAGATGGCAGCAGGAAGGTCGGCGTTCCCAGCACACTGCCGCCTCAGCAACCTAGCCCCTGCTCAGACTCTCCATCGTCATCATACGGGGAGCGTGGTAGATGTCGCGGAGGACTTGGTCGCTATTCCACTTATAGGCGAGGTTGCCCCAGGCCATGAACCAGCACCAGCGGGGTTGTTCGTCGAGGATGTGGGGTGCGGGGAAGTGGCCGATCTCACCGAGGGCGATGGGTCTGCCTCCACCGAGTTCCACCAACTCATCGTGGTGGGATTGCTTGTAATCATGCCAGTATACATCGGCGGCCAGCACATCCACGCAGTCGGAGCCGGGGTAGAAATCGGCGTAGGGGAATGCCTCATCGCCAGCTTTGGCGCGGGGTGCGTTCGTGTTCCAGACCCAGAGTAAGTTATTGAGTTGGTGGTGAACCGTGAAGCGTTCGTATAGATTGCGCCAGAGCTGGGCGAAGCCATCGGGGCCGGGCTGGTTGCACCACCAGAACCAGACTCCGTTCATCTCGTGGTAGGGGCGCCAGAGCACGGGTACCCCGGCGTCGCGGAGCTGCGCGAGGTAGCTTGCGATTCTATCCACTTGGGTGAGCCACGCGCTGTGCAGGTCGGTACCGGGGGTTACGAGTTGTTTCCATACTTCACGCGTGGGGCGATTCTCCATGGCCCAGATGCTGTTCCCGGGGCCGAAGTCGCCATCGGTGGGGAAGCAGCAGTGCCACATGAGGGTGACGATGGAGCCTTTCTGGCGCTGGGCGATTGCCTCCTGTACCAATGCTTGCCGGGCGCTGTGTGGGTCGGTATCGATCAGGCGCGCGGTCTCACCTGGTGGGGTGATGTTCATGGGTCCGCAGTGCTGGTACTTGGGGAAGTCCACACCCGTGCAGCCGAAGCTGAAGTCTGAGCCCCAAACCACCGGTTGCAGGCCGGTGATAGTGCTCAGGCGCTCGGTGTACGCGGAACCGGTGTTGATGAAATTATGCTGACCGGCGAGCGTGTGCTTACCAGAAATCTGCTGGAGAA
Organism: Verrucomicrobiota bacterium; assembly: GCA_033762955.1. GTDB lineage: Bacteria > Verrucomicrobiota > Verrucomicrobiia > Opitutales > Oceanipulchritudinaceae > JANRLC01. The sequence goes on along the minus strand of JANRLC010000077.1, from coordinate 20,997 downwards.
AAGCGTACAGCGCGCACGCTTCGGGAGTGGCTTTGGGGTTGGCAGGGGGATGGAAACTCATGGAGATTAACGCAGCCTCACGAAATCCACCAGCGACAGCAAGAAAAAGAGGCACACCCTTGCGGGTATGCCTCCTGGTTACAAGCACCCGTGCAACGGCTGGCAGCCGTTCCGGGATTGGCAGCGAGAAAGGTTAAGGGACGAGTCGCACCCACTGGCCGTCATTGGCCCCGCCGAATGCAAAGTAGCTCGGGTAGTACGCATAGCCCGTCCAGCCGAAGGCACCGCTCTTAAAGTCATAGATGAAGAAGCCAGCATCAGTCGCGCCTGCAGTTTCAAAGATATAGATCCAGCTGCTGCCCGCGTCCATCCAGACAAAGGGGTAGTTGCCTGTGTACATAAAACCAAGTGTGGGGCCCCAGACCCAGTCTCCGCCTACGTCATAGACATCGTGATCGAAGATGATGCCAACCGGTTCACCCACGGTTGCCGGGTTAACAGGCAGTGCGTAAGGGAGAGTCACTCGAAACACATTGTAGGTATTGTCCGACTTCTTCATAGCTATACCAGCTATCTTCAGCCCGTCCGCACTGATGCCCTTGGCACTTGCGAGCGTGTAGTCACCGAGGTCGAGACCATACTCGCCCTTAAGCACGCCTTCGAGCGAGTGGGCGGTACCGCCAAGCTTGCCAATAAGGGCCTGCATCCCATCCCAGTCGGTGCCCACCCAGGTGGCACCGTCTTCCGCAACCGCATTCGCAGTGCTGAAATTCGAATCTGGGTAACCGCCAAGGTTGTAGATCTGGCCATTCTTCCAAAGTGCGGCTACTTTTCCGTCGGAAGCATCGGTTGCACTGCCACATAGGAGTGTACCGGTTGGATTGATGTAGTTGGCTTCATCGAATCGGCCAATGGTGCCGTCCAATTTTGGTAAGTTTTGCATGCCCGTTGCCACGGTCCATGAGGCTGCATAAGAGTCGGTATCGTAGGTGGATGCGGAGACCAGCTCATTGCCAATCGCTGCGGTACGCACATAGCCATTGATCTCACCAAGCTTCGTCCATGAGCCGCCTGAGTATTTCCAGATGGGACGGGGAATCTTCGAAAAATCGATGGGATTGTCCACCGCAAGAAAGGTGGAACCGTCATCACTGGCTGCAAGTAGAGCCAGCATGGATACGCCGGCCGGACCTGTAATGGTCGTCGAAGCACCGCCGGAGGACAGTGTCACGATATTCTTGCTGTCCTGGCTAACCCCGAAGGAGTTACTGCCATCGGCATTAATGCGACTGGTTGCCACGGCAGTGGATGTCACCGGTGTGGAGCCCACTTTCCAGAGGAATCCGGTAGAGGTGAAGTTGCTATCGAAGCTCGATCCGACAATGGTGCTTCCGTCACTCGAGAGCGCAGCAACGTCCGCGTAGCCAAGCGCGGTTATAGGTGCGGGTGCGATTTCAAGGATGGCAGCCGCCCTGAGTGTTATGACTGGCAGGACAATCCCGCCACATAGTGTGATAAACAGTTTACTCTTTAGCATAGGAGTAACAGCATACCTGCGATAGTCACCTTGGCGAGAGTGGCGGGTTACGCGATTCTACGTACAGAGAAATACGAGGGCAAGAGCCAGAGGTACTAAGGCACTTCCATTTCGCGATAGGAGTAATAGGCAAATTCCCTTCTACAATAGAAGTAACGATGCATTTAGTTCGCACACGGATTCTCACAGATTTTCACGGATGAAACACGGATTCGGTTACCTGCCTTTATGCGTGTTTCATCCCTGAAATCCGTGGCTGATTAATGCAGTTCCAAGCCACCAAATCCCAATGTTCACGTGCTGACTTCGATATTAGGTTAAACAGCGCCTCGCCAGCACCGCCATATAAGATTTCCCAGGCAGGGGTACGCGGACTTCGCCTGAGTACGTGCCGGGAAGCCTAGTCACAGTCATTTCCCAAGTGTCGATGACATCGATTTCGAAAATGCCACCTTCCGGCAAGCGGATGCTCCGCCATGAGGGTTGATTAACGCCGAGATAACGGAGTATCCATGTATCTCTCTGTCCGCCAATGGGGACGTCCCAATCACTCTCGAGGGGATCGATGCCGTGGCTTGGACAAGAAGCCGCTATTTTGCGCAGGAAAGCGATGCGGGGCGCACTTGTCCCGTGAAGGATTCCGCCGTGAGACCACCAGAGGATGTCATCCGGGTGTGCATAAGTCTCCCCGTGGCCTACATAGCCACCGCGCACCATGCCCTCCCAGTAGCGGCGGACTAATTCGGTTGCGGGTAGATTTCCCCAGCCATGCTGTATATTCCCTTCGTAACCCACTTCATCCCACACCACGGGTTTGTGATAGGTTTTCAGATAATGCCCGGTATCCTCCGTGGTGCGGCAGGTATCAATGCGCTGGGCACTGACATGAGTGAGTCCCGGCTTGGAGTGATCGTAGTTGCGCATGCAGTTATGAATGGAGCAGAGATGCTGGTACGGGTCGGCTTCCATGATAATCTCCCTGTAACGCTCCCAGTCGGATAGTTGCTTGCTCCCAATTACATCCCACTCATTTGCCAGTGACCACCAGATATGAGGATGCGCAGCGTAGCGGGCAATGACATACCTAAGATAAGCATCATCCGCAGCCTGTCCCATTTTTGAGTAGTTCCAGTTGTCATAGGGATGAAACAAGATGATGTCGGCCATGATACCAAGGGATGCCAGCTCACCGAGACGTTTATCCAATAAGCGAAAAAAGCTCAGATTCGGTCGCATGAAATCCAGCGATCCATCCTTGCTCTGTTCAAAAACATGCGGGTCTGGCTCGCCTCTATTATAGTCATACCACTTTGGAAAGATGCAGAAGCGAAGCTTGTTAAATGGTGACGTGCGCAGCGTCTGCAGCGTTTGCTCCTGCCGGTATTCTGGCTGGTGCAGCCAGGCGTAGCATGTGGTGCCAAAGGAGAGATGGCGCGTGCCATCCACATGTCTGAAATGTGCGCCCTGCTCGACTCGCACCGGGCCGTGGGTATCCGGTAGCGTGGGCTCGCACAAGAATCGACCACTCATGCCATGGAGAGAGGGAAGATTGCTGGTGGTCAGCCACTCCCATTCGCCCAGTGCATCGGGCATTATGCGGGCTTTCCATGTACCCTCCCCATCATAGAAGGCAGCCAGCTCGTAGACTCGCTCTGCATGGGTAAGGCGCAGCGACAATTGAACCTCGGCAAAGGGGTTAGCCAGTGTGGAATCATCTGCGTGAAAGCGGAGTTCGTGTGTACTCCATAGGGTGGGATTTGTATTCATAACAGTGAGTAGTTTGGGTGATTTCGAAAGGAGAAGACAGCAGTGTTAACCGCGGGTCATCCGTTGCGCACAGGTGGCAACGTAGCTCCATCCCTCCACTCAAACCCCACTTTGTGTACGATAGGGTGGAGTGGGAGACCGGTCTCCTTGCCGCGAAGTAGCAAGTCTAGAAGATAGACGGCGTAGCGCCCGCGCTCAGTGTCGTTGATGGGGATACCCGCACAATTGATGTTGTCGGTGTCACCCATGAGATGGAGACTCGCGAAGCCGAAGTCCTCCGGGCAGCGCAAGCGGGGGCCCAGGGTGAGGCGCTCCTTGTAACCATTGCTAAACCCAAGGATGCACTCGGGTTTATGCTTCTTAAACCAGGCGACATAGCGATCTTGAAACGCATCAGAACTTAGGTCTGCCGTATGCAGGAGCAGGGGGATTTTTACCCCTAGCGATTTCCATTTGGTTGCGGCTACGAGACAGGCGCCCTCGCGTTCTTCATCGTGGATCAGATTGATGCTGTGGCGCAGCAAGACCACACCTATGCGGCGGTAACCCAGATTTATGATACGTTCCAGTGCGAGCATGATCTGATCGTGGCAGTTCAGGTCCACGGTGTGAAATGGAGTCTGGAACAGGCTCGCGCCAAGACTGACCACAGAGAAATGTGCCCACTCGATCGCGGGCTCATGAATCGGTTCATACAGTGGAGCAAGGATTATTCCCCGGATACCACGCTGGTGCAAGACACGCCCAAGGGCTCGTCCGTTCGGGTAAGTAGCGAGGTTAAACGTTTCCACGCCGTAGCCGAGTTTGCTCGCATAGGCTGCGACACCGGGTTGTTGGTAGGAAGGCAAAGGCTCCGGGCTGAAGTACGCGGCATCTCTCGATAATTTTTCTGCGCCCTTGTCATGATAGACGACTGCCAGGATGTTCCCGCCAAACTTCCCCGTAGTCTGCCAGCGCTGTTGGGCTAGCGCAGATAGCGTTGGATTAGGCTCGTAGCCCAATCGCCGCGCGGCTGCAAGGACCAGCTCCCGCGTTGCAGGAAGAATCCGTGTGTCCCCGCGCAACGCCATCGAAACGGTGGCAAGACTGACACTGGCTTCACGGGCAACCTGACGGAGTGAGATGCGGTCTGCCATAAACAGAAGAGAACGGGGTAGCACCCTGCTGATGCTTGGATAATTGCGGATACAAGAGGGACGTCAATCATTCACTTTGAACTGTTCAAAAGAATAGAAGTTGGGATGTGACATAAACGGGGCATACTCTGGTTATCAAGATGGCGTTAAGGCTGTCTTTCGCCCCCGTTCTTTCACTATTCCTCATACCCAAAGTTACTACCCATGATACAAATACCCAGAACAAAACCAACTACTCAACCAGGGCTTTTCAAGCGCCTGGGCGGGTTCCTTGCAGCCACCATAGTAGCTGCGATGGCCACCCTGTCTGCGACCCCGGCACTAGCCCAGACCGCAATCACCATACCCAACAACTCGTTCGAATCTGCCAGTGGTTACTGGGCAGCGACGAACTGGACCTACAGCTTCACCGCTGGCAATGGCAATGCCTCCCATATACATGAAGTCCTTACCGGTGCCTACTCCGGCAAGAACCTCACGAACTACTTGAACATCAATGTGGATACCGGCAGCACCGGGGTGGGAACTTCCACCAGCTACGCCTACTCGGCGAACCTCGGTGCATTCGAGGCAGACACTACTTACGTGCTGACCGTCTCCATCTCCACCAATCAACTGGATGCGAACCGTACCGCAGCCATCGGCTTGCGGGGGAATGGCACAACGGTAGGCGTGACCTCACGAACAGGTGCGCAGTTGACGACTTCATTGGTCGATTACACCTACACGGTAAGTACCACCACTACCCCGGCGATTGTCGGCCAGCAGATTAGCGTGGTCCTTTCCCATGCACACAGCGGCACTTATGGCCGGCCCATGTATTTCGATAATGTGCGCTTGACCAAGACGGTAAACACCACCTCGGTTACCATTCCAAACAATTCATTCGAATCCGCCAGCGGTTACTGGGCAGCGACCAACTGGACATACAGCTTCACCGCAGGCAACGGCAACGCATCCCATATTCAGGAAGTCCTTACCGGTGCATACACCGGCAAACACTTGTCCAATTATCTGAATATTAACGTCGATAATGGCAGCACGGCCACCACTTCCACCAGTTATGCCTATTCTGCCAACCTTGGAGTATTTGAGGCTAACACCACTTACACACTGACCGTCGCTGTCTCCACCAATCAACTGGATGCCAACCGGACAGCGTCCTTCGGGCTGAGAGCGAATGGAACAACGGTCGGGGTTGGGTCCAGAACAGGGGCACAATTGACGACATCACTAACCGACTACACTTATACCCTCAATACTGCCACCAACACAGGCATTGTCGGGCAACAGATCAGTGTCGTCCTATCCCAGACACACAATGGGACCTATGGCAGACCGATGTACTTCGACAATGTGCGACTGGTTAAGACCGGAAGCGGGGGTTCGAGCAGTTCGAGTTCGAGCAGTTCGAGTTCTAGTTCGAGTTCGAGTAGTTCCAGTTCGAGTTCAAGTTCGAGCTCGAGTTCGAGTTCGAGCAGTTCCAGTTCCAGTTCTAGTTCCAGTTCGAGTGGTGGTCCTGTGACTATCTCGAATTACTCGTTTGAAACGGCCAGCGGCTATTGGGCAGCGACGAACTGGACGTACAGCTTCACCGCTGGCAACGGCACTGCATCCCATATTCACGAAGTCCTCACAAGTGCCTATACTGGCAAACATCTGAACAACTACTTGAACATCAATGTAGATAATGGCAGCACGGCCACCACTTCCACCAGCTATGCCTATTCTGCCAATCTCGGAGCATTCGAGGCTAACACCACGTATACGCTGACCGTCTCAGTCTCCACCAATCAACTGGATGCCAACCGGACAGCCTCCTACGGGTTGAGAGCGAATGGTACGACCGTGGGCGTAGGGTCCCGAACTGGTGCGCAATTGACCGCATCACTAACCGACTACACCTATACCCTCAATACTGCCACCAACACAGGCATTGTCGGGCAGCAGATCAGTGTAGTTCTCTCCCAAACGCACAACGGTACTTATGGCAGGCCGATGTATTTCGACAATGTCCGTCTTACGAAATCCACCAACAGCAGTTCGAGTTCTAGTTCTAGTTCGAGTTCAAGCTCCAGTTCGAGTTCAAGCAGCTCTTCGTCATCGACATCCAGCGGCACCAGTGGTGCTTATAATATCGGGATCGGCGTGGGTGCGCCCCTCGACTATGAACCCGATTTCCTCTACGCCGATGTTATCCGCGTTGCACGCCAGTGGGACTATATCGCAGCTGGCTCAACGGTGGATTCGAATGGCTGGATAACCAGCGGATCAGGCAACATCCTTGTGTGTGGCGGGGCGTCAAATTATGGAGGCACGTATCGTTTGCGTTATGATGGGCAGGCTACAGTAGCCCTCGGCACTGCGCCCAGTGGGTCGACCATCAGCAGTGCAACCTACGATAACGCCAGTAACACCAGCTCGCGCACGATCACCATACCGTTGCAGGGCTCGAATACCACTACTCTCAGACTGGATTTTTCTGCGACAACCAATGGCGTTAAAAACGTGAAACTGATGCGCCCCATTACCTACGGTGCATCGACACCACACGAGTTCACCGAGCTGTTTGCCCGCGATCTGAAGAACATCCATTCCCGTTTCCAGTGGATTCGCTACATGGACTTCCTCGCCACCAATGGGAGTGGCACGGTGAACTGGGCCGACCGCACCAGCCCGCTACGTTGGAGTTACCAGTGGTCAAAAGCTGGTTACTGGTGGCAGGGAGTGGGCGGCCCCTTTGAGCATTGCGTCATGTACAGCAACGAAATTGGCAAGGATATGTGGATATGTGTTCCGGCTCTGGCGAATGATGCCTTCATTCTGAATCTGGCGCGTTTGGTGAAATACGGCTCCGATGGTGTCAATCCCTATACCAGCACACAGGCGAATCCCGTGTTCCCGCCCCTTGCTGCGAATCTCAAGGTCTATCTGGAATACACCAACGAGCCGTGGAACTCTACTTTCCCGACGTTTGCTCAGGTGCGCGATTCTGCGCTGGCTGAAGTGCTGGCCGGAGGATCAAACCTTAACTACGACAATCTCTCCTTTGCGACACGCACGGATGGCAGCTACCAAAACGATATTACCTGGATGTCCCGCTTCTGGGCACGTCGGATTATGACCATCAGCAATACGTTCCGCAGCGTATTTGGCGATGCAGATATGATGACGCGTGTCCGCCCGCTCTTCGAAGCGCAGAAAGGCAATATCTCGCCATGGATTGGTACGGGCCTGGTCTTCCTCGACAATTATTATAACAATGGTGACGGCGTAAATCACGTGGCCACTCCTCGCGCACCGAACTACTTCATCTGGGGTGGTGGCGGTTCCGGTTACGTGGACCAGCAGGGATTTGATCCAGCTACGATGACCATCGATACCATCTACAACAGCGTGTATCCCGGGCAGTACACAACCTGGCGCGATGAAATGCGCAGAGATGTCAACTGGATGCGCGTGTGGGGCTTGAAACGAGTGGTGTATGAAGCCAGCCCCACCTTTGAAAGCGGGTATCCTTCCGAGCCACTCCGGGCGCAGATACAGCAGGACGCCCGGCAGAAGCAGGTGTATAAAAACTTCGTCCAGTATTTCGTGGAAGACGGCGGCGACATGTACACGAACTTCCTCACTGTCAATCCCACGCACGGTATCTGCTGGTCACTCACCAACGACTTCATGAACAGTCCCCGTATGCAGGCCGTAGCGGAGCTAAACGCAGCGAGCGCACCCGCCCACACGTATGGCACTGCGCTTCCCGCCAACATTTATGCGGGCCGCTACCTGTGCTCATCGGATACTTACAGTACGGGAAACAGCGATAGTGCACGCACCCTGAACGCAACCGATTGGTTTGGATTTGTAGTGCGCAACCCGGGCACAGCGAATGCCAACTATACCATTCGCCTCAATGCCGGTGCAGCAGCGGCTGGTGTGCAGGTAAAGCTCTGGGTCGATGGAAATCTTGCGGGCACATATACCATCACTAATACAGGCTCAACCTCCACCTATGTAGATACCACTGCAATTAATGTTACCCTCTCACCGGGACAACATGGTATCCGCATCGATGGGTTGAGCGGAACCACTGGTTTCAACCAGGTTAAGATTCAATAGATTCTTTGAAGGCTACTGGAAGGTAGTAAACAGGCACAGGAGTGTACGGCGTCCGTCGGTGGTTATCGAACCCCGACGGACGTTCGTTTTTCACGGGTTCTGCGGCGCTGGTTTATGTGACACGGGCATCTTGCCCGTGTGTCTTCAAACGATCATCACAGAGCCCGAAGATGGACGAGACACCCATGAGTGTGCGAGACACCCATGCCTGTCCGAGACTCTCGCTCCTCACCCAAGGCACAATGACTTCGAGATACACTGCATGTTCAGTAATGTGCTTTTTCCTGCTTGTAATTGCCACAGTACCGGAGTATCACGAACGTGTAACTTGTGTTCATTGTTATTACCATTTCCCCTCACCGAATAATCCCCATGAAACTTCTCCCCTTCCCCCGAAATTGTCTGAGCGTAGTGCGTGTATTGCCTGCTCTGCTTGTACTGCTTTGCCTGGGTAGTGTACTCAATGCTGCCTACCAGGTAGCTGCCTTTGATCAAGGCAAAGGCGGTATCATCTATACTTACCGGGACACAGCGACTACAGGGCAGGATCCGCGTAGCTGGCAGATATGGTTGCCGCCAACGGATAAGCCAATTCGCGGGCTCCTCATCGATGGAAATGCAGGCACTGGCAATGGCCTTGGGGGAACACTCGAAGACTCTTTGCAAGCGTTTGCCACCAAGTATAATTTCGGTCTGATGGCTTCTTCCGGCATAAGCGGAAGCAGCACATACAGCACGCATGCGGTGAAAATTGTAGAGGCGATAAGTCAGATCGGCACTTTTGCCAAACGCCCGGAGTTGGCCACGGTTCCTTTCATTACACATGGCAGTTCCAGCGCTGGTGCGAACGCCTACGGGCTGGCCATGAAGTACCCGGAGAGAACGATTTGCTTTACCTCAAACGTAATCGCCGGGTTAAATCCGAACACGCCTTCCGATGCCGGCATTAAAGTGCCGGGTATGATGGTCATCGGTGAAGTCGATAATATAGTTAACAACCAGCAGACGACTCGCACATTTATGGATACGGTGCGCCCGCGCGGTGCACTCTGGAGCCGGATAATTATCCAGGGCATGGGCCATGAGCACCGGCGCGTGGTGCGTTTGTTTTATGTCATGTGGGAAAAGTGCCTTCATCTGCGACTGCCTGCGGATTGGGATCCACTTTCCGGGGCTCCAGTTCTGCGCCCGGTTTCGGAGGCCGACGGCTGGCTGATAGATGATGCCAGTGCGCTCACCGGGTTTCCAACCGTGCAGCCTGCAAATAACTATACGGGTAATAAGGCAGGCAAGAGCTGGTATATCGATGAAACCATGGCGCGCCTTGCCAGTGGCTACGCTGCCTACAACCAGTATGGGACATTCTCCATCGAAGGTATTCACAACTACCCAGGCTACAATAACATCCCTCCACCCGAGTCCGCCCAATCCACCACAATTGATCTGATCCGCCCCGGCACTCAGCTCAAACTCGTTTATGAGCCGGGCAACAAGACGTGGAAGAAAGTGCGCTTTTACAAGGGAATGGAACTCCTGGGAGAACGCGTCGGTGGAGAGGAACCCACGCTGACTACCACGCTTCAGCCCGATGCCATTATCCAACAATTCACCGCCGTGGTTACGGATGGCGAGGACTTGGAGCACCCGGTAATAGGCCAGACTGTGATGATGAACAAGGGCCGTGATGCCTGGCTCAGTGCTCGTAAGTTCGGCTGGTACTATGAAGGCTTCGCTCCCTGGTACTATCACGCCGACCTCGGCTGGATATTCCCATCGGATGAAGCCAAGTTCGGCGATGCCGGCGGTTATTACGTCTTTTATTGGGACGCTAGTGCCTGGTACTATATCTACTCGCGCTGGATGCCCTGGGGTGTGGATATGAGCAAGAATCCCGCTGTGTTTGTGGAGCTGCCGATTACACCGGCACCATGATTGATAGCTTTTAGCCATTAGCTGTTAGCTTTTAGCTCGCTATGCATACAAATCCTGTCGCCACTATTTGTCTGATTTTTAGCGTAATTCTTATGCATGTCGGTTCGCTTCAGGCGGAAACGCCGCCGTCGGTCGTCCAGAAGGAAGTGCTGGCATTGCAGACCTTCTTTCGTCCGAATGAACAAGCGGTGCTAGAGGCGCTCTGGAAGCGGGCTATGGCGATAGAGGGCGTGGATTGCGCGATGAGAGCCGGGGCTGTCCCGCACATGACCACTGGCTCGTGGCGGGTATCTCCGTCCGAGCTGCAGGAGGCGATGGCGGTTTTGTCGCCGCGACTGGACGGGCTCACCGAGCTGCCCATGACCGTGCGTTTGGAGGAGGGTGAGTATGAGGGTAGTATTGGCTGGGAGCTTATTCCAGAGTCCAGCCCGGCACTGTTGGAGTACCATTGCGCAGTGCTGACACGGCTGGGGTTTACCTATGAGCCATTCCGTAAAATCGATATTCCAGGTCAGTGGCTGCCGCATATCACACTCTTTTCAGTGAAGAAGGAAAGTGCGCCGCGCGTGCGTGAGCAACTGGAACCAATTCTGACCGAACTGCGCGAGATACATACCCTCCACGCGGCACGCCTCGGGTTGGTCACCTTCCAGTACCCGTTTAAGATCGTTGCGGAGAAAGCGTTGAGGGGACAGTAGTTGAACTGCCAACTGTAACCCACCCACTCATCCCATCACTTGACAGGGTGGGAAATCCCACCACCCGGGGTTGGCCGTAGGCTTACCCCGGGTAAATATAAGAAACCGGACAACCCAAACGGGGTTGCGTCCGCATTGCTATGGGCCGGATATACACCGCAAAGACGGACGAGCATTGGTACGGAGCACAAAGAAACCTGGCCATGGAGGCCAGGTTGAAATATCGGTGCGGGGAATTGGGTTGCTTTCCCCACCGGGTCTGTGACGCAAGCTTTAGTGCTGCCTGCGGAAACGGGCGAAGATGAGAGCAATGAGCGCGAAGCTGGCAGCAAACATCGCGGGCTCGGGGACCTCTACAGTGCTTACCGTAATATTGTCGATATAGCGTTTGTTTGCATCGCCATCGGTAAACCAGCGAAAGGCGACGCCGGTAAGTCCCGAGGGTATGGTGAGCTGGTAACTCTGGGCAGTGAAGCTGCCACTGGTGTCATTGGCAAACTGGGTGTCGAGGATGAAAGTCCCGGATGTAGTAGTATTCCCTCCGTAGAGGGCGCTGTTATTGTCGATGGTATTGCCAGAGGCGAGGCCGATGATTTCGAAGGCGCGATCGCCCCAGGAACTGCTTGCCATTAAGTCATAGCTGAAATTCCACGTTTCGGCAGTGCCACTGGAAGGCAGGACGAGGATTAATGAGGTGCCGAATGCTCCAGCTCGCAAACTCGGGGCAGCGGAGCCTACTCCAGTATCGACAACGAAATGCTGAGCTCCGCTGGTATAGTAAGTATTATGGCTATCGATACCTTCGGTATACGTTGGTAACGCCACTGGAGCCGTGGAGAAGGTGCTGTCTGAAAAGATGACTGCTCCGCTGAGGGGAGCAGCCATTGCGATTGATGCGAGTAGTAGTTGGGTAGTTTTCATGGATATATTCGGGATATCGAGTCGAATATGGTTTATGCGGTGGACTTTGTTTAGCATATATTTCAGTTTACGCGTAAAGCATGAAGCGCACTACATTGGATGACATCGCGCAGTCTGCGGGTATAAGCAAGATGGCCGTATCGCTTGCATTGCGAGGGAGTTCACGGGTTGCAGAGGCTACGCGCAAGCGGGTTGCGGACTTGGCGCAGAAGATGAACTACCAACCCGACCCGGCGGTATCGCGACTGGCGGCGAACCGATGGAAGGAGCAGACCGGGGACAGACACGAGACCATAGCGTACCTGGGGTATGAGCAACAGCTCGTGGACTGGATTGACACCTATCTACTGCAGGGGGTAAGAGAACGAGCGCATGCCCATGGTTACACGGTGCTCTCGCACATTGTCAAACCGGGAACAAACCCGAAACGGCTGGCGGAGAAACTGTGGAAACAGGGAATCACCGGACTAATTTGTGGTTACATTCCGGCGAATAGTTTTGTGGAGTCTTTTCCCTGGCAACAATTTGCCGTAACGCATTGTATGATGGGGCCTACCTTGGTGAACGGACACTATATTCTGCCGAATCATGCCAGTTGCGCACGGATTGCTTGGGAGCACGCGGTGGCCAGCGGGGCAACCCGGATTGGGGTTGTACTGTTGGATAAAACGAATCCAGTGGACGAGATACAGCGCACAGGTGGGCACTATTATTGCCAACAGGTTTGCTACCCGCATCTGCCCAAGCTTCCGCTTTGTCGCCTCCCGCCGGATGAAAATGTGCATGTAGATATCCTGGTGAGGTGGGTTCTGCATAACAAGCCGGAGGTTATTTTGGGCTTTAATGACTACATCTACTGGCTTCTGATTAGAGCCGGTATATCAATTCCCGGGCAGGTAAAGTTTATTGACCTGTATAGCACCAGAAAGGCGCGCAAAGAGATTGCAAGTCTGGATACGCGACCCACGCTTATCGGGCAACGAGCGGTGGATTTGGTGGACACTCTCCTGCGCCGCCGTGTACATAGTGTTGATCAGAGCGATACAATCATGATGGTTGATCCAGTCTGGAGTGCCGGGGCATCGCTTCCTGAAAGGACCAATGCTCGTTCACCGAATTGAATCCCCGACCGGAAGGAGGCGAGCTTTGCCACTCGGTAGGTCCCATAGCCTCATACATCCCATAGATCCCTTCCGGTAATTATTATTATTTACCCTACCCATTGGTTACACTATGCGTAGTGAAACCAAGCTACTCTATTTTCGCCATGACACAGACCTCAGCCTTCACTAATGCCAGCGAACCAGTCGCCTTCTCTCACGCCCGTCCCGTCTGGGTTCGGGGACTGCACGAGCGGATGAATACCACGGTGGGGTTCCACACCACAATTCATTCCGAAGGCGCACCGACCCTCCTGCGGCTGGTCGCAGCCAACACCTACCGGATCTGGATTAATGGCGCATTCTTCGCCTACGGTCCCGCCCGGGCTGGCCATGGATACCTGAGGATGGACGAGTGGGATCTGTCCCCCGTGCTTCAGCCAGGAGTGAACCACATCGCCATCGAGGTTGTGGCCTATCGGGTGAATTCCTTTGCGGTTCTCAACGCCCCCGGTTGCCTTCAGGCAGAGATCATCAGCGGCTCTGCAGGATCGTCCACCGCCATTGCCTGGACCTGTGCTCGCACCGGTCACTTCAGTCCGGGGGTGATCGTTGGTCGCATCCGCCGCATGAAGCGCTACAGCTATCAGCGGCCAATCTCGGAAGCGTATCGTCTTTCCCCGGCCAGTGATGCCTGGCGTACGGAAGGCTGGGGGCAACGTGAGTATCCTCCTTTTCTCGACAATATTGATCAGCCCGGACTCCTCCCGCGCCGCATGCCGTACCCCGAGTTTCCTCTACGCCCACTCTCCCAGGTCAATACTGGCGAAATAACTCCCGCCCCCGAACCGGTCACCCCCTATACCAATCGCTTTACCCAGGATATCGGGCTCAATCTGCTGGGTTTCACGAATGATGAGATCGAGATCGATCCCGCCCTCGATTGGAATCGGTGCCGTTTCGGCGTTTCCGCCCCGATTGCGGGACCTTCCAGCAAAGGACCGCTCCAGCTCGCATCCAACCGCTACGCCGATTACGATCTCGGGGCCAATCGGACCGGATTCCTCCGCGTCACCGTGACTTGCACCAAGCCCTGCCATTTCCTCGCCGGATGGGCCGAAGTCCGCACCCCGGAGGTTATCGATGTTTACCAACAAGAGACCATTAATCTGGTCTCATGGGAACTCTCCCCCGGTGCCTACACGCTCGAAACCTTCGAAGCCTACACCTTCCGCCATCTCCGACTGGCGGTATTAACCGGTGACCTCGAAATAACTTCGGTTGAGCAACGTGGCTATGAGTCTCCCGCCAGGCTGGAAGCGTTTTCAAGTGATCCCGCCCTGGCGAGTATCCAGCGGGCGGCGCTCTCCACCTTCCGGCAGAATACGGTGGATATATTTATGGACTGCCCCTCGCGTGAGCGAGCCGGTTGGCTCGGGGACAGCTTCTTTATCGGCCGGGCCGCGGCACGTCTCGGTCATCCCCTCGCCGCCGAGACTGCCTTTCTGGAAAACTACCTGCTCGCGGCGAACCCCTTCTTCGGGCTGCCTCCAGGCATGTTCCCCATGTGTTATCCCAGCGATCATTATCAGCCGGTGTTCATTCCCCAATGGACCCTCTGGCTGGTTCTTCAACTGGGTGAATATCAGCAACGCGGTGGTGAATCCTGGCTCATCAAAGCCTTCGAGCCGCGCATCCGGGACTTGTTCGCCTGGTTCGAGAGTTATCGGAATGAGGTCGGATTGCTGGAGAAACTTCCCGGCTGGAACTTTGTCGAGTGGTCCATGGCGAATAATCTCACCCACGACGTCAATTTCCCCACCCAATTCCTCTATGCCGCCGCTCTGCGAACCGCGGGTAAACTCTACGGCGACGAGACCCTGAACTCCCGTGCCCGCGAGGTTACAAGCACGGCACTCGCGCTCTCCCGGCCCACCGGGCAACCGTATTTCCGAGACCGTGCCCTCCGCCAGGGATCCGCGCTGGAGGTGGCTGCGGACTGCACCGAGATTTGCCAGTACTCACCTTTCTTTTTTAATGCCATTTCCCGCCAACAAGAACCCGAACTCTGGGAAAAACTCGTGCGCGATTTCGGTCCCGGGAAGAAAGTGGACGGAGTCCACCCCGCCAATCTTCTCTTTGGCTGG
This sequence comes from Verrucomicrobiota bacterium, assembly GCA_033762955.1. Lineage (GTDB taxonomy): Bacteria > Verrucomicrobiota > Verrucomicrobiia > Opitutales > Oceanipulchritudinaceae > JANRLC01. Next base: position 5,643 of record JANRLC010000077.1, on the reverse strand, counting down.
GTGATGCGCTTCGACTTGCTGAAACGCGCCGGATTGCATGACCAGCTCCAGCGCGAGGTGAAAAGTATTTTCGGCCCCATGGCCGCGAGCACCGGCACTCTCTGGGAGCACGATCACGCCGTTGCCAGTCTCTGTCACGGGTTCGGTTCCTACTCACTGTGTCTCATCGACTGAGAGTGCAGATTCCGTTCTACCTCAGACATCCTGTCTTCAGTACGAAAGCAAAGGGATTCCGGGCGAGTCGCAAGCGATGATCAATGCCTGATTTCAGCGAATACGTAGCAGTTCTCTACTGCGCGAGGTCGGTGATCTTGTAACGGAAGAAGATCGGTTCGCCTCCTGCCGTATCGAAGTAGAAGAGGTCTGGCAGGTAGTTCGCGGGCTCGGGGGCGGGGGCATCAGTCCAGGTCCCGAGGTCAGAGGATTGCTGGCGCAGGTAGGTGCGACCAGGTACGGTGCTCTGCACAATGCGCCAGATACTGCCGTAGGCTGGCTCCAGTACCGACGGAGCATCGGGAATGTTATTCAACCCAAAGGCAAAAGCGCCGAGGTCTGCGGGCTGGCCGTTGATGAGATAGGCGGGGTCGGGGCTGCCTGCGATTCGTGCGCGCGAGGGCTCGGTTAGGTAGAATGAACCGCGGGTGGGATTCGTAAGCCCCGCTGTGCCGGTGATAGGGTTATCTCCGAGGAGAGCGTAGTTTCTGCCATAGAGAAAGGTACGGTTGGTGTCGTCCTTGAAGGTCTCGGTGAGGTTGTATTTGATTACCACATTCTTCGCCGTAAGCTGGTCGAGGCCATTCGTTGCAGGGTTGTCGAAGGTGGCGATCTCATAGGCTCCGCCACCGACGCAGAGGTTGTTTACAACGGTGATATCCTGCACATTGACGGAGCGAAGATCGATGGAGCCTGTGGGGCCGGACCAGTGCGTGGGACTGCCGTTCTTATAGAAGGTATTGTTGGCGATCACAATCTGGCTGCGCGGGCCGTCGCCACCCCAGAGGGAGAAGAAGATGCCGGAGCCGCGATTGTTGTAGAAGAGGTTGTTGCGAATGCGCACGTTTCGCAGGGATGCGGAGGAGCCTTCGGAGGATACACCGATGCCCCACTCGCAGTTGTGTACCACGTTGTCGCGAAACTCCACATCCTCCAGCACGCCAAACCAGGCGTCGGTATATAATCCCTGGCGCGGCATGTCGTGCACATAGTTATGATGCACGGTGCCGTGGGCACTAACTTCTTTGATGTCGATGCCCTCCTTGTCGCAATCGTGGACGTGATTATAAGCGATCTCAAAATACTTGGCACCTCCGCTGGAAATGGCTTCGTGTGGGGCCTCCTGGTTGAAGTCGCCATAGAGGCGCATCCGGTTGGTAGTGGCTCCGGTGATTTCGCAGTACATCACTTTTACGTACTGGCAGTTCCATAAGCCGATGCCGGGGGCAAAGGTTTCATGCGAGGAGCATTCAATCAATTCCACATGATGGCTGGGCCCGCGCACCGTGAAGCCCATGCCGTGGCTCATGGTAACATGCATATTGATGAATCGCAGGTAGCCGGGGCCTACGATGTTGAAGAGACCGTTGTCGTGCTGGCCGTTTGAGGGTATGTATCCGGTGCCATCGATCAGCGGTTTCTCGCCGGGATAGCCAGCGAAGGTTATCCACTTCTCTGCGGTGCCAGATTTTTTTGGCTCGATGCGTTTCGTAATCGGGTAGGTGCCGCCGCGAAAGAGGACTACATCCCCAGCTACTGCGGTGGCCACCGCTTTATCCGGTGTGAGCCAGGGTTTGTCGATGGCACCATTATTGGTGTCAAGCCCGGTGGGAGAGACGTAGTAGGTCGCCGCCGCCAGCGATGATGTCAGCAGCATGCAAACCAACAGGGGCAGTGGCAGTCGGAGAATGGCGGAATGGGGTAGGGGAGTTAGGGGCATTGTGATTAGGGGATGAGTGCTGGTGGGGGGGGATGGGGTGAACTAATGGCTATTAGCTACTAGCAAAAGGTGGGGGTTGCGAATCCAAAATAGAACTCGGCGCAATCGGTCAAAATCGTGCTACTCGTCCTATAAGTCCTTTAAGGCGCATGGGGCCTATTAAAGTTTTGCTCCCGGACCGCAAAGTCTTGCTCCCGGACTACAAAGTTTTGCTCCCGGACTGCAAAGTCTTGCTCCCGGACTGCAAAGTCTTGCTCGCGGACTACAAAGTCTTGCTGCCGGACCGCAAAGTTTTGCTCCCGGACCGCAAAGTCTTGCTCCCGGACTGCAAAGTCTTGCTCCCGGACACTTAGACTTGGTTTTTGTGGGGGAGAACATTGTTATCCAGGATTTGGGATTAACCTATAGCCACTTCGAAATGCACTGAGCGTTTCCAACCCGCCGTTCCCGTCCTTGCCAAGTGACTTTTTAACAGTATGGTGCCTGCAACCCATCTATTTTTCGATGACGATTGCGACTACACAGAAAACTACCGTCCACCTGCCGTACGATCCGGCTACCTTGCCCCGCGAGCTGATGCGCCACTATGTGTCGGCGAGCGATGCAGATATTGCTGCGATGCTTACAACCGTAGGCGAAAGCGATCTGGCGGCGCTTTATAAGCACCTGCCGCAGGAGATTCGCTTCTCCGAGCCGCCAGCTTTGCCGGAGGAGATGGACTACTATGCCGTGGCGGAGCGGATGCAGCAGTTGGCGTCGAAGAACCGTTCGGTGCTCTCCTTCATTGGCGATGGGTTGCCGGACTTTTCACAGCATGAGATCGTGGCGTTTGTCTCGAACCTGCGCAACTTGACAACGGCTTACACGCCGTATCAGCCGGAGCGCAGCCAGGGTACGCTCATGACGCACTGGATTTACCAGAGCTTGCTCGCGCAGTTGACGGGGTTTGAGGCGATCAGCTCTTCGCTGTATGACCGCGCGAGTGCATTGTTCGAAGCGGTGTGTGTTTCCATCCGCCTGGCAAAGGAAGCGGATACCGTGCTCATCCCCGAGGCGCTTTACCCCACGGACATCGAGGTGGTGAAGACGAATGCGGCAGATACGCACATTAGGATTGAAACCCTGCCCCTCGACCCGCGAACAGGGCGGATAAATCTGGAGACACTGGAGGCTCGCGCAAAGGAACTGGGCAAACGACTCGCCGCCATTGTATTTCCCCAGGTAAATAATCTCGGCTTACTTGAGGACGTGGATGCTTTGGCCAATCTCGCCAACACGCTCGGTGTTAAGAGTATTGCCGTGATAGATCCCCTGCTCCTCGCCACGGGCGGACTCAAACAGCCCACCCAGTTTGGCAAGAACGGGGTGGATATGATTGTGGGAGATGCCCAGCACCTGGCCATCGCACCGAACTTTGGAGGCCCGGGTTTGGGTCTCTTTGGTATCCGGTTTAATGAAAAGGAAAAGAACGCCATCCGCCAGACGCCGGGACGGTATGTGGGGAAGGCCTTCGACCTTGCTGGGCGTGAGTGCCGGGTAATGGTTCTCTCGACGCGTGAGCAACACATCCGCAAGGACAAGGCGACCTCGAATATCTGTTCCAACCAAGCCTTCCTCGCTACACTGGCTGGAGCTGCAACCCTCGCCCGTGGCGAGCTGGGCATGGCTGCCATGGTCACCGCTGCCAGGGCGAACGCGATGGCCGCGACGGAGGCGTTGACAAAGATTCCCGGCGTAAAGCTGGCTTATCCGGATGCCCCTTTCTTTAACGAAATCACGCTCGAACTTGCCACCTGTCCCATCGAGCTTGCCAAGCTGGCGAGAGAGGAGGGCATCCATATCGGAGTGCGCGTGACTGACCGCGTGCCGGGGCGCAGCCACTTGCTGAAGCTGTCGTTTAGTGACAAGCACACGCTGGCGGACATTGCGAAGTTGGTGGGCTTCTTCGAGGAGGAGATTCTCACAGAATCCACCACGACTGCGGCCTCAGTGTTGCCCGCTACTCCGGCCAACCTGCTGCGCGAGGGCTCTGCCGGGCTCCCGCAATTCACCAGTGAGGAAGTCCGCTCGTACTACCTGCGGTTGAGCGAACTCAATGTCTCGCCAGACACCGCGTGTTACCCGCTCGGTTCCTGTACGATGAAGTATAACCCGTACATCAACGACTGGGCCGCTGGACTCGAGGGCTTAACCCAAGCCCACCCGCAGGCACCGATTGAGGATGTGCAGGGTAGCTTGGAAATCCTTTACGAAATCCAGGAGTGGTTCAAGAAGATCACCGGACTGGCGGCAGTGACGACCCAGCCGGTCGCTGGAGCGCAGGGAGAGCTGGTAGGGCTGAAACTTTTCCAAGCCTACCACCGCTCCCATGGGCAACACCGCGATGTACTCTTCATCCCCAAGAGCGCACACGGGACAAACTTTGCCACTGCTGCGATGGCAGGCTTTGAGAGCCGTGTGGTCAACGGCGTGCAGACCGGAATCGTGCTACTCGAGGCCGACGCACGCGGACAGATCGACCTCGCAGACTTCGAGAAGAAGCTCGCTATCTTCGGCTCGCGCCTGGCAGGTGTGATGATCACCAACCCGAATACCTCAGGCCTCTTCGAGACGGATTTCAAGAAGATTGCCGACGCCGTACACGCGGCGGGTGGACTCGTTTACATGGACGGTGCGAACATGAATGCTATCGCAGGCTGGGCGAACCTCGGTGCGATGGGTGTGGATGCCGTGCACAATAATCTGCATAAGACTTGGACCATACCGCACGGTGGTGGTGGCCCGGGCGATGGGATTGTAGCCGTGAGCGACAAGCTCGTGGACTTTCTCCCCGGTTATCAGATCGTGAAGGATGGGGACCTCTTCCGTCCAGTGAAGGCACCCCATAGCATTGGCAGCTTTCACCGCCACTGGGGCAACTTCGCCCATAAAGTCCGCGCCCTCGCGTATCTCTACCGTCTGGGTCGCGCGGGTGTGCCACGAGTCATGGCTATCGCGGTCTTGAGCGCACGCTACCTGTTCGAGAATTTACGCCGCCACTATCCCACGCTTCCCGCTGGCAGCAATGCCCCGCGAATGCATGAGTTTATCCTCACTCTGAGCGAGGAGGATTTCCAGAACTTGGAGAAGGCCGGGACGCCGAGAGCCTCGGTCGTGGGTCGCATTGGCAAGCTCTTCCTCGACTTCGGATTCCACGCCCCCACAGTCGCCTGGCCCGAACAGTTCGGCCTCATGATCGAGCCTACCGAGAGCTACACCAAGGATGAACTGGACCGCTTCTCCCACGCCGTCGTGACCATCCTCAAGATGATCCGCGAGCACCCGGAAGTGTTGTTAAAAACACCATTCTTCACCCCTGTGGACCGCATTGACGACGTCTCCGCCAACCGCAACCTCGTGCTCTGGGAGCCGATTAAGGCGCTACCCCCCGTCAATGACAACCGGGTGAGCCCGCGTGAGCTTGCTGCCCTAAGTGTGGACGCCATCTACGACCGCATCGTGGTGGAATTGGGGAAGAAAGCGTAGGCGGAAGGCAGAAGTTAGAAGGCAGATGGCAGAAGGCTGCACGCCCTGAATAGGTCAGGAGATGGTTTACGCATTTAGCTCAGGAGATCCTTTACGGTTTTGCGTACAAACTTTACCATTTTAGTTGATTATATTTACGTTTGGTTAAGCGATTTGTCCAGTTTCAGCGGTTTCATCAGCTTTTT
>JANRLC010000076.1:0-27318 GCA_033762955.1 Verrucomicrobiota bacterium | reverse complement strand
AAAAGCTGATGAAACCGCTGAAACTGGACAAATCGCTTAACCAAACGTAAATATAATCAACTAAAATGGTAAAGTTTGTACGCAAAACCGTAAAGGATCTCCTGAGCTAAATGCGTAAACCATCTCCTGACCTATTCACTGTCTTCTGCAATCTGGAATCTGCAATCTGCCATCTGCCACCCACCCCGCCCCCACCCTATTTTTTTCGTGCCACCGTGGTAAAAAACGTGTTAAGGTGTCATGGATGGCGGAAAAAACGCTCTATTTTCAGAACCCGAGGTATTTGTCCCAGTTATACTGTGGGCATGAGGATAACCTGTCTAAAGTTGAAAAGACCCTGGAAGTAAAGCTCACCACGCGGGATGATTGGGTGCAGATTGTCGGTGCAGAAGCGGATGTGACGAAGGCGGAAACTTTGTTTAATGTGCTTAACAAGGGACGCAGCCAGGGATTGAACATTCGCGATGTGGACTTTGAGAACATGCTGAAGGCAGTCACCCACGACGATAATGATGCGATCAAGGGCGTCTTTGACTCGAACCTTGTCATCCAGTTCAAGCGCTGCAGTGTCGTCCCTAAGACCATAAATCAAAAGAAGTACCTCGCTGCCATCCGGCAGAAGAGCGTGGTCTTCGGTATCGGCCCGGCAGGCACGGGAAAGACCTACCTCGCAGTGGCAGCGGCACTGGATGCGCTGGGCAAGGACGAGGTGGATAAGCTGATACTTACACGCCCGGCTGTCGAGGCAGGGGAGGCGCTGGGCTTTCTCCCGGGGGATTTGGAGTCTAAAATCCAGCCTTATCTCCGCCCGCTGTATGACGCGATCTATGATATGATCGGGCATGAGCAGTGCGCTCGCCTCGTGGAGAAGAAAGCCATAGAGATCGCCCCCCTCGCCTATATGCGCGGGCGCACACTCTCGAATGCATTTGTCATCCTCGACGAGGCACAGAATGTAACGTGTGAGCAGATGATGATGTTCCTCACCCGTCTCGGCGAGCGCAGCCGGATGGTGATCACGGGTGATATTACCCAGATAGATTTGCCCCGTCACAAATACTCCGGATTGAAGGAGGCTATTGACGTGCTCTCCGGGGTAGAAGCGATTGAGTTCCACTATTTCCGGGGAGGCGATGTCGTTCGCCACCCCTTGGTTGCCGAGATCATCGAAGCTTACGAAAAATACAACGAATCCACGGGCGCCCACCAACGCCGAGAAGTCTAGTCTCCGACCTCAATTAGCATTCTTCTTCCGTCACTAGCGTTGCCTGCACTATTATGAAATTTAGCCTGTTATTTTGGAGGAAGAGCGATGTCTCGGTGAGAGGCAAGCGGCGGATGGAAGCCATGGCACCCGTCACGGAATCCTTCTTCTCTTCCAGTCGGTTGCTCACCGGGTTTATCTTTATTTTGTTTGTCCTGGCGGTGGTGGTGGTGTGCTTTGTTGGCAACAGTCCGGTAGGCCCGAACCTGGCACCCGATCAGGTTTCCCGAATCCGCATCAAAGCGGAGATTCCGTTTACCTATAATAGCTCGATTCTGACGCAGCAGCAGGTCAGCGCACGTCGTCAAAAAGTGCCCCCGATCTATCGCGTCGATCTCACGGCATTCCATAACTTCGAAATTTACCTAAAACGGCTGATGGAGGCACTCAGTGCCTTCGCTGCCAGCCCGGAAGCAGGGGCTGACACTACGCGTGCGCTGCCCACCCTCAAGACATCCCAAATTGAGCAGTTCCTCACCGCATGGGACCCGAAGAATATTTATAAAATCAACCACGACGACCTCGCCGTATTTATTAACTACGTATCCCCGGAGCTGCGTGCACAATCACTTGATGAGGCACTGCGAACCCTTGAGGCACTGACCCGCGCGGGCATTTACGACCCGCGCACGGATGACTTTGTCACGGGAGCCCAGAGCTTGAACTTTGTCCAAATCGAGCGCGACGGCGGTGCCATGAGTCTGTCCAGTTTGCAGCCGATAGAGGATGCGCAGCGAAACCTGCGGGTCACACTGTCCAATCTTAATCTTCCCCGGGAAGCAGCGGTGGCCTTATACCGGATCACACGAGCCGGCCTCGGATCGAATCTCGCTTTTGATGAAACCCGCACGAAGGCCGCAACCGAAGAAGCCGTAGCAGGTGTGCAGCCCGTTACCATCCGGGTGAACGAAGGCGATACTCTGATAGAGCCGGGGCAGCGAGTCTCCCAGCTCCAGAACGAGCAGCTCAAAGCCTACCGCGAGGAGCTAACCCGTCTGCATCAAGGCAGGCTGGGCGTGAACCCGCTCATCATGGAGCAGACCATGCTGACGATCATCATCCTACTGGTTACCATCGCCTGCCTGCGGATGGTGACTGGAGATATCCGCAAACAATGGCGCCCACTGTTGCTGGGGATTCTCGTCGTTCTCCTCGATCTGTTTTTCACGCGCATCATGCTGGAAATCTCAGCGAGCCCCTATGTACGGACCAACCCCCAACTCTTAGCCATACTGCCCTGGACAATGCCTGTAGCACTTGGACCCTTGGTAGTTGCCCTGCTTCTGGGAGTAGGCCCCGGCTTGGTGACAGCGGCGCTCGTCAGCGTATTTGTCGCACTCATGCATGGTAGCTCCATTAGTATTCTAGTGGTGGCCTTCGTGTCCGCCACCGTGGGCATCTACGCCAGCCGGGGCACACAGGCACGCGCCAAAGTGGTGCGCGCAGGTCTTTACGCCGGGCTGGCCATGGGCGTGGGCGCATTCGCCATGGGGTTGCGCGATGAGCGGGAGCTACTTACCATCTTTTACCAGATTCTCTCTGGCATAGGTACTGGAGTTATCACTGGTATAGCTACCGTGGGACTGCTCCCCATGCTCGAATCGCTCTTCAAGTTGAGCACAAACATCACCCTTCTGGAATTAACAGACTTCAACCATCCACTCCTGCGACGGATGCAGATGGACGCACCCGGCACCTATCACCACAGCCTGATGGTGGGCAACCTCGCGGAGAATGCCGCAGCAGCGATCAACGCGAATGCCCTGCTCTGCCGCGCCTGTGCCTACTATCACGACATTGGCAAACTGGTAAAACCCGAGTACTTCACCGAGAACCAGCGCGATGGGGTGAACCCGCATTTGGAAGTGAACCCCTCTATGAGTGCGCTGGTGATTAAGGCCCATGTGAAGGAGGGCGTCATCCTCGCCCGCCAGTACAAGCTCCCAAAGACGATCATTGATGTCATCCGCGAGCACCATGGCACGTCGCTCATCCAGTATTTCTACTATAAGGCACTCGAACGGCAGAAGAAGGAAACGCCAGTCATGTTTGAGAAGGCGCCTGGGATTGATTTGGACGAGGTAAATGAATCCACCTACCGCTACGAAGGCCCGAAGCCCCACTTCAAGGAAAGCGCGATAATCCACCTGGCCGATGCCGTGGAAGCCGCCAGTCGCAGCCTGCGCAAAGTCACCCCTCTGGCAATCGATGAACTGATCGATAAACTATGCACCGCCAGACTCGAAGACGGACAACTGGATGATACGCCCCTGACCTTTCGCGAACTCACCACCGTCAAAGCGAGCTTCGCCCGTACGCTCATGAGTATGCTGCACAGCCGTGTGGACTACCCCTCAGCCCCCGGCACAACCCGCATAGCGGATAAGCCCTCCGAGACGATGCTCATCAAGAATGAGCCCGCGGTCGATGAGCGCAAACGCGCCAGCAGCCGCCCACCCTTTTCCACTCAAGCCGCCAATTCCAAGGCAACACCATTGCCCGTCACCCTTGAAGATAAGCCAAAAGCCGCAAGTGTCCCCATCCCCACGCAAGGTCCAAGTCAGCAACCAGACGAAGCTCCTGCGGTGTAGTACACCCGCCATCCGCACACTCATCCACGCACTGGACGCTGCACCGCTCCCTGTCAAAGCACCGCCAGGTGAGCTCTCCATCGCCCTCATGGACGATGCTGTGATTGCCCGCGTCCATGCCCAGTTCTTCGACGACCCCACTCCCACCGATGTTATCACCTTCCCCGGCGACCCGGATGACCCCGACAACGGAGGCGAAATCTGTATTAGCCTGGAAACCGCCCTCCGCGAAGCCACAAAACGCAACCTACCCCCTTCACAGGAAATCGCCCTATACCTCATCCATGGCTGGCTCCACCTCGCCGGCCACGACGATCTCTCCCCAGCACCACGTAAAGCCATGAGAAAGGCGGAGATGGAAGCGTTTCGGTGCGTGGAGGAGTCGGTGATTAAAAAAATAACAAAATGTGTAACGTGTTCTTGACATAAACACGTGGCACCACGTATAAAGTTCCCGTTCTTTACTCTACATTGGCAAGATTTTCTACTTAATCTGATCGTTTAACACTTAGATACCCTTGTTATGAAAAAACTCCTCAACTATTGTTTAATCGCGACCGGCTTGCTCGGATCCGCTCTTCCTGCACAAGCTGTTAACATATTCTCAACCAATTTCGATTCCATTGCTGATGGTAATCCTGATGGTTACCTCTACAAATTTACCTACTCTCAGCTTGGGGGAGAAACATCAGTAGCTGAAATTGTAAGTGGAATAGGAGTTGGAGGCACAAAAGCAGCTCGCTTGTCTGTAGATTTTACTCCTGCAGTTGGCTCTACCTATTCTGGAGCCGGGTTTGGTCATACCGATTTTACACTACAAACCCCAGCTAGCTCTGCCAATTTAGCTGACTACACATTCAGCTTTGACTACATGACGGTAGGCGCAACTGGCAATAGTATCAAATTCCTAGTTAAATTCGAAAATAGCAACGATACTTTGGATGTCGAATTGTCATCTCCCGCTCAGGCTTCGCAAGCTAGTTTTACTACTTATACCGGGTCTCTCAGTACTTTTACGGTTAAGGGCGGACAGAGTGCTACGAATATACCGCTGTCTACAGGTATCACTTTACAAGCCGAAACAGCCAACAGTTGGGGTTTTGATTCAGGCAATCAAATTATCATCGATAATTTTAGCCTCTCTATCGTTCCTGAACCCAGCACCTACGCAGCATTTGCCGGATTGGCAATCTTGGCTCTAGCTTATATTCGCCGCCGGAAGTAGTTCCGCTGTTAATTTTTATTTCAAAACCTCGCACTCCAAACGGTGCGAGGTTTTTTGTCAATTAGCAGTTACTTCAACCTACAGGCGCAGACTATAGAGCATGTTGATTGATTCATTGTAACTGGATGCATCTCAACACCCCGTCCTTCATCTTTCAGCATGTCAGATTTGTTACGTTGATGGTTAGAACAGTGTGTCTTCGAGATGGTTTGTGCGTAGATTGGTGCTAAATCTTTACTTGACACAGAGGAATGTGCCTATAGTTTGGGAATTAATGTAGATAGCTGTTTTAACTCAATTACCCTTGTTATGAAAAAACTACTATTCTTGGGATTTCCGCTGCTCGCTTGTACTGCACAAGCTGTTATTATTGGTGACTCGGACTGGAACGTGTCGTTCTCGTCGGGTCGATTCGGACCGAACCATATCGCTGATACTGGTTATAATGGCTGGGTCCCAGTGTCCAATGACGGTGGAAATGAGATTGCGATTGGTGGAAAGGCCATAGGAAGTACCTCGATAGCTAATGTCAATTTCGATGGCAGTGCAGGCACTTCGCTTCGAACCTTTAAAAAGGACAATCCTTTTGGTCCCAATCCGAATGCAGGATGGACAATAGAAGAACAGTTCAGCGTGGCCGAACAGACTGCTCTGGGTTCTATGACCCAATTTGACGGAGCGGGTAAAGCCGCCGTATCTTTCAGTTACATGATTAAGACTGGCTCGGCTGTGATGCCTCATAATGGTACCACTCTCGCATTGGTAGCACCAACCAGCATTAAGTATGGACTCAAGTTTTTCGACGTCGATACACAAGGAAACAAGCTCCTCTCCGAGAACAAGGCTATTACCGGACTCATAGCCGATGATGCCTGGCACAACGTGTCCTTCGAATTAGTGATTCTATCTTCTGCTGCTCGTGCTGCTCTGGATGTCGGCAATTCGAATAATCCCGATCAATCTACACTACAGCAATTCGAAATCATTGGTGATGCTCTAACCCCCTACGATGTGTATATCGACAATGTTCAGGTATCACCGGTTCCCGAGCCTTCTACCATCGCTGGTCTCGCTGGTGTAGCTGCTCTCGCTCTGGCTTATCTGCGCCGTCGTAAAGCTTAAGCTTTGAGTTGATCTATTATTTCGAAAGCCGTCCAGAGCAATCTGGACGGCTTTTTTGTGCAACATGATGTCACTTTCTCGGTGTGTAGCCTCTTGAGTTGAGAAACCGCATACCGATGTACCCCAGCTGTCCAGGCTGATGCCAGCCAGAAGATTGCTGTTGTGAGTAAGCATCAAAAGTGCTCATCTACATAAGCTTAAAGCTAACAATTAGCGCAAATACTTACATCCCAATGAAAACCTACCCCCTGCATCAAACTGGCCTAAATGTATCACGCATTGCTTACGGCTGTATGAATATTGCGCGCTCCTGGCAGGGGCCGATCACTGCGGAAGACCGCAAGTACGGGCTCACAGCGGTCCAGGCTGCGCTCGAAAGTGGCATTAATTTCTTTGATCACGCTGATATTTACTGTGGTGGAAAAAGCGAGTCTGTGTTTTCAGGCGTATGGGAAGAGGGCGTGGCACGCCGCGAGGATTTATTCGTCCAGAGCAAGTGCGGCATACGCTTTCCGGGGCAGCCGACCCCAAGCGCGCCGCATCGCTATGATTTTAGCTATGAGCACATCACCCACTCGGTAGACCTCATCCTGCAACGGCTGAAGACCGAGTATCTCGACCTGCTTCTACTCCATCGTCCGGATATTCTCTGCGAACCGGCGGAAGTAGCCCGGGCATTTGAGCAACTCCACTTTACGGGCAAAGTGCGCCACTTCGGCGTGAGTAATCACCACCCCGGCCAGATTGCGCTGCTCCAGCGGGCCACATCGCTCCCCTTGGTGGCGAATCAACTCGAGTTAAGCCTGCTGCATGCCCCGCTATTCGATGAACAGATCGTCGTAAACCGCACAGACCCGCTGCCTGTGCGCCATGAAGGACTACTCGACTACTGCCGGCTCCACTCGATCATGATTCAGGCTTGGTCACCCCTGGCGCAAGGCCGGCTGGCCAAGCCCGCCGATGCGCGCGCTAAAGCTACGGCCGTGGCGGTCGATGCCCTTGCCAAAGAAAAAGGGGTGACGCAAGAGTCCATTCTGCTCGCCTGGTTGCTCCGCCACCCGGCGGGGATTCAGCCCATCATTGGCACTTGTAATCCAGAGCGTATCCGCGCCTGCGCCCAGGCAGATAAGGTGGAACTGAGCCGTGAAGAGTGGTGGACGCTGTATCTCGCCACTCGCGAGAACCGGATTCCGTAGAACATTAAATCCCGAAGTCGGTAGGGACAAAGGTGCAAAGGCACTGAGTCGGAAGGCAGTAGTGGACTGAAGGCTGAAAGCTGATCTCCCACGGCTTCCGGATTTCTGAACATTCGGCGTCGAGTGGTGTCAGAGGCAGAATGAACGGAGCGTGTGCTCCAGTACAGCCTACCTTCAACCATCTTCATTCTTATGCAGCTCAAAGCACTACTCACCGGTCTCCTTCTATTAACTATTGCAACCCTGGCCCATGGTGAAGCGAACTGGTTGACCAACAACGATAGCGCGCGGGCTACAGCTAAAGCAGAGGGCAAGTACCTCTTGCTCGAGTTTACCGGATCGGACTACTGCCCACCATGTAAGGCACTGGCGAGGGACCTGCTAACAACACCAAAGTTTACGGACTACGCAACGCATAATCTAGTTCTGCTCAAGCTGGACTTTCCCAAAAAGACAGCACTCTCCGCTGAACAAAGAAAGCACAACGATACCTTGGCCACCCAATATAAGGTAGAGGGCTTTCCGACGCTCATTTTACTCGACCCTCAGGGCAAAGAAGTATCCCGCGAGGTCGGCTACTCCGGTGACCCCGCGGGTGTGATGGCATGGCTAAAGAAGCATGTGAAGGGTGGTAGTCGGTAGCTGTTAGCCTTCAGCTATTAGCTTTTGATGAGTCCTATAGGTCCTTTAGGTCCTATAGGACTCATTCTGCGTACGAACTGCCCTACTGCAAACTGGACGTCCTCATCGTCCACCTTTTTTTATTTTCAAGCCGGGCAGTGTCTGCCAGTAATGAAAATGAACGCCTTGCCTAGTCCAGTTTGCCCACTCCAGTCATACTTTCCGCCCCATGATAAACCAGCGCGATGCCATCATTGACAACGGGGAGGCTGCCTTTATGCAGCGTGCTTCACTACGCGGACATCTGGGTTATCGCTGCCTGCGTGAACTCGCCTCGCGACCAAGCCACGTGCTTGTGGTGGATTTGACGAAGGACAGACGCGATCTGAACTGCGGTAAACTACTCGCTGTCGCCCTCGCCCTATCCCGCCGCTGGCGAAAGAGTATTCCGGGGAAACGAGTCGGAGTCGTTTTCCCAGCCGGTCTCGGTAGCTTCGTGACTAACCTCGCGCTTTTGCTGGCGGACAAGGTGCCCGTGAACCTGAACTTCACCAGCGGGCGCGCAGCACTGGAGGCCAGTTTGCGCAAGGCCGGTATTTCCACGATTATTTCCACCGCTGCAGTAAAGGAGAAGTTCCCGGACTTCCCCTGGACGACGCATTTGCTGGACTTGCTTACCGAGCGGGAGTCTGTGGGCAAGGCGTCTATCCTCGGCTGGCTCATGGCTGCACGTATGCTCCCTGCCAGTCTCACAGCGCGCCTGGCAGGTGTACCGAAGCTTGGCGGCGAGCAGGAGGCCACCATCCTCTTTAGTAGTGGCTCCAGTGGAGATCCGAAAGGTGTGGTGCTCAGTCACCGCAATCTAATCGGGAATTGTGAACAAATCATTGAATGCGGTCTCCTCAACCCAAGCGAAACCATGCTCGGGTGCCTGCCAACCTTTCACAGCTTTGGATTCACGGTGACACTGCTCTACCCGATGATCTCTGGCATGCGAGTGGTTACCGTGCCCTCGCCCCTCGATACGAAGCGCATTGCCCAGGCTATTCAGGACGAGAAGATCACCGTCATGGTGGGCGCGCCGACCTTTCTTCGCCCCTATTTAAAACGCGCCACGCCAGAGCAATTGTCCTCACTCAAGCTGGTTGTGGCCGGTGCCGAGAAAACACCGGCGGGATTCGGAGACCTCTGGGAGCAGACCTTTGGCAGCACCTATCTGGAGGGCTATGGGCTGACCGAAACCTCACCCGTGGCGTGTGTCAACCTGCCCGAGCGCGCAAGCCCCGATCGCACCCGCACACTCCCGCCAGCCTCGCTACGTGGCTCCGTAGGGCAGCTTTTCCCAGGGATGTCGGCCCGCATTGTGGACCCTGGCTCTGGCAAAGGCCGCAAGCACAACGAAGTCGGCATGCTTGAGCTGCGTGGTCCGAATATTTTCCGTGGCTACCTCGATGACCCCCACCTCACCGACACGGTATTTCGGGGCAACTGGTTTATCACCGGCGATCTCGCACGCATCGATGATGCAGGCTACATCCACATCGAAGGTCGTGTCAGCCGGTTCTCAAAAATCGGCGGTGAGATGGTCCCACACGGCACCGTGGAATCCGCCATCAACAGCGTGTATGCTCTCGAAGATTCCGAGCAGCCCCAAGTGGCCGTCACCGGGGTCACCGACCCACAGAAAGGCGAAGCCCTGGTGCTGCTGACCACTTTTGACATCGACCCCCAACAGCTCCGCTCCCGACTCATCGGAGCCGGCCTGCCGAATCTCTGGATTCCCCGCCGTATCCAACATGTGGACCACATTCCCATGCTCGCCTCCGGCAAGCTGGATCTTCGCACCGTGGCCGAGACCGCCAAAGAGTCAGCAAATGGGCCGGAAAATGAAGGGGATGGGAGAGAGTAGTCAGTAGACAGTAGTCAGTAGTTAGTAGGAAAGGAAGTTGCTAATCCATGCTTTTCCGAGAAAGCCCTAGGCAACCGTCCCTCCGGGACGGAAGTGCGTTATGATGCCTGGTTCTACCCACATTGCGTCCCTACCGAACAAAACCGACTCACCTGTAGGGTTAGCGTCTGTTAACGTCACCGTCGTCGCCATGCTCTTACAATTAGCCATTATTCACGGTGCTTGCCATCTTTCCATTGTCCTCTTTGAACGTTAACTCCCACGCTTAACAGGCAGTCCGGTAATGCTATCCTTCTTCAGCACTTCGACTTGCTCTGCGTTCTGATATTCACAACGAACGAAATCATACGACTTCGATGTCTGTGTATAGGTCAGATGAAGTGTGTCCCCATCTAATTCATAGTACAAGCGGTCACCGTCGTCTGCCGACTTCAGCTTCCCCTGCATGGACTGATTGACTGGGAGTTTATAAGTGTTTGAGCGATAGATGTTTTCGCTCTTATCGGAATCTATCAAATCAATGGTACCGTTCGGCCAAATGATCATTTTTTGCCATCCTTCCTGATGGTCATTCAGGCATTTCCAAATGCCGCATAGTGGCGAAAGCGCAGACTTCTCTTTCCCGCGCGAAGCATCACTTCTGACAGCATGCGCTGATTCTCCCTGGTGGCCTGACAGCAGAGCAAAGGCTTGTTCTGTATAGGTGATTAGGTCGCGCTCTTTGGCGAGTGAGGAATCCCTGTTCTGCATGGCCCGGTTCATCAATGCAGTAACCAGTTGCCAGGCTGCCTCCTGATCGTTTCGCAAATAATGGGCGCTAGTGGCTTCCTTAAGTGTGAGATATTCATCGATCAGAAATTCGCCCCGACTTAGCCCAGTGCCCATTTTCTCACGAGAGAGGGTGACGAACTCCACCGACTGCCGTTCGGTTTTATTCTGCTCAGCCGTAACGTACTCCAGTTCAGCAGTCGCAATCACTAGTGATTCGGTGCCTGTCTTGCGTTCCGGTAGATACGGTGAGTCTGTCCGGGCTAGGGCGAAGAATATACCGCCCTGTCTGCGACTGAGAAAGAGTGACTCCACGCGCAAGCGCACTGAGTTTTCACCCACCCACTCCAATGCCTGGCCTGGTATACCAAAGACCCCGACCAGCTTCATCCCCGCTGCAGGATGCACGGTGAGACTGAAACTATGCGCCATTTCAGTGGTGAAGGTTGCCAGCTCCTCCCGAAAGAGACGCTCAATAGCTGGCACATCGGAAAGGTAATGGAGATTCGCACCGCGCACCGATGCCACCTCCGTAGCCATCTCCGCATTAAATTCCTCTCCCACACCGAAAATCGAAGTGCCAATACCCTCCTTGGCAGCGGTCCTGAGAATCGCCATCAGTCCAGTTTCGTTGGCCACGCCGATATTTGGACGCTCATCAGTGAAAAGCATCACCCGTGAGTTTCCAGTGAATCTGGCAGGACGCTGCCGTGCTACTTTATAACCCGTTTCCAATCCACATTGCTGACAAGTGCCATTGGTAGCCTGCAAATTATCGATTGTGGCGATAAGCCCGGAACGCCCTTCTCTACTGACTTTGGAAGGCACAATCACGACATCGGCCTTCTCTGAAAATGTTACGAGCGAGAAATAGTCCTGCGGGCGCACCTGCTCTATGAGTTCTCGGAGCGCCACCTTGGCCATGTCCAGCGGGAGTCCGTTCATGGAGCCGGAGACATCCACCACCGCGACATAGTGTATCGGCCCGGGCTCCCACTTGGAAAGATCAAGCGATGAACTCATGCCGATTTGTGCAAGATAACGCGCCTCAGGCAGAACGGGCAGGCGGCACTCTGCCGCCTCCGTGCTCATCGCAATAAGCTGCTTGGGACGTCGTTTCGCAGTCACAGGGAGATCGTGCTCGGACAACAGCCCTTCGATACTCAATACATTCGGGTGCGGGATGCCGCCCTTTAACAGACAATCGCGAAAGTAGGCAATATCCTTGGACCCGCCCACAGAAATCCCTGCGGTGACTTCCCAGGGAACAAACTCCAGTACATCTTCTTCGTTAAATACTTCGCTCGGGGGCTGTTGCTTATCATCTTTCTTCTCTGGGGTTTGCGCTGTAACGGAGAGGGGCAATACACTACAGAGGGCTGTACCAAGAAGGATGGACAAATAGAGTGGAAGTTTCATGTTTACTTAATCGGTTATATTATGAAGCACATGCCAGGCGCATAGCCATGATCCACAGGTGCAACTGCTTATATACGCAGTAGCCGATGATTTATTTGTCAGAGAATAGTGAAAATAGTCGCACGCTAATCCGATCGATAGGGAAGAATGAACCGTGTCGATCGAGGTAGGCGGGAAAAGTGATTCAATAAGCGGCTTCACCTCCCTGCTAATTTCTTGCTTTCCTTCCCCGCCGCGATTTCTCACTGTCGGCATACCAAGCCATTATGCAAACCCAACCCACTGCAGCCCCGCTCTGGCAGGAGATCGAACTTTGCTTCAACGCATCCACGACATCGGCAAATCCCTATACCGAGGTGCAAGCCTGGGTGGATTTCACGCACGAGGATGGCACGCTGCTGAGGCGTCCCGCGTTCTGGGATGGAGGGAGCGTCTTTCGTGTGCGGTTTGCCTCCACACGAAGTGAAGGCCGCTGGTTCTGGCGGAGTTTTGCGAACAATCGCGATGGTGGCCTCCATGGGCAGACGGGGGAATTGAAAGCATGCGCCGCTAACTCGCCCAAACCCAATTGCTTTTATAAACACGGGTTCTGGCGGATGTCTCCGGGAAAACGCAATCTCGTCCACGCCGATGGGACTCCGCTACTGCTCTGCGCAGACACTGCCTGGGGGCTGCCCTGGCGCGCAACACAAGAGCAGGCGATAGTCTATGCCAGGGACCGCCAGGCAAAAGGCTACAACGCCGCGCTACTCATGACTGTGCAGCCGGATATGGACTGCCGGGGTCCGCGCAGCAGGACCGAGGACTTGGGGTTCGAGATCGGGTTTGAGGACTTGCATGAGGGGAAACTGACGCAACCCAACGCAGGCTATTTCCAGTATCTTGATCAACTCATCGCCACTCTGGTGGAGCACGAGATCGCGCCGGTTTATCAACCCGTTTTCCACGGCTATGGTTGGAAAGGCCGCCGCGTCGCGGGGAATGTAGTCAGTGCAGAGGACTATTCGCGCTTTTGTCGGTATTTGGTGGCGCGGTACGGTGCGCGCCCGGCAATCTGGCTCATTGGCGGGGACGGCCCATGCACAGAGCCCTTTGTAGTTAACCAGGTGGATGCTGCCGGCGAGGAAGTGGAGCAGTGGGATGCCTACGGGCAACCGACCGGGATTCACTACTCCCCGCACGCCGAAAACCGCACCCACCAGGGGCGTACATGGCTGGATTTCCAGTGGTGCCAGACCGGGCACAGTGGCGAGCATGTGCAAGAACGCGTGGCCGATATGTGGAGAAATTCCCCTGCGAAGGCAGTGGCAAATGGTGAACCCACTTACGAAGAAATCGGCTGGCCGGGCAACGGTGCCAACTGGTGGCAGGGCCATGAAGCGTGGGCAAATCTCTGCGCTGGGAGTACCATGGGGCTCGTCTATGGTGCCGGGAGCCTCTGGCAGTGGCGTTTGCATAAGGATGAGCCAGACCACGGCGAATGGTGTACCGCACGGAACGCCGGTTGGCGCGAGGCGCTGGACTTCCCCGGCTCGAAGTATCCCGGCATCGCACGGCGCATCTTCGACGGCCTGCCCTTCGCCGACATGGAGCCCAACTGGTGGTTCATCATTGGCCGACGCGGTCTCTCCGTACCCGGCAAGCTCTTCATCACCTACTGCGAAACCGGGGGCGGTGTATCCTGCTACAATACCGATGCCATCCCCAGCGCCTACCGCATCTACGACCCCAAGACTGGCGAAATCCTCAAAGCCGGCATCCGCAAAGCCGAGGAAAAATATATCAACCTCGGTACACTGGAACCGAGAGTCGTGGTGTTTTCGGTGACATATTCAGGTTAAATCAGGAGCTGTTGTGAGTGGCGGTTAACACTCAGCAGGACGTCATCGCCACCGAGTGCAATTTTCTGGGATGGCACTATTCCTATTGCGTGTGTGCTTTAAAGTGCTTAGGCGAGAGGGTGATGGAGAAAATCATACTGGCGGTTGATGGCGGCGGTACCACGTCGCGCGCGGTTTTGGTTAATGAGCAGGGCTTTGTCATCGGGCTTGGCCACGATGGCCCGGCGAATCCCAAAGCGGTGGGGTGGCAGCAGGCAAGGAACACGGTGGGGGCTGTCGCAGCGCAAGCGTGGCAGCGCGCTGGCTATGGGATACGTCCGGCCAGCGCGGCATTCCTTGGGCTGGCAGGGCTGCGGCTGCGGATGGAGCAGGAATCTTTCCTGGATTATCTGGCACCGCTCAGTCTCGCCCCCATGGAAATGATGGACTGCGATCACGATCTGCGCATTGCGCTGGAGGGCGGACTGCCCGGGCAGCCCGGAATCGTACTCGTGGCGGGGACGGGCTCCGCCTGTTATGGGCGCAATGCTGCGGGAGAAAGCACCCGGGCAGGTGGGTGGGGCTGGCTGATTGATGACGGTGGCAGTGGCTGCTGGCTGGGTATGGAGGCTCTCCGTGCGGTCGCCCGCGCAGCGGATGGGCGCGCACCGGCCACGGCGTTGACCGATACCGTCAACCGCGCGTGGGGGCAGGAGTCGGCTGATGAGATACCGGTTAATTTTTACAAGAACCCATTGCCTCGCGACTGGGTGGCGAAGCTCGCGCCACTAGTGTTCGAGGCCGCGGCCCGCAAGGACAAGATTGCCCGGGGAATTATCCAAGAAGGGTGCAACGAGCTGGCCAACCTTGCGGTAGCAGTCGCCGCCAAGCTTCAATTTGGACCGGAACCGTACTCCATCGTGATAGCGGGTGGCCTGCTGAATGCGGGCGATGCGTTCTTCAAGCCCCTGCAGCGCGCGTTGACCAAGCGGTTGCCCAATGCGACCTTGATTCAACCCATGTTGCCTCCGGTACTGGGTGCTGCGCTGGTGGCCATGCAGCGGCTGGGCATCGCGATAACTCCCGAAGTGATCGAGCATCTAAAATCAGCGGCGGACTCGATTGAGAATCCTGGAACTCCGCCTGCCGTCCCCTCGCCCTGACTCATGCCCAAGCACGGTGCTTCTTGGCAAATGAATTATTTTGTGACTTGATGGTTGTCGTTGCATCAATACCTTAACAGTCAGGTTAACCTATCATTGCATCTGCCGGAATTATGGCGGTCGAGATAACATTGTCACAATTGCTTGAATTGACGGCGTCCGAGGACCGGGACGGCATCTTTCAAGCGTACCAAAATGGAGGCTTTCATTACCTCGGCATCTATGGGGATGCCAATGGTAGCTGGGCGGCATTTGGTATCGGCCCGAAGGAGGACTGCCGCACGCTGGAGGAGATGCAACGCAATGCGCCCCGGACAACTATTGTAAACTTCTACGTAGCGTGCCCACAATGCCCTACGCCTGGCAAGCTGGCGAGTGCCGAAGCCTTTAGCTACTTCACCCGCTGGGCCAAGGAGCTTGCAGAAAAGGAGAGAACCCAGAGCGGTGGGCCAGTCGATTTTACCCTGATTTCAGAACGGGCAGCCCTGGATATCAAGGAGAAGAAACTGAAGGAACTCGAACGCCGCATCGAGGATAGGGAGAAGGATTTCGAAGTATATAAGAATACCGTGGAGGAGCGCGTATCCAAGTTCTCTGAAGTGGAAGCGTCACTCAAAGCCCGCGAACAAGCGATTGCGGACAAGGAGGATGAGGTCATGTTTCTCGAATCCAGACTCGTCAAGCTACGCGATGAGGAGAAGAACATCGAACGCGGGATGAAGAAGCTTCGGGACATGGAGGCAGACCTGAAGGAGCGCGAGAAAGGACTCAACGAGCGGGAGAACTTCATCAGCGAGAGCGAAACCCGCCTGATGGAGTTAACCATGGAGCAGCAGGAGCGCGAAGCGCGCTTGGAGCAGCTCCATGACGACATCAAGAGCAAGTCGAATAGGATGAAGGCTACGGCTGCCGAATAAAGTCAGCACTCACCACCATCCCGGATTTCCGCTTGACCCCCAGCGTATGCCTCCGCATGTTCAGAACACTTCTGGCCCCTATAGTTCAATGGATAGAACGCTGGCCTCCGAAGCCGGTAATGTAGGTTCGAGTCCTACTGGGGGCGCCATTTAAGGCGCATTGGTGGCCGTTTACCTATACAGCGGGGTAATCGGCTCTGGTGTCAGCAGATTATACTGGCGCATCGCCAGACGCCACCAGGGAGCGATTTGTGCTGCCGGACTGGACCACACATGGTCGTTCAGCCAGAGCAGCGACTCCGGGTGATACATGAGCGATACTATATCTTTCGGCTCCAGTGCGTCGGGCCCCTTCTCCAGGAGCAGTGCACGCATTTCCTCGAAAAACTCCTGACTTTCCGGTACCGGGCGCGTGCGCAGGCGAAGCAGCGAGACATGCAGGGCATTTGTGTACGGGTCAATTATGACCTGTAGCAACCCGTAATGCTTACGCAACGTCTCATGGGGCACTTGGCGGCGGTAGGCCTTGCCCAGGTTCTCATCGAGTTGCTTGATGACCCAGGGCGCGTTCAATTCCTCATTGGTTAAGAACAAACCCATCTGCCGGGTAAGTGCACCCAGACGAGCCCCTCCGCTCAGGATGTGAAAGGGTATGGACAAGGTGAGCCCGATCACGACTGGGCTCAGCCATACAAAGTAACCCGGGTTGAGGTAGAAGGCGGACAGCCCCCAGCCAAGCCCAAAGAGCGAAACCTTATAGAAGGTGATGATGGCTTCGCGCCAGTCCACCTCGTCAACAGCACGCCGACTCTGCGTAGCCCAGCGCACACCCTGCCCGAGTACCGTAAGCACTACGAAGCGTGAATGGGCGACCATTAACACCGGGGCGAGTAGCGTAAAGAAGGGTATCTCCAATACCGCGCTGACAAACAGCTTTGCCCTGCCTCCGAATCGAGCCGACTGCTCGGGGTCGAGTAGTGCCCGCAGATTGACCGCCACCTTCGGCAGGAAGAGAAAGCATACCACCACACCGAGTAAGATCAGGTAATGCGGTTGCGGGCGGAATGCTTCCGGGAACTGTGCAGCGGTGATCGCGTAGAATGTCCCCATGATCAGGAACAGAAACCATATCGGGGAAACCAGGTAGTTTAAGATACCGTGATAGAACGCCAGTCGATGTACCCCGCTCCATCCTTTCGCGGATAACAGGAACATGTGTTGCAGGTTTCCCTGGCACCAGCGGCGGTCCCGCTTCAAGTGGTCAATCAGCGTGGGCGGCCCTTCTTCATAACTCTCCTCTATCTCCGCCGCGAGACAGACTTGGAACCCCGCCTTTCGCATCAACGCGGCTTCCACGTAATCATGGCTGAGGATTCGCCCGCCGAGTGGCTCCTTGCCGGGGAGTTCAGGCAGTCCGCAATGCTCGATGAAGGGCTGTAAACGCACAATGGCATTGTGCCCCCAGAACGAGCCATCCCTGCCCTGCCAGTAATCCATCCCTGCCGCAAAGATCGGGCCATACAGGCGCGTGGAGAACTGAAATACCCGGCCAAACAGCGTGTCGGCATGGATTAGTTTCGGGAGCGTCTGCATGATGCCCACGATTGGGTTCCTCTCCATCAGTCGTACCATGCGCACGAGCGCTGCGCCCCCCATCAAACTGTCCGCATCGAGCACAATCATGTACCGATAGCGCCTTCCCCAGCGTCGGCAGAAGTCCCCAATGTTGCCACTCTTGCGGTTGATGGCCTGCCGGCGCTTTCTATAAAAGATACGGCCAAAGGCGTTGAGCTGTTTGCACAGTTCCAGCCAGGCTACTTCCTCTTCCACCCACCGGTTGGCATCATCCGAGTCGCTGAGGATAAAGAAGTCGAAATGCGAGAGGTGCCCCGTCTTCTCCAGGGACCGGAACATGATGCGCAAGCCCTCGAAAACACGCGTCGCATCCTCATTATAGATGGGGATGGTAATCGCGGTGCTTGCGAGAGGGACGCTGTCCTCCTCATCCGCTGGCAGCGTCTTGCCGATACGCAGCGGGTCGGACTTTTCGCGCACGAGCACCATCCAGCCGAGGACCGCAGTGACGAAGGCGAAGGTGAGTTGGTAGAAAAGCACGGCAAACACCGGAAGCATCGCCATCTCCAGCACCATCAGCCCGTCCTTCATAAAGGCGTGCAGCAGCAGGGCCACTCCAGAGGTGGCAATCACATAGACCAGTGTAAAGTAGGTAATGCGTCGGCGCTGCAGGCGCGGGTGAATTCGAAAAATATCAGGATCAACTGGGCTCATTCGGGCTGGGAAAATACCGGCTTGTTAATTAATAAAGTAGACTAGACCACCAATCACTATCGCTAAAAAGAACGTCCAAACCAGGAACATTCGCACCATCGGGTTCCGTTGCAGGAACTCCCACGTATCATCCGCCACCTCGGGAAGCAGCCCCAAGTCGATCGGTCTCGGCACCATGCTGGACACTTCCAAGTCCGGCCCAGCCTCGAGTGAGCGCTGCCGCATACCATCAACCAGCTCGGAGGGAAGATTACTCCGGCCTAGAAAGTATTCGGGGAACTTGCGCGGCCCATCGCAGAGAAGAAACGCCACAAGCCCCATGGGGACTTTGCGCACATCGCTCTCGCCGCTCCCAGCCATGATGCCCTTCACCCAGGTATCAATCTGTTCCTGCGCTTCCTTGACAGCCAGGCGCGTGGGACTCTCGCCCGGAGAGTTCTTGTGCTTCTCTGCCGCCGAGCGGAGAATCTCCAGGATGAGAAACGTCTGCCGAACACGGTGTGCTCGAAAGAAGTCATCCACCCGGGAGAAGGCTTCGTTCCACTCCTCCTTGGTGCCGGTAGTCGGCGAAAAGCTGTTGGTTAAGGTTTCCATAGGTATTCCCAGCGCTCAGACAACGGTGCGCCATCGGCGAAAAGTTGTGCCCGGAGGGTGGCCTCCTTTGCATCATCTGGAAAGAGAAAACGCACGGCCACCCGCCAGTTTCCAGTAACAGTATTTTCAAACACGTGGGTTTCCTGCACACTCGCCCCCACTCCACTGGCTCGCACCTCAGGCATCTTCCCCGTAGGGAAACCCGCAGGTTTCGAAACTTCCAGCACTATAAGTTCCCGCCTCGGCCCCCACTGCCCGGTGCGTCGAGTCTCCAGTATCTTACTCGCCGGGTCACCCGCCACCTCGGGGGGCCCCCAGTGCAGACGGTAGCGCAGGTGAAGCGATTCTCCCGGCGCGGGCTGAAGTGCAGGCTCCCAGAGGGCCACAATATTATCCCACGTTTCCTCCCCGGTATGAATCTCAACCAGATGAATCGCCCCGGCATCCAGCCCCTCAACCGACTCTATCCACGCACTCGGCCGGCGGTGATACTCGGCCTCCAGATCGAGGTAGTTGCGGAAATCCTGATCGCGCTGTAGCAGTCCAAACCCGCGCACCCCCTTGGGTCGCTGGAGCACCGTATGCCGCAGTTGCATAGTCGCATGGGCGAGATCAAGTGGCCGCCACGTGTGCGTGCCGTCAGGCTCAGCGATGAGCAACCCATCCGAATCATGCACCTCGGGACGGAACTCCGGCGGCTTCGGCCAGCTTCCCTCACCAAACCAGAACATACTCGTCAGCGGTGCCAGCCCGAGCATGGCCACCTTCTCCCGCAGGAAAATAGTGGCCTCCACATCCGTAATCGTGCTGCGCCCCGGCGTGATTATGAACCGGTACGCCCCCGTTGCACGCTGGCTCTCCAGTAGCGCGAGCACCGTGACACTCGTGCTCCCCGCATCCGGCCGCTCCATCCAGAAACGCGTAAACGAAGGGAACTCCTCTCCCTTCCCCCCAATGGTATCGATGGCCAGTCCCCGCGCAGAGAGCCCATAGATACTCCCCTGGGAAACCGCACGGAAATAGCTCGCCCCCTGGAAGACCACCACCTCATCCACATGGCCCCCACCCGCGCCGCGGTACAGGTCGGTGAACACTCGAAGCCCTGCGAACCCTCCACTAGCGGGCAATTGGCGGCCCTCGTAAAGCCGCCCAAAGCTGAAACTCTGGCGGTCATACGCAATAGGGTAGTCTTTCCCCTCGCGCAGTTCATCCATGTGAACGAGCCTATTGTAGATAAAACCCGTATGGAAGAAATCCGCCGTGAAATGCCCCCCACTCCCGGCCCATAGCCGCTTCTCCGGCACCGAGCGGATATCCCGATACTCGTCATAGGTCAGTTTCAGGAAAAAATCATCCGGCGCATCCGCCTTCGGGTCATGCGCCCTACCCGCCAGCCCCTTCGCCAAGGCCACGGCATCCGCATAACCAAAGGCGCTCCCCGGCTCGCGCGCAACCTGCGAAGCACCCGGAGCCGCCGCCGGCGCAATTGCAGGCGGGTCCACAACCCGCGCCGGTTGCCCCGCCGCCGGCTTCTTCGTCGCCGCCGCGTCCTTATCTTCGGACGCAGAGCAGCCGCACAGGCATAAACAGCCCGCACCAATTCCCAAATAAACCCCGTATAGTCCCCAGTAGCGCTTCCGCATGGGGAATAAATCATCGGATTACACGCCCGGTGAGCAATACAAATATCTGCACCCACGCGTAAGACAGTGCATTTCGAGGTTGTTGGGCTGCTTGAAGTGGCACGGGCATCTTGCCCGTGTCTGAAGTTTGGCTCCGACTAGTAAATCAATGCACCGTTGATCGCAAATAGGCAGACAAGAATGTCCGCCCTCCGTTGGTGTTTGAAGCAAACGGAGAGCGGGTTTTCTAACCCGCTCCTGAAGTTTGGCCCAAACTAGATAGAGAAGTGCGCATATTATTGCAAATAGAGTATAAACCGCTGGATTATTGTGTCTTCCTGCGATCATCACAGCGCCCGAACATGGGCGAGACGCCATGCCACCTCCGGCAATCGGTTTTTCTTCCCAAGCATAACAACTTCGATAGGCACCGATGCTTAAGTGTAGACTTCTTATCTCACAGGACGTAGGTAGCGCCTCAACCACACCCCCAATCAAACCCATCCCTACAAGCTGTCTTGTCAAAGACGTTTCGTCGGTGCCTAAAGGCACTCCATTCATTGTTAAGAGTGCTCCGCCCGTGGCAAGTATACCACTCTCCATTCTCCACGTTCCATCCTCCATTGATAAGGGCGCTCCCGGCGTTGATAAGGACGGTCCGTACGTTGTTAAGGGCACTCCGTACGTTGATAAGGGCACTCCGTACGTTGTTAAGGGCACTCCCCACGTTGATAAGGGCGGTCCGTACGTCGATAAGGGCAGTCCCCGCGTTGATAAGGGCGGTCCGTGCGTCGATATGGGTAGTCCCCGCGTTGATAAGGGCGGTCCGTACGTTGATAAGGGCGCTCCGTACGTTGATAAGGGCGCTCCGTACGTCGATAAGGGCAGTCCGTACGTGCTTAAGGGTGGTCCGTACGTGCTTAAGGGCGTTTGTTTCGTCGGAAAGGGCGGTTCGTGCGTGGTTAAGGGTGGTAACACCCCCCCCTGAGCAGACTTCCGCAGCTCGGTATGAGCTTCGTTACTCGGTAGGTCCCATAGGTCCCATCAGTCCCATAGGTCTCATATCATACCTCCCATAGCTTCCAGCGCCCCTACCGAGGTGCATGCGCCACGGTAGGATACCCGCGGCGTCCCATCCGGGACGCTCTGCACCCTAGCCCGGTCATTTATGGCCGGGTATTGTGCGGTAAATGGGCAGAGTCCCACTGGGACGACTGCTCGAGCGGTGTGTAATCATATCCTGTAATTCCGTGTAATTCTACTTGGAAAATACGCATTGTATTTTCCTGTAAATAACATTAGGTAACTAAGACTGATGGCCATGGCAACGGCTGTAAAAAATGCCATTGGAGCGATGATTTGTTTACCAAATACTTTATTTAGGAAGCCTGCCCCTTAGACCCCATGTGGAATAAAATACAACCATATATACCAACATAATTTTATGGACCATGAGCATAATTAGTTCCGCTTGCTATCATACAATATTATGAAAAATGTAAAAATACGCAGGGATGTGTGGCTATTTATTTTGTGTCCGTCAGTTGGTCTTTCTATTATTATTATTGCACTTTTAATTAGTGATGCATTGGCAATAATATTATTATTGTGGTCATTCTATGTTCAACATTATACATCAAGAATACTCTGTCCGCAATGTTCGCAGCCTGTTGGTCGCCAAGAATTTGTTTCAGCAGGTAAAACAATTGTTCACTGGAGTCCGCTAACGCCATCGAAATGTATGTATTGTGGCTGTAATTTTAAGGAACATTCAAAGGGAGTAACCTGTAAAGACTCAACAGAAAATGTACAGTGCGGGGGAAAACACGGAGTCAGATAAGATAAAGTTGCCGGGCAGGAAAAATCCATATCCGGGCAACTGATATGACTAACAATACAAAAATCGAAAGATACACCGAAGCAAGCCGAAAGCTTCTTACACTCTACACCACTAGACCGAGCGTATGGCGGTTGCAAAGTCAGCTTGCACCCAACGAATATTTTAAACAGCAAATGCAATTTCTAATTAAATAATGAAATATATTATAATTTGTTTCTTGTTCATTTTTAATTTAACTGGATGTAGTACTTCCAATATTAAATCGGCATATTTTATATCTGCTGATTCAACTAACATTATGTTGCCTTCTGGAAGTAAATCCATTTCTAAGGATTATGTTGACGAAATCCCCCCTTTGTATATCATAAAGAACGATGATTTATACTTGCTCCTCCATTATACAGTAAACAATGGATTAGATACTTCTGTTTATTATACTGAATGGAATGAGATCCTTATTCATACAATAGCTGATAATATGGATGTTAAAAGACTTCTACCCGATCCTTCGGAAGAATTAGGTGGTATAAAATGGATACGTCATATTATGCCAGGAAATCAAAACTCATCGCAGTAGTTTTTCATGGGAAACCTTCAAGAGACCCATTGTGGATAGTGGATGCCAACAAACTCCCAACTCCACTCCGTGCATGTACCTGATTCGAAACGTGTGCGCGATTTGGTCGGAGAATCGTAAGCGTACTGGGGCAAAAGCGGTCGATAACAAGTAACAAGTAACCCACTGTCACGGTATGTGTCTCGGCATGTAACAGTCTCATCCTGACGTTCTACTCATTGAGTATAGAGGTGTTGAGATCACGTACTTCCAAAAGTTCTTAACCACCTTTCCCGATAGCGACGACATACAGCATACCTCACTTCATCAAGATAGTTTGCGATTGATAGATGTCCCAGCTTACGCGCAGCTTCATTAGGCTTATCGTCCTCACAATCAGGCTCATTCGCGCCCCTATAGAGCTGTTGACAAATCGCAAGATTTGTTGGCATATTGCGTTGTTCGGGCGCACAGCAACCATTCTGTGGCGCACCAACAGAAGAACATGCGAACGTTGAGCGTCCAACGACTGACATCCAACACATGAGCATTGAATTCCTGAAGACTGACTTCGAGAAGGTGAGCTACCTACTCAACCTGCTTGTCGCGCATGCGACAGGAAAGCCTGCCGAATCCAGCGAGTACGAGAACCTGCGGCGTCAACTACTCTCGGATCCGCAGATCGCAGACACGCTCCCTGTTTGGGTGAAGACACATCGAAACCTGGAGTCCGTCTGGGGCTTTATTCAACCAAAGTTCAAATCTTATGCCGAGCGTCGAACTTACTTGTCCGAGCAGTTCACGCCACTGCTTGACGCGTTAGAGCATGATAGCCTGAAGTCGCTGCAGAACTCAACAACCGTACGGGATCGTCAGAAAGAAGCCTCAGTTACGCGCAACAAGCGGAAGGTCTTCATCGTTCACGGCCGTAACAACGAAGTTAAGCAAGAAGTCAGTCGGTTCATCGAACGCCAAGAAATCGAAACAATTGTCCTTCATGAACAGGCGAGCGCCGGAATGACCATTATCGAGAAAATTGAGCATTACTCGAATGATGCGGACTTTGCTCTGATTCTCTATACCGCATGCGATCATGGCCGCGGTGTCCACGAAACGAAGATTCCTCCAAAGAATCGCGCCCGGCAAAACGTGGTGTTCGAACACGGATACCTAATGGCCAAGCTTGGGCGTGAGAACGTTTGCGCCCTCGTGCAGGGCGACATCGAAACGCCAAACGACATCAGCGGGGTTGTCTACGTGTCCCTAGATCCGGCTGGGGCATGGAAGCTCGAGGTGCTCAAGGAACTAAAGGCTTGTGGCTACAAGGTCGCCGACGTGCCATGATGCGATTGTTCCGCCATAAAGTGCGACCTAACCCATCGTTCAAGTGGACCCGCGGAACACGACAACACCAAGGCAGTGGACGAGCCGTCCGCGCTCCCCGGACACGCTGAAGCGTGAACTCCAACGATTAAGGCAAGCCTCTCTGTTGGAGTTCCTGCTTCAGCAGGTTCTGTCCTCTATTTCACCATTACAAATCACCAAAAGTCACCTAGGCAGCGGATACTTAATAGGATGTCCACAAGCTGAGCTGTGCCCTGACCGGTAATATATCCCTGAGATGGACCGCATCCTGTTCTGCTTCGCTGAACAATCAGGCAAGTTCAGGAGACAGGGCGTTGTCGACCAGAAATTTCAAGAAGCAAGGATTTCGCGTTCCTCAAGAACACGGGCCGAGTATGCCAGGGCTTCGCGCACGTCTGCGAGTGTCAGGTCAGGATAAAGCTGGAGGATTTCGTACTCCGCACTCCCTTCGTCCATAAGTTTTAGAATGGTGGCTACTGGTATTCGCAGATTGCGGATACACGGAACACCTCCCATCTGCTCAGGATTTACCGTAATTGCGGCAAATTTCATAGATCGAACCTGTCGCATTGCTTCTATTTGGCAAGTCTGGCTTAATTCTAATGATTCATGACATCCAGCCTGCCTGTGCTGCCATGTCCTATAATAAAGGGCTGCCAGCCTCCACCCATGGACAATGGACAGACAAGAATGTCTATCCCACCTTACCGAAGCCCCGGACACGCTGAAGCGTGAACTCCAACGACAAGGCCTCTCTGTTGGAGTTCCTGCTTCAGCAGGTTCAGGCCTCTAATTCACCACTATATAAATCACCAAAAGCCACCAAGGCAGCGGACGAGACGTCCGCGCTCTCTAAATCTACACCCCGGTTTACCTTGAATAACTAAGGTAGCATTTAGAATATCAAGGTAGCCAACATACCCGGTCCGTCCAAAGGGACGACTGATTGGACGTAATAACACAAGTCGATGAGCTCAATTTCTTCGACCATTGTATAATGTCGCAACCAGACCCATCAGCCGTCCCTACGGGACTTGCGTTACTAAATACGCGTTGACCCCAGGTTAAAACCCGGGGCTAAGATGCAGACCGTCCCCATGGGACGGCAGATGCATCCCGGAAGTGCCTGGATTGAGCACCCCATTTTCCTATTTAGGATTAACGTCCGAATGGCTGGGAATTGCTTCTCGTGCGTCTATTCGGCTAAGAGTAGCGTGCTTGTCTCCGCCTCGGGATAAAAACCATGTGGCAAACTGTGCCTAGACGATCCCCTCCAGACAGCGTGACCAGTGCGATCTGCCTGTCAGGAATGCTGGCGATCAGCACGTCGTGACCAACGCCTCGCACAATTTCACACGCCGAGACCGCTGACATCTGGATGAACCAATGAGCGAGTTCCATGAACTCGATGGGTCGCTCTACCCCTATTGGCGAAGGCCAACAGGCTTGAACTTTTCCAACATAAGGATAGGGTATGAACAAATATCTCTGAATACAGATGGGAACAAGCCTGTTCAGGTAACGACAATTGACGCTTAGCGCCGTACCTGACCTTAAGCATTATCTAATATAATATTATGAACGGTAAACTCAATGAATCGGACTGGAAAACATTCCGTAATAGTCTTCCTGAACTTCGAGAAAAATACTTGTATAAGAAGAATCAGGATATCGTTAAGCTGCTGAATAACCCAAAAGAGAGTCCGACGGAATGTTTTTGGAAAGCAGAGGAAAGAATCAAAGAAGAAGCGAGAATTCTAAGAGACTGTTTTGATGGTTACTCCAGATCCAAAATGTACCTACATATTATGCTTATGTGTCGCTATGGAATATTAGAAAAGGAAGATTTGGAAAAATTCAGTGAAGAGCTTCAGGCGGAGCACAGGGAGATTTTGGAGCAGTTGAACAAATAAGCATCGAAGGGGAGAGAAACTGTTAAGCAGTGCATTTCGAAGTTGTTGGGTAAAGGAATTGGCGGGGGTATAATTCTCAGCCAAAATCCAGCTCATCGCAGGCACGGGAAGAATGGAGTCCCGTTGTTTGTGTTTAGCGTACACATCATGGTAAAAAGGTTCTCCACCCTGAAAGGGCGGCACCCGATGGTGTGTGGACCATCGTTACAGCGTTCATCGACTGGTGTGCCGTTTTCGCATAGGGTCACGCCCCTTCAGGGCTAGGTACTTTATTGGTGGCCGTTCCCGGGCTATCACATTTCGCCCCGTTGGGGCTGACAATACACACAATGCCTCTTCGCGGTTGTCTCAAAATGGTCGAATTCTACGCTAAACAGATACCATGCCGTAATATAAAAGGCTCCCACAGCCTCTGACCATGGACAATGGACAGACAAGAATGTCTGTCCCACCTTACCGAAGCCCCGGACACGCTGAAGCGTGAACTCCAACGATTAGGCAGGCCTCTCTGTTGGAGTTCCATCAGCGAGTCAGCGCTCTACTCTCTACTCTGAACCCGATATGCTTTGGCCGCCCATTTTCACTACTGCCCCCGCCCGCAAACCCTTATTGGAAGCCACTGGATATAGTGAACACTATTAACTATAACAGAATAGTTCCAACCTTTGAATGCAGTCTGCGTTGTCTTCCAAGTATCCCGATAATTACCATTTCAACCAAATCGCCAACCTCGGAAACGTGTATTCTAGCCACACGGAAGGCGTTTTTGAAGAAATACTGCACGTATTGAAATGCATAAATATGAGAATCTTAAATGCCTTGTAAGCAGCCATGGATGCTGGTTTATAGCCCATTTAGCCAAAATCATTCACTATTCATCAGTCTTGTATCCTGCGGACCTTGCATGACCGTTTACCTACCCGCCGCAAAAGTGGCTTGGAATCGAGCTTTTCAAATTTTATGCACCTTTTCTTGAAATAAATCTTGAACTCTTCATCTGTCCCTGTACTGTACATCCCAGCGGTTTGAATTGGTCTGACCTCCGTACGTCGGTACTGAAACGAACCCCCGCTCTCGAGGAGCTTCTAATGGTTAATTCGATTAGTCTGCTTTAATTCGGCGAC